>JANNBP010000393.1:0-31438 GCA_031385555.1 Deltaproteobacteria bacterium | reverse complement strand
ACACACTTCCCCCCCCACACTCACATCCTAACACCTCGCTCCTCAGATTCCGCTCCACAGATTCCGCTCCTGAGATTCCGCTCCTGAGATTCCGCTCCTGAGATTCCGCTCCTGAGATTCCGCTCCTGAGATTCCGATGACCCGATCCACCCAACCCACTGGAAACAGCAAAGCGCTGATCGGCCTGCTCCTCGCGGGTCTCGCCGGCATCGGCATCTTCTTGTTCGTGCAGCTCTCGGGGTCGAACACCCCGACGATCGGGACGAAGACCGCGGCCGCCGCGTGCAAGAAGGGCGAGCTGTGCCTGCCCGACGTCAACTACGTCGACACCAACGGCACCGCGTACACGAAGCAGTCGCTGAGCGGCAAGGTCGTCGTCATCAACTTCTGGGCGACCTGGTGCAAGCCGTGCCTCAAGGAGATTCCGGATCTGTCGCGTGTCTACGCTCGCTACAAGGATCGCGGCCTCGTCGTCCTCGGCGTGCTCGCGAGCGACAACCCGGATAACGGCACGCTGCTCAACTTCCAGTCCGACAACGAGATGACGTTCCCGGTGGTGCGCGCCACCTCCGACATCCTGACCTCGTACGACTACCCCGGCTCGCTGCCGACGACGTTCATCTTCGATCGCACCGGCCATCAGGCGCAGACCCACGTCGGTGCGCTGTCGACGGAGCGGCTGACGGCGATCCTCGACCCGTTGCTCTCCGCCAACTGATGCGCGCGATCGTCGTCCTCGTGGTGCTAGCGCTGGCCTCGCCGGTACGCGCGGAGAAGTCCGAGACCGTGTCGTTCGGGCTGGCTGCGACAGGCACCGCGGTGTCGTCGACACTCGTGGTCGCGGCACTCCTGTTCCATGGCGAGGACGACGAGTTCAACAAGCCCGTCATGATCGCCGGGCTCGCCTCGTCGGTGATCACCCCGTCGCTCGGTCATCTCTACGCCGAGCAATGGCTGACGGTCGGCATGGGCATCCGCGCCGCCGCCGGTGCGCTCGCGCTGCTGGGCTTCTCGAGGACGCAGCCGGCCCCGTGTATCTCGGACCGGAACCAGAACTGTCCCACCACCACCGGCGGTGGACTGACGTTGGTCTCGCTCGCCGCGATCGCCTACATCGGCGGGATCGCGTTCGACGTGCGGGACTCGAGGAATGCGGCGCGCCGGTACAACAAGAAGCACCGGGCCGTCCTCGCACCGACCGCGATGTCCCACGGTGCCGGCCTCTCTCTCGCCGGCCGATTTTAGGGGCGGCGGCGAGCGTTCGGTTCGGACTGGGACCGAGCATCGACACGTCGACTGCTCGTGCTCGTGACACGAGCACGTGTACGCGGCAGAGACCGCGGACTCAGCCATTCACGGACCCTGGGAGCCCCTTAGAGCAGTGGCGCGAACAGCTCGTACGCCGGGAACAGGCCGAACATCCCGCCGGTGTGGATGAAGGCGACCGTGGACCCGAAGCGCTTCGAGTCTCGCTTCAGCTCGGTGACCACGCCGTGGAAGGCCTTGCCCGTGTAGACCGGGTCGAGCACCACTCCGTCGCTGCGGCAGAGATCGCGGATCGTGGCGAGCTCCTCGGGGCGGCTCTTCGCGTAGCCGAGCCCGACGTGCCCATCGACCAGCTCGATGTCGTCGGCGGTGACGTTCGCGCCGAGCTTCCAGCGCGACTCCATCTCTCCGCAGATCCGACCGATCACGTCGACGAAGTACGCGCGATCGTCGCAGACGTTGACGCCGGCGACGCGGATGCCGCGGTCGGCGAGCGAAAGTAACTTCGCCCCCGTCACGAGGCCCGCGCCGGTCCCACCGGAGCCGGCCGCGTAGACCACGGTGACCGGGCTCGCCGGCGAAGCGATGTCCTTCAGGTCCTCCGCGAGCTCGTACATCGCGCGGACGTAGCCCCAGCTCCCGAGCGCGTTCGAGCCGCCCTCGGGGATGATGTACGGCGTGCCACCGCTGGCGCGAATCCGCTCCGCTTGCTCGGCGAGCAGCTGGGTGCGCTGCTTCCAGGCCGGCCGCGAGATCCAGAGGATCTCGGACCCGACGAGCTTGTCGAGGAGGAGGTTGCCGGTCGCGGCGGGCGGCTTGGCCGGATCGTCGGTGCGAAGAATCAGCACGGACTCGATGCCGAGCTGGCGGGCGGCGAACGCGGTGGCGCGTGCGTGATTGCTCTGCTCGCCGCCGCAGGTGATCACGTGGGTCGCCTTCTCGGCGACGGCCTCGGCCATCAAGTATTCGAGCTTGCGGACCTTGTTGCCCATCAGCTCGCTACCGGTGTGGTCGTCGCGCTTCAGCCAAAAGCGCGGGCCGAGCCCCTCGCCGAAGCGGAGCCAGTGACCGCGGGTCGGTTGGTTTGCGAGGAGGACGCGTACGGGCTCGCGCTCGTGGATCCGCGACATCGACATGGCGCACTCTACGCCAGAAAGAATCTCTTCGAGCCTTCGCGTGTTAGACCGTGGATGGTGCGCCGTCTGCTCGTTCCGTGTGTTCTCGCCCTCGCCCTCGGCGGCGACGCGACCGCCAAGGGCTGGCCCACGCCCGCCGCCGGAGAATCGGCGAGTGGCGAGGTCGAGCTGGTGCTGACCTTCGACGATGGCCCGAACCCGGTGACCACTCCCCAGGTGCTCGACATCCTCAAGCAGCACCACCTCAAGGCGATCTTCTTCCTCGTCGGTGAGATGGTGGAAAGTCGCGACAAGCGGATCCCGAAGATCCTCGACCGGATACTCGCCGAGGGTCACGTGATCGCGAATCATACGCAGCGCCACAAGGATCTGTGCCGCGTCAAGGAGGACAAGGCGATCGAGGATCTCGACAAGGGCAAGGAGACGATCGAGCACGTCACCCACGTCGAGCTCGCGTGGCTGCGGTTGCCGTTCGGCGTGCGCTGCGATCGCGTCGACCAGATGCTCGCCGACCGCAAGCTCAAGCACTTCCACTGGGACCTCGACCCGCAGGAGTGGAAGCACGGCAACAAGGAGAAGACGGTCACCTACGTGACCAAGGAGCTGACGCGCGCCGGTGGCCGCGCCGTGCTGCTGATGCACGACATCAAGAAGGTCACCGTCGAGGCACTCCCCGAGATCCTGACGTGGATCGACGAGGAGAACGCTCGGCGCGAGAAGTCGCGAAAGATGAAGATCCGGATCCTGCCCGGCTGGGCACTCGCCGCGGAACAGCTCCCCAAGGGGCTGGTGCCGTGGCTCGCGGATGCGACCGAGACCACACGCGCGCTGCCCTCCGTGCTCGCCAGCCTGCTGCCGTAAGCTAGCTCCGTGGATCTCCCGATCCCCGGCATCTACTTCGTCTGGCAGCAGCAGCGCGCCATCGCGAGGACGCTGCGCCTCGTCGAGCCGACCACGCTCGGTCGTGCGATGTTCGGCGATCCGAAGATCTCGACTGCTCACCTCCGCATCGAGGTGAGAGACGGACGATTCTTCCTCGAGGATCTCGGGAGCCGCAACGGCAGCCACTTCAATGGCCAACGAGTCGTGCAGGAGTCGGGTGGGTGGTCGCAAGGCGTCTACAGCGAAGACTTTCTCGGCGGTGTGGAGGGAGGCTGGCTCCGGATCGGCGACACCGCCGGGCTGCTGTGTCACGACATCCGGCCGTTCGAGGGAGAGGGTGACGAGCTCGTGCTCCGGCATGGTTGCTTCGTCAGCCGCAAGATGGCGCACGTGCAGGCCGCGCTCGACGCCGCCGCCGCCGCGTCGGCGCATCTCTACCTGATCGGGGATCCCGGCTGCGGGCGCACGCAGCTCGGCAACAGCTACGCCGCCCGGCTCGCTCCACTCCGCGTGATCGTGGAGGAGGAACCGATCGGCGATCGCGAGCGCGAGCGCGAGCTCTGCGATGCCGTCGCCTCGGCGTTCGATGTCCGGTTGGTGATCACGAAGAACCACATCGCTCACGCGGACGCGCCGATCCTCGGCGAGCTGCTTCGCCACCAGGCGCATCGGATCGAGGTGCCGCCGATCCAGGAGCGGCCGGATGAGGTGGCGGCGATCATCGGGCGGGCGCTGACCGGTCTGCCACCCGTGCCCAGTCCCGCGCGCCTGTTCCTGAAATGCCTGGCGATGCTCCCCGGCGTTTCGCTACAGACCCTGCTGGAGCGCTTGCCGCAGCTGGCGCATCCACACTGACCCCGTGCTAGGTTGTGCTCGCGTGACCTTTCGGATTCGTCAATCGTATCGGGACGATGTCGATCAGGTGCTGGCGGTTGCCGAGCACCTCGATACGGTCAATCTGCCTGCCGAGCGCGCGCACATCGAAGCGATCCTCGAGCGCTCCGAGAAGGCCTTCAACGAAGAGGTGCCGCCCAGCGAGCGCGAGTTCTTGTTCGTGCTCGAGGACCTGGATGCGAACAAGATCATCGGCACCTCGATCATCTACGCCCAGCACGGCACCAAGCGCGCGCCGCATATCTTCTTCCGGGTCGAGGATGACGAGCGCTACAGCGTCACGCTCGACAAGCACATGGTCCATCAGACGCTGCGCATGGGCTACAACTACAACGGCCCGACGGAGATCGGTGGGCTGATCCTGCTGCCCGAGTATCGGCGCTCGTCGTCGCCCGGCGGCGAATCGCTCGGCAAGGCGCTGTCGTTCGTGCGGTTCTTGTTCATCCGCATGCACCGCTCGTGGTTTCGCGACACGGTGTTGTCGGAGCTGCTGCCACCGCTCGAGCCCGACGGCACGTCGAAGCTGTGGAAGGCGCTCGGCAGGAAGTTCACCGGCCTGACCTACCAGGAAGCGGATCTGCTCTCGCGCGACAACAAGGAGTTCATCCACGCGCTGTTTCCCGACGATCCGATCCACACCGAGCTGTTCTCCGACGACGTTCGCACCGAGATCGGGCAAGTCGGGCCGGAGACCAAGGGCGTCGAAGCGATGCTCAAGCGGATCGGCTTCGAGTACGCATACGAGATCGATCCGTTCGATGGTGGCCCGCACTTCTGTGCGCCCACCGACAAGATCTCCGTGGTCGCCAACGCCCGCGAGCTGCCGTGCCGCGTGATCGATCCCGAGAGTGGGACCTGGTCGATGGTCGCGGTCGAGGTTCCCGGCGCGAAGCCGCGGTTTCGCGCGGTGGCCACCAAGGCGGCGCTGTTCGAGGACACCGTCGCGATCTCGGCGCACGCGTGCAAGCGGCTTGGAGTCGAGGCCGGTCAGAAGGTATGGCTGACCTCCGGCTGATCGCGCTCGGTGCGCTGGTCGCGTGCGGATCTGCAACGGCGCAGCCCGATCCGGTCGCGCCGGTAGCACCGGTCACGCCTCCCGGTGGGTGGCAACGGCTGCCCGCCGCGGCGTCGGCTGCGAGGACGGCCGCGGGTGCACCCGGCATCACGATCGATCAGCTCGACGCGTGGGGCGAGCCCACCACCGGCTGCTACGCACTGTGGTTCGCCCTGCGCGGTGGTGGTGGTGGCGCCGACGCCCTGGCGAAGGAGATCGCCCTAGGCCTGACTGCGGAGAAGTTCATCGTCGGTGACTCCGCGGTGACCGACGGTGTGTTCGAGCTCGCGATCGAGCGCACGCCCTACCAGGGTCGGCTGCGCGCGCAGGTCGGCGAGGGCAAGGTGGTTGGGCTCGCGTGCGTCGCGAACGGGCGCGATCCAGCGAGCTGCGACGCGCCGTGCAAGTCGATGCTGGGAGCGATCAAGTGAAGTACGCGTGGTGGTTGCTCGTCCTCGGTGGCGTCGCACATGCCGGTTCCATCAAGGCACCGGCGGGATGGATCCCCAACGAGAGCGCGGCCGTCTCGCTGTCGCAACGGCTCGGCGCCGTCACGCACTTCGGCGACAAGAGCGCCATCGTCACGACCGAGGTCTATCGCTCGACCACCGGCAACGGCGCGCTCTACGTCACGCGCCTCGTCGCGAACGTGCCGGCGACGCAGCGACAGCGCGCCGCGAGCTTCGAGATCTCCGAACTGAGTGCCCCGATCCGGCGCGCCGGTGACAAGGCGAAGCGGCTGGAGGAGAGCCGCGCGCTCGTCGTCGAGGACAAGAAGCTGGTCGACGGCAACGAGGCCTGGACCGATACCAGCACCGACGTGACCACCCGCGCGCGGATGGTGATCGTGGCCGATGCCCAGCAGATGGTGGCGGTGGTGGGCGAGTGCGTGATGGGCGCCGCGGCGAGCGCCGACGAGCTGGCCGCATGCAAGACGGCCCTCTCGTCGATCGATCCCGGCATCGCGTTCGAGGCGCGCGTCCCGCTGTCCCTGGCTGCGACGGATCTCACCGACGCCCAGCAGCTACAGAAGCCTCCTGCAGGCAGCGCCTCGGGGCCGTCGCTCGTCGAGAGTGGCGAGCGGCCTTCGCTGCCCCCGATGCAGCTTCCCCAGGACTCGCGTGAACCGGACCGCCGGCCGATCTTCGTCGGGCTCGGCCTGATCGTGCTCGCGCTGGTCTTCTACTGGAACCGCAAGAATCGCGAGAAGCTCGAGCGCCAGTACGAGAAGACAACGGCCGACAAGCCCGTCGCGGCACCGGATCAGCCAGCAAAGTCCGATCGCGATGCCGATGACCTGCACGCCGCCGCGGAAGACGATACGAAGGAGAGCAAGTCATGACCGACGAACCCGCTGATCGAGCGCCGACCGCCGATCCGATCCTGATCGTCGACGACGAGAAGAACATCCGCCGCACGTTGAGGATGGTGCTCGAAGGCGAAGGTCACCCCGTCCACGAGGCGGGCTCGATCGTGGAGGCCGAAGCCGTGCTCGCACGCGAGGCCGTCGATCTGATCCTGCTCGACGTCAAGCTCGGCGATGACAACGGGCTCGACCTGCTGCGCACGTTGAAGAGTCGCGGCGAGGACGGCATGTCGTCGCGCACGTCGGAGATCCCGGTCGTCATGATCTCCGGCCACGCCACGATCGAGGACGCCGTCGCGGCCACCCGGCTCGGCGCGTTCGACTTCATGGAGAAGCCGCTCGATCGCAACCGTGTGATGGTGACGGCGCGCAACGCGCTGGAGCGACGGCGGATGTGGAGAGAGGTGCACGATCTGCGGCGCGCCGTCGACGCGCGCTGGGAGCTGCTCGGCAGCACACCCACGATGCAGGACCTGCGGCGCCAGATCGCGAAGGTCGCCCCCACGCGCTCGCGCGTGCTGGTCACCGGTGACTCGGGTACGGGCAAGGAGCTGATCGCGCGCGCGATCCACCGCAACTCGTCGGTCTCGAGCGGCACGTTCGTCAAGGTCAACTGCGCCGCGATCCCGCCGGAGCTGATCGAGAGCGAGCTGTTCGGGCACGAGCGCGGTGCGTTCACCGGCGCGATCGCGAAGAAGCGCGGGCTGTTCGAGGTCGCCGACGGCGGCACGATCTTCCTCGACGAGATCGGCGACATGGCCCAGTCCGCGCAAGCCAAGGTGCTGCGCGTGTTGCAGACCGGCGAGTTCACGCGCGTCGGTGGCGAGAAGTCGTTGCGCACCGACTGCCGCGTGGTCGCCGCGACCAACCGCGACCTCGAGCAGATGGTCAAGGACGGCCAGTTTCGAGAAGACCTCTACTTCCGGCTCAACGTCGTGCCGATCCGCTCCCCCGATCTCAAGGAGCGCGCCGATGACATCCCGCTGCTCGTCGAGTCGTTCGTGCGCGAGTGCTGCGACGAGAACGGCCTCGGCTACAAGCCCGTCGACGACGCGGTGCTCGAGCGCCTCAAGCAGTACGAGTGGCCGGGCAACGTGCGCGAGCTGCGCAACGTCGTCGAGCGGCTCGTGATCATGTCCGACGAGGTGATCCGCGAGAAGGACCTGCCGCCATACCTCGGTGGGCCACGCCCCGCGGGCTCGCGCCCGGTGAACGAGAAGCCAGGCACCTCGCTCGATCTCGGACGCTATGCGAACAAGTCGCTGCGCGAGTTCCGCGAGGAAGCCGAGTCGGAGTTCATCCGCATCAAGCTCGCCGAGTACGAGTGGAACATCTCGAGGACGGCGCAAGCGCTCGGGATCGAGCGCACGAACCTCCACAAGAAGCTGCGCGCGCTCGGAATCCACCGCGGTGAAGGCAGCGGTGGTGGCGAAGACGCCTAGCCCTTGAAGAGGGAGTTGGTCCGGGCGCGCGCGAGCGAAGCATTCAGACTTCGCACGACGCATGCGTTCAGGGTCGCGCTGGCGTTGCACGTACGAGCACGAATCCTCGTAGCAGGACCGCTCGCCCGACCATCACGTGGCCAGAGGGTCGCCAACGCGCCGAGGTTCGCCAACCTTCGCCAAGGATCTCCTCGAGAAGGTTCCCGTGGAGTCGATCCGATCAACGCGACCAGTGGCGTGTTCCTGCATGAGTGTGGCCCGAAGCCTTCCTTGGCGAAGGTTGGCGAGTCTTCGCGCGTTGGCGACCCTCAGAATCAGTCCTGCGCACCTCGTGGGCGTCGCGCGATCGTCCGTGCGATTTGCTTCGCCATCGCCTTCGCAGCGTCGTCCCCGACGTCTGCGCAGCCACCCGATCCCGACCTGATCGTTCAGCTCGGAGCCCCTGATCGGGCCACGGTTGACAAGGCGGTCGCTGCCGTCGAGGCGCTGCCCGAGGCACCCGATTCGCGCGAGGTCGCGAACGTGCTGTTCCGCGCCGCCCGCGCGTGTGAAGACACGCTCGCCGATCCGAAGCGTGCGCTCGCTCTCTACGAGCGGATCTCGCGCGAGATGCCGAACGCACGCATCGTGACGTCGGCGGAGCGCAAGATCGCCGCGCTGCGCGGACAGCTCGGGAGCCACAACGAGTTCGCGGTGAACGCCGCCGAGCTCGCGAAGCTGGTCGCCGAGGCAGATGCACTGCCGCCCGCGGACATCGAGCGACGCGCCACCGCGTTGATCGCGGCCGCGTGGCCCGGTGCCCCGGATGCCGGGATGTGGCTCGCCGAGTGGCTGCGGCGCACCGGCCGGTTCGTCGACGCGCAGGCGCGCTACGCCGAGGTCGCGAAGCGGTGGCCGAGCTCGCCCCAGGGACAGCTCGCCGTGCGCGGTGGCGCCGGGAACGCGCTCGATGCGCACGACTGGGATCTCGCCCAGGAGCTCGCGACCCACTTGCCGGCGGCCGAGGAGGCCGACCGGATCGTGCGCGACGATCTCCTGAAGCTCGCGGATCGCGGGCGACGGATCGACCGCTGGTACACGCGGGCGTGGGTCGTCGCGATCGCCGGTCTGCTCGCGCTGATCGCGTCGTTCGTCGAAGCGATGCGCCGCGGCGGCTATCACCGCCCGAACTGGCGGCCACCGATCGAGGTGCTGTACCTCGCGCCGGTCGCCGCCGTGATGGTCGGTGTCGCACTCACCACGCATCAGCTGATCGCGCCGGCGGTCGTCATCCTGTCGGTCGGCGGGATGGCGTTTGCCTGGCTCTCGGGTGCGACGCTCGACACGCTGCGCGCACGCAGGCGCGAGGTTCGGGGACGGGCACTGCTCCATGTCGCGATCTGCTTCGTCGCGGTGGTGGCACTGCTCTACGTCGCGCTGGTGCGCGACAACTTGCTCGAGATGGTGATCGAGACCGTCCGGTTCGGTCCCGAGCCCTGACTTTCTATTAGTCTCGGGCGATGTCGAAGCGCATGTTCGAGAACGCAGACGAGGGGAAGTTCTGGGAAGTCTGGCTCGACGGAGCCAACGTGTTCACCAGGCACGGCAAGACCGGCGCGAACGGTCAGACCAAGCTCAAGGCAGGCGATCAGTCGACCCTCGACAAGATGGTCAAGGACAAGCTCAAGGAGGGCTACGCCCAGACGGGCGGCGAGGTCGCGAAGGGTCCCGAGCTCGACAAGAAGGAGCTCAAGCGGCACCTCTCGAACCTGAAGCCGCTCGCCGACGATCCCGCGTATCTCGTGCTCGCCGACTGGTTGCAGACGAAGGAGCATCCGTGGGGCGAGCTGATCGTGCTGCAGCACGGCGCGGCGACGAATCCGAAAAAAGCGGCGTCGTTGCAGAAGCAGGCCGACAAGCACCTCAAGGAGAACGGTCCCGTCATCCTCGGCGAGGCGGCGAACGATCCGCGCTCGCACTTCGAGTGGCATCACGGCTTCGTGCGGCGCGCGGTGATCGCAAGCGCCGCGGACATCAAGGTGATGACCAAGGCGGTGAAGTCGTTCCTCGACTCGCCGGTCTCGCACATGGTCGAGACGCTCGTGATCTCGCCGTACGTCGCGACGTTCACGACGCATCAGGATTGGGACGATTCGAGCGGCGACATGGTCGATCCGTGGAAGGAGCTCGACAAGATCGCGAAGCTGATCCCCGATCGGATCACGCGGGTCGGCTTCGGTGGCTGGCCGGCGTCGATGGCGCACGCCTACGTCTACCTGCCGTCGTTCTCGAAGGTGTCGTCGACGTTCCCGAAGATCACCGCGCTCGAGCTCACCGGGTTGCATACGGAGAAGCTCGGCAAGCTCTCGCTGCCGCAGCTCACCGATCTCGCGATCCGCTTCGCCCACGGTAATGACGAGACGCTGCGCGCGGTCGCGACGTCAAAGCTCCCGAAGCTCGAGCGGCTGACGATCTGGCTCGGCGGCACCGAGCACGGCCTGGTCGACGAGGTCTACTCGCCCGACGAGGACGACGAGGACGACGAGGACAACGACCGCTATCCGGCGACGTTCTCTGCCTCGGATCTCGAGGGCATGGGGATGGACACGCCCGACTGCGAAGTGACCGCCGATGGCCTACGCGCGCTGCTCGATGCCAGCTTCAGCCCGAAGCTCACGCATCTCTCGATCGGATCGCCGCGGTGGACCGCCGAGCTGTTCGGCGCGCTCGCGCAGGGCAAGCTGATCAAGTCGCTGAAGAAGCTGACCATCCACGGCGGCTCGTGGAGCGACGACATCATCAAGCCGCTGGTGGCCGCGAAGAAAGCGCTGTCGCATCTCGAGTCGCTCGAGCTTCACGCGCAGATGGAAGCCGCGACGGAGAAGAAACTCAAGGCGCTGACCAACGCCACCGTGACCAAGCCGGAGGAGCGCGAGAACTTCCACCTGCGCTACACCGCGACGATGGAGTGAGTCTGATCGGGGACAGGATCCACCCCCGGTTCGCGGTGACCGTCGAGGCGCCGGGTGGCGTGGTCGTCAGCAAGCGCGAGCGGATCGTCGTCACGGCGGCACCGCCCAAGACCGGCTGACCGGAGCGCGGAACGTTCAAGAGCTGACGCCGCGCTGGCACGGAGTTGACACGAGGTCTGGGTAGCGTCCCGCGCATGACCCACTCGATCGTTCGGTACACGGGCAGTTTCCAGTTCAGCGATCGCCCCATGCTCGATCGTGCGCTGTTCAACGCGCGAGAACATATCGACACCGAGACCGAGCTCGCCGCCCTCGCAGGCGGGTGGCTGCGGTGCTTCGGGATCGACAACACGACGCTGACCGTCCACCTCGCGCTCGACGACGCCGAGCACACCCGGACCGCCGCCACCGAAGTCTTCGCACTGCTGTCGCGCGAGGCGCTCGAGGGGTCGGTGGTCGCGAGCGTCAACAACGTCCCCGTCGAGCACTACAGCGTGCAGTCATGGGGTGCGATCGGCTAGAGTCACGTCGATGCGCCGTCCTCGAGGCAAGATCCTCGCGATCAAGTGGGGGATGAACCCCAACTCGTCGAGTCTCGGCGTCGATGTCACGTTCTTGCTCGTCGGTGCGACGGCGCTCGCGATGGTGACGCCGCTCGTCGGTGCCTTGCTGCGCTGGCGCAAGCCAGCCGACCCCAAGCCGGCCGAGCCCACGTCGTGATCCCTCGCCTCGCGCGGATCGCGCGGCGAGGCCTCGACGCGATCGCGTCCGGCATCGAGCGGGTTCGTGCCGCGCGCACGCAGCCTCCGCGGCGGATTCGCGTCGAGCGCTTCGGGGCGATCGTCCAGCTGATCGCACCGCGCGCCCTGGTGTTCGTCGATCGCGAGTACGCGCGCTCGATCGGCGTCGCCGAGTCGTGGGACGGCCCGGAGCCCGCGCTCGGCGAGCACGTGCTCAGCGCTCCGCTCGAGGCGCACCTCCAGCTGACGAACAAGTGCGATGCCGGCTGCCAGGGCTGCTACACCGGGGCGTCGCCGCAGGGAGCGCCGAACGAGTACGGCCTCGTCGAGTGGAAGCGCGCGATCGATGCGCTCGCCGACGCCGGCGTGTTTCACGTCGCCCTCGGGGGTGGCGAGAGTGCGGTGTTGCCGTGGCTCGGCGAGCTCGCGGATCACGCCCGCGCGAAGGGGATCATCCCGAACCTGACGACCTCGGGGCTCGCGGGTCTCGATGATCTCGTCGCCATCGCCGACAAGCTCGGCCAGATCAATGTCTCGCTCGACGGCCTCGGCGATGCCTACGCGGCCGTGCGTGGTTTCGACGGGTTTGCGCGCGCCGACGCGGCGATCCGTAGGTTGCGTGCGATCAAGCGCGAGATCGGGATCAACGTCGTCGTCACCCGCACCAACTTCGAGCAGCTCGACGCGCTGTTCGCGTACGCGTCCGAGCGCCGACTCTCCGAGATCGAGCTGCTGCGCTTCAAGCCTGCGGGACGCGGGTCACGCACGTACGATCAGTTGCGCTGTACCGATGCACAACATCGCGCGTTCCTGCCGACGATCCTCGCCGCGGCGAAGAAGCATGCCGTGCGCGTCAAGGTCGACTGCTCGTACACGCCGATGCTCGCGCATCACCAACCGGATCGCACGTTGCTCGCGGAGCTCTGCGTCTACGGCTGCACCGGCGGCGATTTCCTCGTCGGTGCCAAGCCTGGTGGGCAGCTCACCGCGTGCAGCTTCGCCGCGCCACCGCCGGCGCTCGACGACCAGCGCCCGAAGGTCGAGCAGCTCGCCGCGTACTGGAATGCGCCCGATGCGTTCGGTGCATTCCGGACCTGGCGCGATGCTGCGGAGCCGTGCGCGAGCTGCAAGTACCACGCGCTGTGTCGCGGTGGCTGCAAGGTGGTCTCGGCGCACGTGCATGGTGATCTGGCAGCACCCGATCCGGAATGCCCACGCGTCATCGATCACTTCCCGCGCGTCGTCAAGTTGCCCGTGATCCCGAGATAGGCGAGCCCCGCGATCGTGCCGACGATCGCCGAGCCCCCCGAGATCAACGCGGCGGCCAAGATCGACTTGTCGTTCGTGAAGAGTAGGGCGATCGCCAGAACGAAGAAGGTGCAGATCCCGAGCACCGCCGGCACGCAGATCAGATCGTCACTCGAAATAGTCTCCGCGGGAAGCGAGCCCATCGCGAGGAGGATGATGCCTATGCCGAGGACGATCGCGCTCAGGATCCAGCTAAGTGCGGCGATGTCGCCGGCCCACGCTGCTCGCGTGAGGTGTGCGGTCAGCGAGAACACGAACCCGAGAAATGTCGTCGCAGAGAGCAGTGTCACGACCATGGCGATCATCCGTAAGCCGTCCTGCCTGCTCGCGCAGCTGTCTCCGCGAAAGCGACACCTGCCGGCGCCTCGTCATGTGCCGGTCGCTTGACCTTCACGGCGTTCGCCTTCGGCAACGGGCTCACCTCGTGTGCTTGAACAATGGCGAGGATCAACATCGCGATCACGACGGCCACCGACGCGTCTACCTCTGGCGAGTCGATGAATTGATGAATTTGGAACACCACGAACACACGAACCCCCAGAACACCGCGGACACCACGACGCCAATGGTCACCGCGGCCTTGGCCCCAACTGGCGCGGGAACCAGCAGCAGCAGCGCTACGACCGTGATGAACCCCACCGAGCACGCCAGCCAGATCAGGATCGGGCGGACGAGCGACCACGATCTCGGTTCTCGCACTGCCCGAGGGCGTCGACCAACGAGGCGAGCCGTGCAGGGATCGCGCGTGAAGGCGTTCACGACCACGATGACAAACGCTACGACCATGCACACGACCTCGAACTGGAGCACGAGCGTCGCGGCGAGGGCGAGCGGCACGAAGCCCCTCATCGCTCGTCGGCCGCGACGACGCCGCGCTCGTCCGCGCGCAACGGCTCGGCATAGTGCGGTCGGTACCAGACCACGTCGGATCGGCGCCAATCCATGCGGAAGTGTTTGAGCACGAATGTCCACAGCTGGGTGGCGATCGCCCGGAGTGCGGTGAAGACCAGCCATAGCAACACCGCGGCAGTGGGGACGCACATCACGACAGTGAACCAGAGCGGCGCGGGTCCGCCGTGACGACTAACCGGGACGATCACACTCATCAGCTCCATCCCTTCATCGATAGCGATGGCGGTCCGGTCAAGCAGCTGTCTCCTCGAAAGCGACACCTACCGGCGCCTCGTCACGCTGCCGGTCGCTTGACCTTCACGGCGTTCGCCTGCGGCAACGGGCTCACTTCGCGGTGTGCCTGAACGATCGCGAGGCTCAACATCGCGATCGCGACGGCCAGCGACGTCATCAGGATGTCGAACCCGAGGTCGCACATCCAGATCACGTTGTTCGAGCGTGCGAGAATCCCAAACCCGACCAACATGCCCGCGAGCGACAGCTTGACGAGCATCGGCTGCCATCCAATCGCCACGTAGAATCGCGCATAGCGCATGGAGACACGGTAACGACACCGTCCTCGCCGCGCAGCTGTCTCCGCGAAAGCGACACCTGTCGGCGCCTGGACAACACCCGAGATCCCCGACACAGTTCGGAGATGGAAGCGGTCCTCCTCGCACTCGCCGCTGCCGCCGGAGCCGGCGGGTTGTGGTGGGTCCAGGCGAGAGGCACTCGGCGCGCGTACGCCGAGCTGCCCGCCGCGTTCGATGACGATGCCGAGGTCGCGCTCCACGTCGCGCAGCACGAGGCCGTCACCCGCGGTCACGCGCTGTCCTCGGTCCACCTCCTCTACGGCCTGGTGCAGAACGAGCGCGTGATCGAGGCGCTGCGCGAGGCCGGCCGCGATCCCGATGCCTTCGAGAGCGCGATCCTCGACTCGCTCGGCACCCCTCGCCCGATCTCGACCGGCGTCACCGAGCGCGTCCGCCTGATCTACGCGTACGCGTTTCACAGCGCCGGTCACGCCGAGCGCAAGCCCAGCATCGTCGACTTGTGGGCCTACCTGAAGGACTCCGACGCCGTCGCCGTGCTCGAGACCGCGAAGGTCTCGCACCTCGATATCCTCTACCGCCTCGTGCACGGCACGGTCCCGTCGCTCGACACGATGGACCTCGGCGACGTTCACATCGTGCTGCGCAACGACGACTACACGACCGGCGACTTCGTGGTCGAGCTGCTGACCGGCACGTTCGGGCTCGCCCGAGACGCGGCGATCACGAGCACGCAGAAGACGCACAGCGAGGGGCGTGGCGTGGTGGGGCGCTTCCGCGCACAGGACGCGAAATCGAAGGTCCAGGCAGCTCGCGAGCTCGCACGAACACGCGGCTTTCCGCTGTGGATCGGGATCGAGCCGATCTAACCGGGTGTGTTATAGAGCCGTCATCCCATGAAGACGGTGATGATCATCAGCGACGCTACGGGCGAGACCGCCGAGCGCATGGTTCGCGCGGCGACGCTGCAGTTCAGCGAACCGGTCCAGATCCGCCTGTTCTCGCGCGTCCGCCTGGAGAGCGAGCTCGAATCGATCCTCGAGAAGGCCTCGGAGTCGCGCGCCCTCGTGGTGTTCACCGTGGTCAACGCCGAGGAGCGCGTGCTGATCAACCAGATCGTCGAGCGGTACAACATCGAGACGGTCGATCTGATCGGCACGCTGATCAACAAGCTCGCCGTCTACCTCGGCTCGCCGCCCGCCGGCGTCCCCGGTCTGCTCCACACGATCAACGACGATTACTTCCGCCGCATCGAGGCGGTCGAGTTCGCGGTCAAGAACGATGATGGTGCCGAGCCGCGCAACTTGCCGAAGGCTGACATCGTCCTCGTCGGCATCTCGCGGACCTCGAAGACGCCGCTCTCCACCTACCTCGCGCAGCGCGGGCTCAAGTGCGCGAACGTGCCGCTCGTCCTCGGCGTCGACCCGCCCGAGGAGCTCTCGCAGGTCGACGATCGCAAGGTGTTCGGCCTGATCGTCCAGCCCGACATGCTGATGCGGATCCGCCAGGCGCGCCTCTCGCACCTCGGCATGCCGAACGATTCGTCGTACGGCCAGCGCGCGCACATCGAGAACGAGATCGCGTACTCGCGAGAGATCTTCCGCAAGCACGCGAACTGGCCGGTCATCGACGTCACCAACCGCGCGATCGAAGAGACGGCGGCGGACATCCTGCGCATCTACCAAGAGCGCGGTCTTCAGCCGACCTGACTATCGTCGCAGCGCGGTGCCGTACGCGGTCACCGTGAAGATGCTCGTCGAGCCCCACTCCTCTTTGTAGCTGCTTCCTGTCTGGCCGTGCAGCGTGTGGTCGAAGCGGCAATTGCCGACGGCGTTCGCTCCCAGCGCGAGGGCCGCGAGTCGCAGCGAATCCTTCGCGCGGTCAAAGGCGTCGTGGAGTGACTCCTTGTCGAGGTGTCCGACCACGACGGGTGCGAACACGACATCGAGTGGCGTCCCTGGTAGCTCTCCGGTGGACAGCGTGATCGCACGCATCGCAGCGAGAGTATCGGAGCTGAGCTCGGGCATCGCTCGAAACCTATCGCAGCGTGTCGCATCCGAGAACGAGCGTTCGCCCGAAAAACGGGCATCATCGACGCGATGCGCTGGTTGATTATTCTCGCGATGCTGACCACCACTGCTTTCGGTGCCACGCGCACCGAGTTCGCCGCGCGCATCGCGAAGGTGAAGCCCGGGATGACCGCGGATCAGGTGAAGCAGCTGATCGGACCTCCCGACGACATCAAGACGGAGCGCGATCCGGGCGGCATCACCGCGGCGCGAACCACCGAGGTCTGGCGCTACGGCACGTCGAAGCACCTCGGGTTCGGCACGCTCGGCACCGTGCACGTGCTGGCCAACGGCAAGGTCCAGTACGTGTTCGGTGGCAAAGGCACGCCGCTCGCCAGCGTCCCCGAGCCGGAGCTCCGGCGCTTGCTCGAAGCGATCGATGCCGTGCCCTCGTACAACGCCGTGCTCGAGCCGCTGCCGTTGATCCGCGCGGTCAACGCGCTGCTGCCGTTCGGCAAGGCGCGCGCGCTCGAGATCGTCGACGAGTATCTACGCGTCAGCACGGACCTCGACGATCCGGGACGCGAGGGCGTGTTCCTGCTGATGCGCGTGTTGTTCGATCCCGGCGCGCAGGTCCCGATGGCCGTCGGTGCACCGACCCTCGCCGCGCCTACCGATCCGAAACAGCTCCCACGCTTTCCGCTGATCCTCGTCGACGACGTGCCCTACAAGCTGGTCGGCGGCTATCAGCTCGGCGGCCTGCCTCAGACCCCCGAGTCCGACGTCGCGGGGTTTCGCAAGACGGGCACGCTGCGCACGAAGCCGCTCGCCCCGACGGCGAAGGCGCTCGACGCGCTCGACGCCTACCTCGTGGGACCGCTGGCCGCGTCGATCAAGGTCGACGACAACCTTCGTGTCGCGCTCTACGACCAGGCGCTGCGCATGTTCGGCACCGTGTACCGGCCGCCGAATCGCACCGTCGACAGCTGGTTTTCAGACCTCACCGATCTCGCGAACCGCTGGAAGCAAGTTCGCTCGACCATCGATCGGATCGGTGCGCGCTGGGATGCCAAGGGGCAGCAGCTCGTCCTCTCCAACGGCAGCGTGCTACCGCCACTCCCCGCGCTCCCTCCGCGTGTCTGGTGGGACCTCCCCTATCCCGTCGCGAAGCGTGCCCGCGTGACGTTTCAGCGACTGTCCGATCAGGTGGTCAGCATCGAGCTCGGCTTCGAGCTAGCCGCGGGCGCGAAGATCCCGGCCGACGAGCTCCGCGTGCTCGATGCGAAGACCGGCGCGATCCTCGCGAAGATCGCCCTCGGTCCCTACAACGGGTCCGCGACCGTGACCGGGAGCGTGGCGGGTCACCGACTCGCGCTCGTGCGTGGCACCGCGATCACGCTCGGGCTCGGCTCGGGCGCGAAGGGTCCGACGGTGACGCCGTAGCTGTCACCGCGGCGCGGTCGCATGCGCCACGATCGCCAACCTCGTCGGCGTCACGTGCGTCTCGACCTCTTCGAACCCGACCGAGACCAACCCGCGCCTCAGCGACGCCTTCGAGAACCTCGTCGGGTGGATGTCTCGACGAGAGAACCCATCGCGACGCGCGACCAGCTCGAGCACGGTGGATTCGATCGCCGGCAGCCACGGCTCGCCGTAGTTCGGCGTCGACAGCCACAGCCGTCCACCGGGAATCAACGCGCGGCGCAGACCGGCGAGCCACGCGGGCCACGCGAGCACGTGCTCGACGACCTCCTTCGCGTAGATGCCGGCGAACCTGCGCCCCAGATCGATCGGCGCTTCGGGTGACACCACGGTGCCACCGGTGATCCGAGGATCGCGCTTCGCGAGCACCGCGTCGACTGCGCGTGGATCGATGTCGACGACGTGGAAGGTCAGACCCGCCGGCGCCGCGTCGATCTCGTGCAGCAGGCCGCAGCCGACCACGAGCACTTCACCCTGGGTGATGTCAGCGAGGAAGCGCGCGAGATCCTTCTCGAGCGGCTGGTGATAGAGCGACCACGGGAACTTGCGCGCCCGGACGTGGTTCGCGAAGTAGTCCGAGTCCATCAGCGTACCTGGGGCATGTCCGCGGCTTCGGCGACGATCAGGTACTCGTACGCGGTCGGCGAATCGACCGGCACGAGCGGATCGTTGACCGCCCAGCTGACGAGCTTCGCCGCCGGCGCCAGGAACGAGTCCGGGAGGAAGCGCGCGAGCCTCGATGGATAGAAGCCCGTCACCTTCTTCGCGAGGAACTCCAGGAAGCCGGGCGGCAGGAACAGCCGGAACAGAAACTCGGAGCGCGCGCTGCCGAGGCCGTAGGTGGCACGGACGCGCCAGCCATTCTGCTCGAGCAACCGGGTCCACACCTTCGCGTCGTAGAGGTGCCAGTGCTGGAAGAACCCGTTGAGCGCACCCGACATCGTCATCGCGAGACGCGGCGCCTTCTCGAGCAGCCACGACTGCAGCCGACCCTGGTACGCCCAGCGCGGCGTGGGGACGAACATCAGCAGGCGCCCACCGGGAGCCGCCGCTTTGCGAAGATTCAGCAGCGCGGCGTCGATATCGGGGACGTGCTCGAGCGAGCAGTTGCCGATGATCTCCTCGAACTCGATGCCCGGAAACGGGCGCTCGTCGGAGACGTCCGTCAGCGCGGCGTTGATCCTCGTGCGGGCCTGCGCGATCTCTCGCCCCGAGATGTCGATGCCGTAGACCTCGGGTTTGGTCGAGCCTGCGAGGCCACTGGATGACCCGTCGCGCAGCGTCCACCAGAAGCCGTCGCCGCAGCCGACATCGAGGATCGGCCCCTTACCGGAGGCGACTGCCTCGACGGCGATCAACCGGTTGATCTCGCGCAGCGTCAGGGAGAGGGGGGCATGGCGCAGGTAGGCGAGCACCCAGCGGCGGATGTCATCCTCGCTCGGCGCGTGGACATCGTCGGGCGGGATGGTCGCCGGCTCGTCGATTTCTTGAGATCCCAACAACCCCGGTGGCATCGCACGAATCGGGCGTCCTGTCACGCGACGTGATACGACGTCGGGGTCCATGTACAAGCGACTGGGCGATGGCATGCGCGCCGACGTCGAGCGCGCGATCGCGATGGCCGCCGGAGGCGTGCTGTTGTTCGCCCCGATCGAGTACGTCCTGACGTTGTGGACGTACGTCGGCGAGACGTCCTTGATCAGCAAGCTCGAGCTGGTCGCCCTCACGTTGACGCTGTCGTCGATTCTCTGGTTGCTCCTCGCGGTCGCGCTGAGCGGCGTGATGATGGGGACCCGCGTGGTTCGCGCGCGGATCGATCCCGCACAGGCGACCGCTCCAGGGCTGTTCGCGCTGAGGCCGCTCGTCGACGGCATCCGCCGCGGCGTACCCGGGCTGTGGGCCAGCGTGCTGGGAGGACTGATCCTCGGCTTCCTCGTCCAGCGCGCTGCGGCGTGGGCGACCAACCGGTTCAAGGAGCCACAGCTGACCGCCGGCGTGATCGCGGCCTGCGCGCTCGGCGCCGTGATCCTGTGCATCCCGGTGTATCGCGGCCTCGTGATCGCGGCGACCACGGGCGCACGTGCCCTCGCCGGGTTCCATGCGTTCAATCCGTTAGGACGCTGGCGTGCCGCGGGCGTGGCGGTCGCGGGTGTGGCGATCGCCGGGCTGGCACTGTCCTGGAACCTCGTGCCGCAGAGCCGCTCGGTGATGCCGGTGCGGTTGATCCTGAGTGGCATCGTGCTCGTCACCGGATGCGGCCTCGGCGCGCGCCACTTGGCTACGGCGAAGCGCCGGCCTCGAACGAAGCCGCGCGCACGGATCCTGGCCGCGTCGTGGCTCGTGCTCAGCGTGTCGACGCTGGTCTGGTTCGGCGCCGATCAGGAGCCCAAGTACACCGCGCTGACTGCCTCGCCGGCGTTCGAGAAGCTGATCGAGCTGGTGCGGACTGCGAACGATGTCGATCGCGACGGCTTCGGCTCGCTCCTCGGCGACGTCGACTGCGCACCGTTCGATTCGGACATCAACCCCGACGCCCGCGACCTCCCCGGCGACGGCATCGATCAGAACTGCAACGGCCGCGATACCACGATGACCGATCTGCTCGCGCCGAAGGGCGACTACGCTCCAGTCCCCGACGCGTTCAAGAAGCAGTGGAACATCCTGCTCCTCACGATCGACACGGTTCGCTACGACCACACGTCGTTCGGCGGCTACAAGGACAAGGGCCGGGACACCACGCCTCGGCTCGCCGAGCTGGTCGCGAAGTCGACGAACTTCACGTTCGCGCATGCGCCCGCCGCCGGCACGATGGCGTCGATCCCGGCGATCCTGACGTCGAAGTTTTTCCACTCCGGCGTCGCGTTCACCGACGAGCCCAGGCCCGGCTGGCCGCCGATCTTGCTCCCCGAGAACCTCATGCTCGCGGAGATCATGAAGCGCGGCGGGTACTACACCGGCGCGATCGGCTCGCACGAGTGGTGGAGTGACTGGGGCATCGAGCAAGGCTTCGACGAGTTCGACAACTCGCTCGGCGAGAAGGTCGATCCGTTCCGGGTCGTCGCCGACAAGGTGACCGATCACATCCTCGCGTTCATCTCGCGCAACAGCAAACGCACGTGGTTCTTGTGGGCGCACTACATCGATCCGCACGGGCGCTACGTCGCGCACCCCGACGTCGTCGACTACGGCCGCGAGGATGGCGATCTCTACGATGGCGAGCTGCGGTGGACCGATCAGGAGGTCGGGCGCCTGCTCGACGAGATGAAGCGGATGCCGCAGTACGCGAACACGATCGTGATCGTCACCAGCGATCACGGCGAGAGCATGGGCGAGCACGGCATCCCGCTCGGCACGCACGGCACCGCGCTGTATCGCGAGCTCACGCACGTGCCGCTGATCTTCTTCATCCCCGACAACCCGCCGCGCACGCTCACCGGTCCGGTGACGCCGCTCGACATCCTCCCGACGATGGCGCAGCTCGGCAACATCGACGTCTCGAAGGAGCACTTCGAGGGCCGCAGCCTCGTCCCGGCGCTGTTCTACGGCAAGGACGACAAGCAGCGCATCGTGTTCTCGGAGACCAACGCACCGAACAAGCGGCGCGCCGCGATCAGCGAGCGCTATCGCCTGATCTTCTTCCTCAACAGCAACCTGTACGAGCTCTACGATCGCGTCAGCGATCCCGCGGAGCTGACGAACCTCGCCCTCAAGCCGTCGCCGCCGCTCGAGACCATGAAGCGCGAGCTCCAGAACTGGATGGATCGCGTGATGTACGACCGCGACGCGAAGTTCAATCAGGCGTTTCGCGGCATGGCCGACGTGCTGCTCCACGACCCGCCGACCGTCGAGGTCAAGGCCGAGGGCGCGACGATCGAGGAAGGTGCGATCGAGATCACGGGCATCGGCCGCGATCTCACGAAACCTCCGATCCCGAGCCTCGCCACGGACCTGTTCATCTACTTCAAGCCCACCGGTCCGACGGCGCAGTCCTACAAGTTCCAGCTCGTCGCATGGCCCGTCGAGGCCGGCGCTCCACTCACCGATCCGGTGCCCGTGACTGCCCTGCGCAGCAACTTCCGGATCACCGCCGATGGCTCGTATCCGACGACGAAGTGGTCGAAGGGCGAGTTCATCCGCGATCGGTTCACGATCCGGCTACCCAACGAGTGGAAGACCGACTCGATCGCGATCGCGCTGGTCGTCGCACCCCAAACGAATCAGAGCCGCAAGGTCCGCGCGACCGGCCCCGCGCCGTCGAACGACCCCAACATGTTCCGGCTCGGCACCCTGCCCGTCACCAAGTGACGCGGACGCAAGACGCGCGGACTAGGGATCAGCGACAACATCGCGTTGGGCCGGCAGGATGATCACGTAGCTGTTCGGGCCGCGCTCCCACAGCAGCACGCGATCCGGACCACTCCGCGCGACGAGCGGATACCACGGCTCCTGCCATAGCACTTTCAACGGTAGGGCCACCTCGGGCACGACGAGATCGATCTCGAGGACGCTGGTCTGCTTCGCGAGCTTCACCACGTACGACAGATCCTCGAGCCCCCACCGCGGGTACAGATCATTGTGGAGCGCTCCGCCGTAGACGATCACCGAGCGTCCCTGCTTGACGAGCGCCTCGGTGCTCTCGCGCAGCTTGTCGGTGACCATCACCAGCAGGCGATAGAAGTCCACGCGGCCGTTCGCGTCGAGCATGCTCGAGTGCTCGATGCAGGTCGTCGGCAGGCCGTGCATCGGCATCTTCGCCGTCGTCGCTCCGAGCTGCGTCAGATCCGTCGCCGAGGTCGGAACGCGATTCGTCACCGCCTGAATCTGCGGCCCCGAATCGTTGCCGGTCGACGCACAGCTCTCGTCGAACCACGCCTCGACGACGAGATCATCGGCCCACGTCGACAGTCTCCCGACGATGTCGTCGGTGAAGTGCGCGAGCGGTGCACCGACGCGATCGTCGAGCGGTGACGACGCGTGGTACTCGCCGATCGCGTAGACCTGCGCGTTGCCGGCCTCCGCCAGAATCGTTCGAATGGCAGCGCCGGTGTTCGGGAGTACTCGGTGCGGGATGTCGTCGACCGGGTCGTAGGCTGTGCTGCAGGCCGCGATCAACGTGAGGAGGGCCACTCGCACGGTGCGGAAGACACCGCGCTTATAGAAAGGTTTCGGAAAATCTGTTTGGACTCCCAGCGATCTCGGCAGTTTGCCGAACGCGCAACACGCACATGTAGTTCGTTAAACCTGCGTTCCTGTGGAGGAAACTCGTCGAGGGCTCGTCTAGAATGAGCTTCTGCGATCGGGGATCGCAGGGTGTGAAAGCGCGTGGTGTGTGGGCTTCCTCAAGGAACAGCAATGAGCGATCAGGACAAGACTCGGCTCGGTCACACGAACGAGAGCGGCGCGCATGCGCGGCCGAAGGCGGAAGCGGCACAACCCATCGCGTCCGCGGCGGGGACAGGCGTTCACAGCAACGGCAACGCGAGCCCGACAGATCAAACCATCGTCGGCAACAACACGCCGAAGCCGCACGCGACGCTGACCGGCATGACGGCACCTCGACCGAAGAGCTCGAGCGTCAATCCGGCGGACGCCACCGTCGTGCTTGGCCCGTCGGGACCGTCGCCGGTGCCGAACGGATCCACCCCGACCGCCGCACCCAACTCACTCGCGCACGGCACCCCTCTTCCGGGTGCCGTCGCCAATCCGAGCGCGGCGACCAGCGTCGCGCAGCCACGTGCGAAGCGGCCGTCCGTCGCACCGTCGGTCGCAGGTACTGGTCGCTCGGGCATGTGGGATCAGTTCGAGAGCTCGTCGACCGCCGTCCACGCCACCAGCGCCGCACCCCATCCCGGCGTCCGCATCAATCAGTACGAGCTGATCAAGATGATCGGCGAAGGCGGCATGGGCTCGGTCTACCTGGCCCGCGACCTTCGCCTCGGTCGCCGCGTCGCGATCAAGTTCCTCCAGAGCAACCAGAACAAGGAGCTGACGGATCGCTTCCTCGTCGAGGCGCGCACCACGGCGCGCTGCCAGCACGACAACATCGTCGTGATCTACGAGGTCGGCGAGCACACGCAGTCGCCGTACATCGTCCTCGAGTTCTTGACTGGCAAGCCGCTGACGGCGCTGACCGAGAACAGCGCGAAGCTGCCATACCAGCGCGCCGTCGAGATCATCTGCAGCGTGCTCCGTGCCCTGCAGTGCGCGCACGAGCAGGGGATCGTTCACCGCGATCTCAAGCCCGACAACATCTTCATCACCGAGGCAGGCACGATCAAGGTGCTCGACTTCGGCATCGCGAAGGTCCTCCAGCAGGGGGGGGCACCCGCGGAGAAGACGGCGTCCGCCGCAGCGATCCGGATGCCGAGCCCGCTCGAGCTCGCGACCGGTACCAACACCAGCCTGACGCGTGCCGGCACCATCATGGGCACGCTCAAGTACATGTCCCCCGAGCAGTGGGGCATCGGCATCGAGATCGATCACCTGACGGACGTCTGGGCCGTCGGCATCCTGCTCCACCGCTTGATCTGCGGTCGCCACCCACTGCACCCGCTCGACGGCAACCAGCTCGTCGTCACCGCGATGCTCGAGTTACCGATGCCGTCGATGCAGGAGGCCGCGCCGCCGGACGTGCCGCGCGAGCTGATCCAGATCGTCGATCGCTGCCTGCTCAAGCTCAAGGAGCAGCGCTTCCAGTCGGCCGCCGAGCTGCTCGAGGTCCTCGAGCCGTTCGCGGGCAAGCGCACCGAGGGTTCGCAGTCGACGTTCAAGCTCGACGAGAGCCCGTACGCCGGGCTGTCGTCGTTCCAGGAGAACGACGCCGGCAAGTTCTTCGGCCGCAATCGCGAGGTCGCGTCGATGATGACGCGGATCCGCGATCAGCCGTTGATGGCGGTCGTCGGTAGCTCCGGCGTCGGCAAGTCATCGTTCGTGCGCGCCGGTGTGGTGCCGGCGCTCAAGCGCTCGGGCGAGCAGTGGGAGACGCTGGTCATCCGTCCGGGTCGCAACCCGATCGAGTCGCTCGCCGCGGTGATCTCGCCGATGGTGGCGACGGCGGTGAACCTCGCCGACGAGATGCAGGAGCAGAAGAAGCTGGTCGAGACGCTGCGCAAGGAGCCGGGTCACCTCGGTCACGTGCTGCGTGGGCGGGCGCGCCGCGACAGCCGGCGGCTGCTGCTGTTCGTCGATCAGTTCGAGGAGCTCTACACGCAGACCGCCGATCCGGCGGAGCGCGCCGCCTTCACCGCGTGTCTCTCCGCGGTCGCCGACGATGCGACCAGCCCGCTGCGCGTCGTGCTGTCGATCCGGTCGGACTTCCTCGACCGGGTCGCCGAGGATCAGCGGTTCGTCAGCGAGCTGACGCAGGGCTTGTTCTTCCTCGGTCCGCCGAGCCGCGACGGCCTGTCCGACGCGATCGTGCAGCCCGCCGAGATGGCCGGCTTCCGGTTCGAGAATCCGCAGATCGTCGAGGACATGTTGAACCACCTGGAGTCGACGCCAGGGGCCCTGCCGCTGCTGCAGTTCGCGGCGATGAAGCTGTGGGACGCGCGCGACAAGTCGAAGAAGCTGCTGACGCAGTCGAGCTACCAGGCGATGGGTGGAGTTGCCGGCGCACTCGCGAGCCACGCCGATCGCGTCGTCGAGAACCTCGGCGGTGCGAAGCAGGCGCTGATCCGCGCGGTCCTGCTCCGCCTCGTCACCCCGGAGCGCACGCGCGCGATCGTGCCGATGGCCGAGCTCCGCGAGCTGTCGCGCGAGGTCGGGGAAGTCCAGGCGCTCGTCGATCAGATGGTCGATGCGCGCCTCCTCGTCGTCCAGACGCTCGAGGGTGGCAAGGGCTCGACGGTCGAGATCGTCCACGAGTCGCTCGTCACCAACTGGCCCGCACTCCGGCGCTGGCTCGACGAGAACCAAGATGACGCGGCGCTCGTCGATCAGCTGCGCCAGGCCGCGCGCCAGTGGCACACCAAGGGTCGCGACGCCGGTCTGTTGTGGCGCGGCGACATGGCCGACGAGGCCAAGAAGTTCCGCAAGCGCTACAAGGGTCAGCTGACGGATGTCGAGCGCGGCTTCCTCGACGCGGTCGTCCAGCTCGAGCTGTCGGCGGTTCGCAAGAAGCGCCGCAACATCCTGCTCGGCTTCATCGTGCTGTCGGGCATCGTCGTCGCGGCGATGGTCGCGGCGGTGTTCTTCCAGCGGCAGAACTCCGAGAACGCGAAGCTCAAGGTGGTCGCCGAGGAGAAGACGCAGGTCGCCGAGCAGCGCCTCGCCGAGATCCAGAAGAAGGAGACCGAGCGCCTCGCCGAGCTGCAAGCGAAGCTCAAGGTCCTCGGCGAGAAGCAGGTCGTCGACGTCAAGCTGGGTAGCAAGGAAGCCGAGCTGACCAAGACGTTGATCGAGCTGCAGACCGCGTTCGTCGAGTCGGAGTCCGCGCGCAAGGTCGCCGAGGATGCGAAGCGCCGGGCCGAGAAGGAAGAGACCGCGGCCAAGGTCGCGCGCAACGAAGCCGTCGCGGCCGAGGAGCGTGCCGTCAAGGCGAAGAACGAGACGGCAGAGCTCCTCAAGGACCGCGAGAAGCGGCTCGAGGATCTCAAGAAGCAGCTGGGCACGACGTCGATCGAGACTCTCAAGTAAGCGGAGACGATAAATGATCAGAGCGGTGGGAATCGCGCTTGGCCTCGTGCTGAGCATCGGCAGTGTTCGGGCTCAACCTGCGCCGGAGAACCCGGGGACGGGCGATGCGAACAACACGACGCCGAACACGGGGAATCTCCAGTCAGGCGGCGACGAACGGCCATGGGCGAAGGGCGTATCGAAGGATCGGCAGGACACCGCGCTCCGGCTGTTCTCCGAGGGCAACAAGCACCTCAACAACAGCTTGTTCCCGCTCGCGCTCGAGAAATACAAGGAAGCGCTCAAGAGCTGGGAGCACCCGGCCATCTACTACAACATGGCGCTCGCACTGCGTACGCTCGACCAACCGATCGAGCTCGAGAACGCGATGATGAAGGCGATCGAGTTCGGGCCGGCGCCGATCGACAATGACAAGTTCGAGCACGCGAAGGCTTATCTCGCGATCAACGCGAAGGCGCTCGCGTGGATCGATGTCAGCTGCAAGAAGATCGGCGCGAACGTGCTGGTCGACGGCGTCAAGCTGTTCACCGTCGAGGCCGGCAAGGAGAACCGCAAGGAACTGCGCGTTCGCGTCGGCAAGCACACCATCGTCGCCGAGCGCACGGGCTACAACGCGCAGGTCGACGCTCCGTCGATCGAGCCCGGCCAGAAGTTCCGGATCGAGCTGCAGCTCTACACTTCCGAGGAGCTGACACGCTATCGGCGTCGCTGGAGCTCGACCTGGATGCCGTACGCCGTGATCGGTGCGGGCGTCGTGGTCGGTGGCGTCGGCGCGCTGATGGCGACCTCGGCGCAGAGCAGCTACAACGACTTCGACGACGCGGTCGCGCGTTGCAACAACGATACGAACGGCGGCGGGTGCGTCGTCGACTCGAAGATCAGCAAGCTGCGCGACAGCGGCGATACCAAGAAGACGCTGTCGATCGTCGGGTACGGCGTCGCCGGTGCCGCGCTCGTCAGTGGGGCCGTGCTCGTCTACCTCAACCGGCGCACCTCGTACGAGATCACGGCGGACCAGTACCGCAGCGAGCAGTCGAAGAAGGGTTCGGGACACCGTCCCGAGAAAATCACCCTCCTCCCCATCGTCGCGCCCGACTCGGCAGGCGCGATGGTCTTTGGCCGGTTCTAGGAAATCACATCCATGACCTCACTTAAATTTCTGGTGATCGGGGCGTTGGCGGTGCTGGCGGGAGGATGTCCCTCCGAGCCTGGTGCCGTCGACTGCGGGCGCGGCTTCTCCTGTCCCGAAGGCACGACCTGCGCGGCAAGCCAGCAGATCTGTCTGACCACGCCGTGCGGCAACGCCGTGCTCGACTCCGGCGAGGCGTGCGACGACGGCAACATCGAGGACGGCGACGGCTGCTCCGCGTCGTGCAAGATCGAGGACTGCGGTAACAACGTCCTCGATCCTGGCGAGCTGTGTGACGACGGCAACAACGTCTCCGGCGACGGCTGCGCTCCCGACTGCCAGTCGGTCGAGGTCTGCGGCAACAACATCAAGGACTTCGCCGAAGCCTGCGACGACGGCAACATCGTGTCGGGCGACGGCTGCTCGGCGGACTGCCGCTCGACGGAGATCTGCGGCAACAACATCAAGGACATCAACGAGCTGTGCGACGACGGCGATACGCCGGGCGGTTGCAACGACGACTGCCAGGGTGGCACCGGGTGCGGCGACGGCCAGATCGACAGGGATGTTGCCGGCAACCCGCTCGAGGAGTGCGATGACGGCAACGCCGCCGACAACGACGACTGCTTGACCAGCAAGACCAGCGCCGGGACGACCTGCAAGCTGGCGCGCTGCGGTGACAACATCCAGCAGACGGTCGGCTTCAACATCGAGGCGTGCGACGACGGCGTCGAGACCGCGAACTGCAACATCGACTGCACGCTGTCCACCTGCGGCGACGGCAAGGTCAACGCCACCGACGGCGAAGAGTGCGACGACAACGACCAGATCGACGGCGATGGGTGCGACACCAACACCGGCGCCGGCAACACCCTGTTCGACTGCAAGCTCACGCGCTGCGGGAACGGCGTGGTCACCGCGGGCGAGCAATGCGACGACGGCAACACCAACAACGACGATACGTGCAGCAACAACTGCACGACCACGGGTTGCGGTAACGGCATCGTCAACAGCGGCGAGCAGTGCGACGACGGCAACAACACGAACGGCGACGGTTGTGACGACAACACCGCCGCGAGCGGCAACTGCACGTTCACCGACTGCGGCAACGGCGTGCTCACCGCGGGCGAGCAGTGTGACGACGGAAACAACGCGAACAGTGGCGGCGGTGACACCTGCGATGGCAACTGCACGACGCCCGCGTGTGGCAACGGCATCGTCAACGCCGGGGAGCAGTGCGACGACGGCAACATCGCGAATAACGACGGCTGCGACTCCGCGGCGGGCACCGGATGCAAGATCACCAGGTGCGGCAACGGCATCGTCAACACCGGCGAGGCCTGCGACGACGGCAACCAGGTGGTCGCGAACGGCGCCACCGACACCTGCGATCCGAACTGCACGGTGGCCGCGTGTGGCAACGGCATCGTCGACGTCGGCGAGCAGTGCGACGACGGCAACCTGACGAACGGCGACGGCTGCGACTCCGCCTCCGGCGCGCTGTGCAAGATCACGGCGTGCGGCAATGGCACCCAGACCGGCACCGAGACCTGCGACGACAACAACCAGGTCAACGGTGATGGTTGCGACAATAACTGCACGCCGTCGACCTGTGGCAACGGCGTGAAGTCGCCGACCGAGGAGTGCGACGATGGCAACGCGACGAACGGCGATGGCTGCGACTCGGCTGCCGGCGCGGGTTGCAAGATCACGCGCTGCGGTAACGGCGTGCAGACCGGCACCGAGCAATGCGATGACGGCAACAACGCCAACAGCAACGGCACCACCGATACCTGCGACAGCAACTGCACCACGCCGGCGTGTGGCAACGGCATCGTCAACGGGGGGCTCGGCGAGCAGTGCGACGACGGCAACACCGTCGACGGTGATGGCTGCGATAGCAACCCCGGCGGCGCGCCGGCCGGCAACTGCACGATCACTCGTTGCGGCAACGGGGTCGTCACCAACGGCGAGGCCTGCGACGACGGCAATCAGGTGATCGCGAACGGCGGCAGCGACACCTGCGATCCGAACTGCACCACGGCCTCGTGCGGTAACGGGGTCGTCGATGTCGGTGAAGAGTGCGACGACGGCAACCAGGTCGACAACGACGGTTGCGACACCAATCCGAGCAACGCCCTGCCGAACAACTGCAAGCTCTCGCGCTGCGGCAACGGAAACGTCAACACGGGCGAGGCCTGCGATGACGGCAACTCCACGAACGGCGACACCTGCGACAATAACTGCACGACGCCGAGCTGCGGCAACGGCATCATCGACAGCGGGGAAGAGTGCGATGACGGCAACGCGGTCGACAACGACGGCTGCGATACCAACCCGAGCAACACGCTGGCGAACAACTGCAAGATCACCAAGTGCGGTAACGGCAACACGAACCTCGGCGAGGCGTGCGACGACGGCAACGCCGTCAACGGTGATGGGTGCGACACCAACTGCACCGCGTCGGCGTGCGGCAACGGCATCACCGGCGGCGCCGAACAGTGCGACGACGGTAACTCGAACAACTTCGACGCCTGCGTGGCGTGCAAGAACGCCGTGTGTGGCGATGGCTTCGCACGCGCGGGGGTCGAAGCCTGTGACGACGGCAACACCAACACGTGCGGGACCTGCGCGTCGAACTGCCTCGCGGCCACGCCGGCCACGGCGGCGACCGGCACGATCGTGGTCGCCACCGGTGGTCAGATCAACGACGGCGCGACGTTCACCCTCGACGACGGCGTTCACGACCCGGTGGTGTTCGAATACAACACCAACCTCATCATCGATCCGACGCACGTCGCGGTGAACATCCTCGTCGGCGATACCGCGGCGCAGATCCGCACCAAGACGATCAGCGCGATCAACGGCGCCGCCGCACTCAGCACGTGTGCCGTCAGCGCCGAGCTGTGTGCCGACGCGACGGATTGCCCGGGCACCTGCGTCGGTGGCGGGAAGGACGGCGACCCGTGCGTCGACAACACCGATTGTCCGGGTGGCACGTGCGTCCACGAGACGTGTGACCCGGTGTTCTTCGACATGGCCGCGGTGGCGGGCCCCGGCGTCACGATCATCGACCTCACGAACGGCGAGCTCGGCGACTTCGGCAACGTGTCGATCACCGAGACCGTCAACGATGTCGAGTTCGCGGTCGATGGCATGAGCGGTGGTGCGGCTCGCAACTGCGCCGCCGGAGTCGGCTGCCGCAGCGATGACGACTGCACGTCGGGCGACTGCGACGTGGGCGACAACAAATGCAATTGAGCTGAGTTACCCGCCTCCCGCCCGTTCTTGCACGGCCACCTGGAACGGGCGTACAAGGCGCTCATGCAGCTCTCGTCGCTCAAGATCATCATCACCGGCGCCGCCCAGGGTATGGGCGCGCACTTCGCTCGCCGGATCGCCGAAGCTGGCGGTCAGGTCGCCGCGGGCGACGTCAAGGAAGACCTCCTCAACGGCCTGGCCGAGGAGTGCAAGGGCCTCCCTGGCAAGATCCACGTCAAGAAGCTCGACGTGTCGAACGAGTCCGACGTCGGCTCGTTCGTCGACTGGGCACACGGCGCGATGGGTGGCCTCAACGGGCTGATCAACAACGCCGGCATCCTCCGCGACGGGCTGCTCGTCAAGAAGGACAAGACCACCGGCGCGATCACCAAGCTCTCGAAGGAGCACTGGGATGCGGTGATCGCGGTCAACCTGACCGGTG
>JANNBP010000381.1:0-1656 GCA_031385555.1 Deltaproteobacteria bacterium | reverse complement strand
CCGCAGCGCGTCGTCGGCATCGACGAGTGGGGCGTCGAGATCACCGAGAGCATCCCCGTCAATTTCGGCCGACTGTTTGTCCATCCGAGCGGGTGCGTGAACAACGTCCCGACGACGACGAATCCGGGCAACCGGTTCATGCCCGAGAACGCGAACTACACCCGGCAGCTGCTCCGCGATCTCATCCGTGATCGCCAGCTGCCGCTCGACGAATGCCCGCACTCCCTCGAGTACCGGGCGTGGGTCGGTGGTCCGCTCGTCGAGCCCCCACCTGGCGAAGAGGCATGCAACGGCGAGGCTGGCGGCTGTCGACACATGAAGGTCGTCATCGAGCAGCGGCTGGCCATCGCGAGGAAGCGGCACGACCGATTGCAGGACCAGCTGGCTGGCTCGACACCGCAGGAGTCCGCAGCACTGCTCAAGCGACTCGGCCAAGCGTTCGACCACGCGCAAGAGCGTGCGAGCCGAGCCGAACCCGAAGCGACCACCGACACACCACGCGCTCCCAGGCGCCCCAGCATGAAAGGCAGCGAGTAACTCTATGGCGAAAACAATCACGAGCGTCGATTTCACCGTCAACCCGAAGGCGGCCTCGCCGTACTACAGCAACACCGTCGTCGCCCACGTGACGATGCCGGTGTCGGAGCTCGCCGCATTCTTGGTGCTGGCCGGCTTGACCAACGCCGTCAGCGCGACGGTGACCACGCCGATCATCGCGGTCGGTGACAGCGGCGGACGCTAGACCCTCTGGCACACGCGTTCCCCGGGCGCTGAACGCGTCCGAGGCGCCTCCCCGTGCGCCACGCGCGTCTTTCCCGAAAAACCCCAGGGACCGGGAATCCGCGCGTACGAGCTCGTGGCGGGCATCCTACGCGTTCGTGTCGAATTCACACCAACAATGTGTACTAAGTACACGAAGGTATTGAGATATGAGCACCGGCGTTACCGCGGCCATCGAGTCGCTGCTACGTGACGGCGTCGTGATCGTGCCTGGCGTTGTCGACGAACCGACCCTCGAGACGCTGCGTCGCTGGCGTGAGCGCGGCTTTCTGACGATGCCGGACGGGCGGACCGCGACCCCCGGCATTCCGGACGTCGCCATGGTGAACGCCGCGAAGGAGTCGATCGGCGGCATCGGGTTCTCGGTCGTGCAAGGCGCGGCACAAACACTTGGCGTGCTGCTGGAGGAAGGCATGTTCGAGTCGCGACCGCCACGAGTGTACGACGCGCTCGGCGCTACCTCTCGCGTTCTCGCAGCACATGAGGGCTGGCACCGCGATGGTGGCGATGGGTTTCGTATCCTCGTGCCGCTCGATCCGTTTCCGGTCGGCGTTGCTACCGAGTTCGTCCCCGGATCGCACCTTCACCGAAGGCCGCTGCCCGATATCGAGGCCGCGAATCGCGGCGATCTCGCGCCAGCATGGGATGCGTATCAGCTGGCAGCCGAGGCGCTGTACGACGCGAAGATCAAGATCGCCGCGATCGTCGGCATCATCACCGCGGCCGAGCAGGTGGCCGCATGAGTGCCGCACCCCAGTCTCCCGTTCGCCCGATTCGCTCGAACTGTGGCGTCAAGCCGACCGTCTCCTCTAACAAGGAGAACCGATGATGAAACGTTTTACTTTGAGCGTCGCGATCGCAACCGTCCTGGCCATT
>JANNBP010000372.1:0-29897 GCA_031385555.1 Deltaproteobacteria bacterium | reverse complement strand
CACGCGCCACAGCCCGGCGCGGTGGTGGGTGTCCGGGTTGCGGGGGGGGCCGTGCGGGCGCCGCGTTGGGGGGGGTGTTTACCCCCCCACCCCCGCGCCGGCTCCATTGTCCGGACTGGCGCCCTCCGCGTGGGCGAGACCGCCGAGCACGGCGACGAGCAGCAAAGCCTTCATCGAGCCGATCAAGTACACACCACGCCGCGAGACACGTCAGCAGCATTCGTCACGAAACCCGTGCGCGCCACGTGCGCGCCGATGGGGCCGCTCCGGGCGTGCTCGTGCATGGCCCGCTGTTCAGCGCCCATCGGCAGGGCGTTAACGCGGTGGTCGATTCCCTACAGTTCGTCGAACGTGGTCGGAGTTTGCCGCCGCTGCACCACTCGCGGGGTCAGCGCGATGATCCCGCTCGACCACACCACCTTGATGTGCAGGTCGAGGATGTCGGGCCCCATCGGATACGCCACGCGGGCCAGCGCGTTCGAGACGCAGAACTTGAGCGACACCGAATCCGGCCCCGACAGCACGCTCTCGCTCGCGGCGTGACCGGCCTGGTTGACGGTGAGCTTGATCGTCATGTCGGCGTCGCCGGGGACGCGCTCGTTCCACTCGACGAAGCAGCCCTCTAGATCGTTCTCGGCGGTGGCAGCGGCGTGGGTGACCGCGAGCGACTGCGCGACACTCCCTGGAGTTGCGGCGACCTTCGAGTTTCGTAGCTCGATCACCGTCTGGATCAGCTGCTGGATCTCCTCTTCCTTCCGTGACAGCTTCTCGCGCAGCTTCTCGAGCTCCTGGGTATTGCCGCGCAACACCTGGACCTCCTGGAGCACGCCTTTGAACTCGGTGAGGAGCTTGCGGTACTCCTGCTCGCTCTTGTTGAGCTTGTCGATCAGCCACTGCGTCGGCTCGGTGGGATTGCTCGGCAGGTAGGCATTCTCGTCGAGCTTGCTGCGGTTCCACATCACCGCAGAGAACCCGCCGACGAGGAGGATGCTCGCGAGCGCGATCACCGCGTAGCGCGCCGGTGTGCGCACCGGGGCGGGCTGCAGCTCCGCGATCAGCGCACCCATGTTGGGGAACCGCTTCTGCCGGTCCTTCTCGAGGCCGCGCATCACCGCCTTCGCGATCGCCGGCGGCACCTTCGGGAGGTCGGGCGGAGAGATCGGCAGCGCACCGGTCTCGAGCATCTGCACGCTGGTCGCGCCGGGCAGCGGGTGCTGGCCCCACAGCGCCTCGTAGAGCGCGACGCAGAAGCTGAACTGATCCGCGCGGTGATCGATCTCGGGGCCGGTGAGCTGCTCCGGCGCCATGTAGCGTGGCGTGCCGAGCACGGTGCCGGTCGCCGTCAGATCGACGTTGAGCGCCGTGATCACCGAGGCGTTGTCCTGGCTCGACTCCGTCGGCGTCATCATCGACCGCGCGAGCCCGAAATCGGTGACGCGGACGCGACCGTCGCCCCCGACGAGCACGTTGTCAGGCTTGAAGTCGCGGTGGAGCAGGCCGGAGCCGTGGGCGGCGATCAGCCCGCGCGCGGCCTGCAGGAAGACGTCCGTGATCTCGCGCCAGCTCCGCGGGTACTTCTTGAGCCACTGGCTGAGCGTGTCGCCCTCGACGAACTCCATGGCGATGTACAGGTCACCCTCGTCGGTCTCGCCGACGTCGTAGACCGAGACGACGTTCGGGTGAGACAGCTGGGCGATCGCCTGCGCCTCGCGGCGGAGCCGGGTCCGTGCATCCTTGGTGTTGTAGTTGATGCCGCTGCGCAGGAGCTTGAGCGCGACCTTGCGGTCGAGCTGGGGATCGTACGCCGCGAACACCACGCCCATGCCACCGGTGCCGAGCGTGGTCAGGACCAGGTATCTCCCGACCTTGTCGCCGACCGTCAGCTTCCGGGTTGGCATGGCCGCGACCTGGGAAGGTGAGAGCTTGTCGTGCGGGACGGTCTCCGCATTCGAGTCTCCGCCATCGGCCGCCAGCGCGGCGACCAGGGTCCGGCAGTCTCGACACTTGGCCAGGTGCCCCTCGACCCTCGTGATCGTCGATTTGGGGAGGGTGCCCGAGACGAACTCGATCGCCACGTTGTCATCGAGGTGACCGGGATCGAGGGCGGTCGCCGCGAGTGCGAGGTGCGGCGAGCTTGCGAGCCGGGGAGACTGAGGCTTCGGCGGCACTTGGAGAGACGTTAGCAAAGGACACCTTCTGCGGGTCTGGGGTTTCAGACGGGCTGCGATTCCAACGCACTAAGAGGTGGGGTCAAACGAAGCCAGGTCGAGTGTCGACAGCACTTGCAAAACCAGGCGGCAAGCGGTAGCAATCCCGCGCCTTTAACAGCACAGCGCCAGTGGTCTAATCCATACGCCTGCAGGAGACGTTCCCGTGCTCAGTGATCTGTCCAAAGTCCGCAACATCGGCATCTCGGCTCACATCGACAGTGGCAAGACCACGCTGACCGAGCGCATCCTGTTTTACACGGCCCGCATCCACGCCATTCACGAGGTGAAGGGGAAGGACGGCGTCGGCGCCAAGATGGACTCGATGGAGCTCGAGCGCGAGCGCGGCATCACGATCCAGTCGGCCGCCACGTTCTGCCAGTGGCCGCCCGACCCGAAGGTCAAGACGATCATGGCGGTGCCAAACTCGCCGATCAAGGCGCAGCACCACATCAACATCATCGACACCCCAGGTCACGTCGACTTCACGATCGAAGTCGAGCGCGCCCTCCGCGTCCTCGACGGCGCCATCATGGTGCTGTGCGGCGTCGCCGGCGTGCAGTCGCAGTCGTACACGGTCGATCGCCAGATGCGCCGGTACAAGGTTCCGCGCATCGCGTTCGTCAACAAGCTCGACCGCACCGGCTCGAACCCGTTCCGCGTCCGCGACCAGCTCCGCGAGAAGCTCAAGCTGCACCCGGTCATGATCCATTGCCCGATCGGCCTCGAGGAGAAGCTCGAGGGCGTCGTCGATCTGATCGAGATGGTCGCGTACACGTTCCACGGCGAGAACGGCGAGCAGATCGAGCGAGGCCCGATCCCGGAGGGTCTGCACCCGCTCGCGTCGCACGGTCACAGCGGCACCCTCAAGGAGCTGTGCGACAAGATGCGCGAGGAGATGCTCGATCAGCTCTCCATGGTCAACGACGAGCTCACCGAGGCGATGATCGAAGAGAAGGTCACCCCGGAGCTCCTCCGGAAGTGCCTGCGCGAGTCGACGATCGGCCTCAAGTGCACGCCCGTGATGTGCGGCTCGGCGCTCGGCAACAAGGCCGTGCAGCTGCTGCTCGACGGTGTCTGCACCTTCCTCCCCGAGCCGCGCGACGTCGAGAACATCGCACTCGACCTCGACAACAAGGAAGAGCCGCAAGTCCTGGCGTCGGACACGACCAAACCGCTCGTCATGCTCGCGTTCAAGCTCGAGGATGGTCGCTACGGCCAGCTGACCTACGTCCGGATCTACCAGGGCACGATCAACAAGGACGACTTTGTCGTCAACGCGCGCAACGGCAAGAAGGTCAAGGTCGGCCGCCTGGTGCGCATGCACTCCGATGACAAGGAAGAGATCACCGAGGCTGGCGCCGGCGACATCTGCGCGATCTTCGGGGTCGACTGCAACTCGGGTGACACGTTCACCGACGGCACGACGAACCTCGCGATGACCTCGATGTTCGTCCCGAAGCCGGTGATCTCCGTCGCCATCAAGGCGAAGGACTCCGGCGCCGAGATCAACATGAGCAAGGCGCTCAACCGCTTCACGAAGGAGGATCCAACCTTCACCTGTTGGGTCGATCCCGAGTCGGCCGAGACCATCATCGCCGGCATGGGCGAGCTCCACCTCGACGTCTACATCGAGCGCATGAAGCGCGAGTACAAGGCCGAGGTCGTCACCTCGCCGCCGCAGGTCGCGTACCGCGAGACCATCGGCCTCAAGACCGAGTTCAACTACACGCACAAGAAGCAGACCGGTGGCTCGGGTCAGTACGGCAAGGTCGGGGGCTATGCGGAGCCGCATGACGGCGAGTTCGAGTTCGAGGACGCCATCAAGGGCGGCTCGATCCCGCGCGAGTTTATCTCGGCCTGCGAGAAGGGCTTCAAGTCGATGATCGCGAAGAGCCCTCGGTTGGGCGTGCCCGTGGTCGGTGTTCGCGTGGTCCTCAACGACGGTGCATCGCACGCCGTCGACTCGAGCGATATCGCGTTCCAGGAAGCAGCACGCGGTGCCTTCCGTGACTTCTTCCCGCGCGCGAAGCCGAGGATCCTCGAGCCGATCATGAAGCTCTCGATCGAAGGTCCGGCGGAGTTCTCGGGCTCGATGCTGTCGCTGATCATGCAGCGCCGCGGCATCGTGCTCGGCTCGACGGAAGAAGACGGCAGCGCGCGCGTCGACGCCGAGGTGCCGCTCGCCGAGATGTTCGGCTTCTCCACGCCGCTTCGCTCGGCCACGCAGGGCAAGGCGGAGTTCACGATGGAGTTCGCGAAGTACTCGGAGACCCCGAGCAACATCACGGAAGAGCTCCTCGCGAAGGCCAAGAAGGCCAAAGAGGACGCGAAGAAGTAACTCGAGCGCTGCTCGATGCCACGGCCGGGCCTCACCGCCTGGCCGTTTTTCGTTTCGGCTACTTCTGTTCGAGGCAATACAGGCGGTGTGGGGAGCCGCACGAGCCGTCGAAGTCGTCCAGCCACTTCGCACCGGCCTCGCCGGAGCCGACCGTTCCAAACTTGATGATCGAGCTCGAGCTCCAGGCCTCGCAAGCAAACGTCGTCGCGGTGCCGTCGAACCGCGTGCCGCTCCATGCCTGCGGGTCATCGAGCGTGACCGCGGAGGCGGTGACGTGCACCAGCGCGCCGTCGGGAAGCAGAGGCCAGTCGGTGCTCGACGTGGGAGTCAGCAACTCCTGCTCGGTGAAGTCATAGACGTCGTCGAAGAACGACAGCCGGGTCGGCGCCGCGATCGTCTCGTCGGACAGCAGCGCACGCCAGGTGCCTCCGCGCCCCGCCGCCACGGCCGATGCCTGGCACTTCGCGTCCGCGCCGGCGAGCCCACCCAGATTGCCTTCGAAGATCTCGGTGCTGATGAACAAGCGCTGCGGCTCGTACGACAGCGTCTCGACCGCCGCGCCGGGAGCTTGGAACTCGACCTCGCACGCCCCACCCGCGATCCGATCGATCCTCGGCGGGCTAGTGGAGGTCAGCGTGCAGACGTCGGGCGTGATCGCGACGGCCGTCGCCGGGGGAAGACACGGCAGCGCGCCGGTCTCCGACGACGGCGTGAAGGAGACCGCACCGAAGCCTCGGTGTCGGGGGTTGAGCCGGTACCCGATCTGGATCGGATCGACGACATCGAGCGTGGTGTCGTCGCCGGTATTGGTGACGGTCAACGTGGCCGGGCCCGGCGCCGGCGGTGCACGAAACGACAGCGGGCCGAGCGCCTCGAACGCTCCAGGATCGATCGAGGGCGTGAAGTTCGGCGTGTGCAGCAGGATGCCGCCACCCCGCGCTTCGAACGCGACCTCGAACTCCGCGTTTGGAACCACGACTCCGCGACTGCACTGCTCGACGGAGAGCTCGATCTTGTCGATCTCGCGCACGGTCGTGGACACGCAATCCTCGAGCAGGTCGCCTTCGACGCAAAACTCGTCGGCCGGGGCGAGTGCGATCACGGTGATCGTCGCTCGGGGCGTGCCCTCGCCGGTGATACTGGTGACCTGAAAGTCGTCGCTCGTGACCCTGACCGAGGAGACGTTGTCGGTGTCGCAGAAGTTGTTCGTCTCCGCGGTGCAGCGATCGACCACGGCGAAGTGCATCTCCGAGCCCACGGCGAACGCTCCCGAATCAACAGCCCGCAGCTCGACGGAATCGAGAGGGTTACCGCAGCCCGAGCCCACTAGCACGACACACCAGGCTACCCGCATCGAACCACGGTATCACGCGAGCTCCGAGAACCCGCATCCCGGCACGAAGCTGCCGGCCGCGATGGTGGGAGTCACAAACCACCCAAGGGAACCCATCTATGTGGGGTTGAAGGATCATGTCGCCGCTGAGGATTGCCATCGTGGTGCTGGGGTTTGCCGCCTGCGAACACGCCGATGAGATCGTCGAGGCCAGCTCTTCACCGGCAGCGCCGGCGATGCCCGCCGCGATGGCGGAGACGCAGCGGCTCAACGTCGACGAGATCGGACCCAAGGTGGTCCGCCATGCTGGGGTCGCGCCGGTCCGGGTGTCGCCGCTCGCGGATCCGCAGGTGCGGCGAGCTTGCGAGCCGGATGAATGTCCGCTGCCGCGCGCGCAGGTGACGGCGTTCGAGGATCCGCCACCGCCGGCGCCGGTGGTAGTGACCGTGGCGGGGCAGTGGTACCTCGGGTTGTCGGCGGACGGGCGCAAGACGGTGCGAGAGATCTGCCGCGCGGCAACGGAGGATCCGTGTTTCGGCATGCTGCCGATGCCGGTCGGGTCGGGCGAGACGAGGATGCAGAGGTTGTTGTCGCAACTCGGGGCGGAGAGCCACCAGAGCCGACACACCGTGCACGACTACTGTCACGAGCGCGATCCACGCATCGTGTGTGACACGCCGCTGGTCGTCGCGTTCGACGGCGAGACCGTGCAGTTCGAAGCCGGTGCGACGCAGTTCGCGTTTCAACCGGGCGTGCCGGTGACGACCGACTGGCCGTCGGCGGCGACCCCGTGGCTCGCTCTCGATCGAGATGGCGATGGGGCGATCACGACCGGCGCGGAGCTGTTCGGCGACGCGACCGAGGGCGTTAAGGCGAGGAATGGCTTCGAGGCGCTCGCGTCGCTCGACGCGAACCACGACGGCGTGATCGATCGACGCGATCCTGCATTCGCCACGCTGGTGCTGTGGAGCGATCGCGACGGTGATCGCCGGAGCTCGCCGTCGGAGCTGCGCCCGATCGCGGACCTGATCGTCGCGATCCCCCTCGCGCACGACGTGGTGCCGCGCTGCACGAACGGCAACTGCGAAGGTGAGCGCGCCGCGATCACGTGGCGTGCGCCGAGTGGACAGCTGCGCAGCGGTGCCGTGATCGACGTCTATCTCCGACGACGATTTTGAGAATCGCCGCAAGGACAGGCGCGATGCCGGTGTCCAACCGTCATGCGCCATGCGTTCGTCGTCATCTCCCTGACCTCGCTGTTCGCCGCCGCTTGCCAGCAGGCAACCGCGGAGCAACCCACCAAGCCCGATCCGAAACCGGAGCCCACGCCGTTCTCCGATCGCGCTGCGCTGCTCCGTCCGATCCAGCTCGAGAGTCTGACGTTGACGCCGATCGTCGCGACGCCGGCGGGGCTACCCGAGGAAGACGTCGACGTGGTGACGCTCGACGAGGCGTTCTCGAAGAAGCTGGTCGCGATCAAGGAGAAGGAGAACGAGACGGTCAACCAGCTGACGCTGACCAACAAGTCCGAGAAGCCGATGTTCCTCCTCGCCGGCGAGGTGATCCTCGGCGGCAAGCAGGATCGCATCATCGGTCAGAACACGATCATCGCGGCGAACCAGACGCACGTCGTACCGGTGTTCTGCGTCGAGCACGGACGGTGGACCGAGGGCGACACCGGGCGCGTGTTCGCGAGCAGCGGCGCCCTCGCCCACGGCCGGCTGCGCGCGCAGGCGAGCTTCAATGGACAGGCAGAGGTCTGGGCCGAGGTCAGCAAGAAGAACACCTCGCTCGCGATCAAGAACGGCACCGATACGTACCGGAACATCGCGACCAAGCAGACCAAGGAGCTCGGCTCCAAAGAGAGGGAGATCGATGCGGCCATCGCGAAGGTCGCGCCGGCGGATCGCGCGAACATGATCGGCTTCGTGGTCGCGCTCAACGGCAAGATCGCGACGATCGACATGTTCAACTCGCCGCGGCTGTACCGGAAGCTCGAGACCAAGCTGGTGCGCAGCTACCTGACCGAGGCGATCGACGTGGTCGCCGCGAAGGACATCAAGCCGCCGGCCGTCGGCGACGTCAAAGCGTTCATCGCCGACGCCGACAAGGCGAAGGAGCAGAAGTCGTACGACACCGACCTGGCCGAGACGGCGACGTACGACGGCGACCGCGCCGCGAGCTCGAAGGTCATGTACAAGCCGGCGAAGTCGGCGGGCAAGGCCGGCAAGTACGGCGTCAGCAAGAAGCCGTCGCCGGTGTACGAGAACTTCCAGTCGAAGCAGTGATCATGGTGCCGGCCGCGGCGAGGCGTTGCCGGTGAGGATCACGTCGTCGACGCGCCACGAACCGGCCGGCTGCTCAGCGCCGAACCCGATCCGGAACGAGATCGCCACCGTGCGTCGAGGAACACGGCCGGCAGCGTGACCGTCCGTCGCGGCGACGAGAACAGCCAGGACAAGCGAGGCCCGCATCATCGGTTTGCACGGTACGCTGCGACGCGCGCAGGAGCAATGCATGACCACGGCGACGATGATGGATGTGCCGCTGACGATCGACCTCGTGATCGAACGGGCAGAACGTTGGAACAGCAGTGTCGAGATCGTGTCACGGCGACCGGATAAGTCGCTGCACCGCACGAACTACAAGGCCGTATGCGACCGCGCACGACGGCTGGCACGCGCGTTGGTGAAGCTCGGGGTCGCCAAGGGCGATCGCGTGGCGACGCTGATGTGGAATCACGCCGAGCACCTCGAGTGCTACTTCGGGATCCCGCTCGCCGGCGGCGTGACGCACACGCTGAACCTGAGGCTGCATCCCGAGGAGATCGCGTTCATCGCGAACGACGCGCAGGATCGGTTCCTGATCGTCGACGACGTGCTGCTGCCGCTCTACGAGAAGGTGGTCGCCGCGGGCGCGAAGTTCGAGAAGGTGTTCGTGGTCGGCACCGTCGGCTCGCACGCGGGCTACGAGGACCTGATCGCAACCGGCGGAGATCAGACGCCCCTGCCCAAGCTCGCCGAGCTCGATGCGCTGGGCACTTGCTATACGTCGGGCACGACCGGCAAGCCGAAGGGCGTGGTGTACACGCACCGCTCGACGCTACTCCACACGCTGGTCGCCGCCCTGCCCGATTCGCTGCAGCTGTCGCGCACCGACACGCTGCTGCCGGTGGTGCCGATGTTCCACGTCAACGCGTGGGGCCTGCCGTTCGTCGCCGCACTGGTCGGCGTGCGGCTGGTGTTCCCCGGACCGCACCTGGACCCGCCGAGCCTGCTCGATCTGCTCGCGCAGGAGAAGGTGACGGTGTCCGCGGGCGTGCCGACGATCTGGCTCGGCATCCGCGAAGCGCTCGACGGCAATCCGGGAACGTGGGTCCTCCAGCCGGGACTGAGGATGATCGTCGGTGGTTCGGCCGCGCCGGAGCAATTGATCCGCGACTTCGATCGGCTCGGGCTGACGCTGCTCCATGCCTGGGGCATGACCGAGACGTCGCCGGTGGGCCTGGTGTCGCGGTTGCCGCCGCACCTGGAGGAGGCCGACGAGGACACGCGGTATCGGCTGCGCGCGAAGCAGGGCATGCCCACGCCGCTCGTCGACGTGCGCGTGCGCAACTGGCAAGGCGACGTGCCGCATGACGACAAGACGAATGGCGAGCTGATGATCCGCGGCCCGTGGGTCGCGGCGCGCTACGCGAACAACGAGACGCCGGATCGGTGGACCAAGGATGGGTGGTTCCGCACCGGCGATGTCGCGCGCGTCGATCAGTACGGCTTCGTGCAACTGACCGATCGCGTCGCCGACATGATCAAGAGCGGCGGCGAATGGATCGCGTCGCAGGAGCTCGAGAACGCGCTGATGGGTCACCCGGCCGTGAAGGAGGCCGCAGTCGTCGGCGTGCCGCACCCGAAGTGGAGCGAGCGCCCGCTCGCGGTGGTGGTCTGGAAGCCCGGGCAGACCGCGACGCCGGACCAGCTGCGCGACTTCCTCGCGGCGAAGTTCCCGAAGTTCTGGTTGCCCGACGCGGTCGAGGTGGTCGAGGCGATCCCGCGAACCAGCGCCGGTAAATTCAAGAAGACCGAGCTGCGCGACACGTTCAAGGACCGCTACGCGAAGGCCGAGGCCTGATTCAACCTCGGCAGGCCGCTCGCTGATCGAGACAGCGTCAGGGGACTTGCGAGCGGCGTGATCGCGAGACGGCCGCCGACGCGGAGCACGCGAAACGCTTCGTCGAACACGGCCTGCTTCTCCGGCGACAGGTTGATCACGCAGTTCTTCAGGATCACGTCGACCGTGCAATGGCCGCGTCGATTGCGCTTGAGGCCGACGCATCACCCTTCCCCGTTCGCAGATTAGCGAACGCGCCGCAGGACGATGTAGGTGCGGCCGTCGCGGCCCTGCACGCGCTCCATGGTGTAGCGATTGCCGCGGCGGTCCTCGACGTACTGGACGCTCTGCACGTCTTCTTCGTCGGTGGTCTCTTCGTCGTCGTCCTGCTCCGCGGGATGGTCGCAACCCTGCTCGTCGTCGGCCAACGGATCTTGCTCGTCGGGGGTCGGCTCGGGCTCGGGCTCGGGCTGCGGAGCGTGCTTGAGCCCGACCAGGGAGGCGAGCATCCGATACGAGTTCTGCGTCTTCTCGCCGGTGCCACACGCGCGGGCCGAGAACTCGCCGCATGGTGCGGTGACGTCGAGGAACTTCCGCGCTCCACAGCGATCGCCGTAGTAGCTCATCACGTCGCCGCACTTGAACACGTGGTCGAGGCCGAGCGCGTGCGAGACCTCGTGGACGGTGACCGCGCACAGGTTCTGGGTGTCGCGCTCCCCGGTGCCGACCTTCGAGAAGATGTGGACGGTCGCGTTGCGCTGGATGCGCCCCGGCATGTACGGGCCGACGCCGTTGGTGCTGCGATCGTCGAGCCCGAGCTGCGATGCGAGGCCGCCGACGACCGCAGTGATGTGCTCGCCGCTGGGCTCGCGATCGACGACGTCGAGCTGGAACGGCGCGAACTGCGCCTTGACGCAGGTCACGACCTTGCCCCATGCCGCGTCGCCGCCGCCGTACCGAGGGATCTCGACCTCCTCACCCTCGTGGTCGACCACCCGCCCGTTGCGCTCCAAGAACACCGCCACCGGCTTCGGTGCCGCGTCGGCGACCGACGACAAGGCGGCCAACAAACCCATCGCGATGACCAGTGCTCCCGATTGCGGCATGGGTCCAGCCAACGTGCGGCCGGCATGCCACCCCCAAGTGTTCGTAGGGATATCCAGAATCACCGGATCGGCCTGCCGGAACGGCAGTGTCACCTGCTGGTTCCGCAGTCTTGTGGGCGCTCGAAAAAACCCGTATTCACAGGCAAGTGCCGTCTCTGCGCGCCCGAGTGAAGGAGCTGGTCTTCGACCGCGTCCCCGGCTTGATCCGGCGTGGTCCGGCCACGACCAAGCGCGTGGCGATCACGTTCGACGACGGCCCCGACGCGATGACGCTGTGCTACCTCGACTTACTCGACGAGCTCGGCATCCCGGCGACGTTCTTCGTGATCGGTCAGAGCGCCGAGGAACACCCGGATCTGGTCCGCGAGTACCTGCGGCGCGGGCATCAGGTCGCGAGCCACGGGTATGACCACGCGCGGTTCCGCATGTTGTCGACGCGCGACCTGCTGTACCAATGCCGGCGCACCGAGGCTGCGCTCGGCGGTCAGCTCACCGGCCGGCCGTGGGTACGCCCTCCGCACGGCGAGCTCGATACGCGCTCGATCTTCGCGCTTCGCGCCATGGGATACACGGTGGCGCTGTGGTCTCTCGATGCCGAGGACTACACCGATCACGATCCCCGATCGATCGCGGCGCGCTGCGAGAATGCGCAACCGGGCGACATGTTGCTGTTCCACGAGGGCCAGCAACACACGCTCGACGCACTGCCGATCATCGTCGAGCAGCTACGGAAGTCGGGTCACGAGTGCGTGACCATGCACGATCTGTTCGCGGTCTGAGGACCGTCGTGCTCGTGCACGTGCAGCTAGCGAAGCCGCGAGGACAGCCAGCGCGCGAGCGCCGGGTACATGTCCCGTGCCGCGCGACTGCCGACCACGGCACCGACGTGACCACCCTCGACCTCGATCACACCGAGATCGGTGCTCCCGACGTGCTCGAGCAGTGCCGTCGCCGCCGCGGCCGGGCAGATCTGATCGCGCGTCGCGGTGATCGCGAGCACCGGGCACGTGATCGCCTCGAGCTTGACCTCGCGGTTACCGACGCGATGCGTGCCGGCGACCAGCTCGTTGCGCTGGTAGATGTCACCGATGTAGCGGCGATACGCGGCCGCGGGGAACGCGATGTTGTCGCTCGCCCAGGTCTCGAGCGCGGAGAACGCCTCGCGGGTCTTCGGCGTGAGGTCCGGCAACGCCACCAGCTTCGCGAGCTCGAGCGTGGGCTTCAACGCCGTGAAGCCTGCCTGCATCTGGCTCGGGGCGATGTTGCCGGCATCGGCGACCGCGGCGGCGTCGAACCACCGCGGATCGACCATCGCGCGGAGCATGCCGCCCTTCGCGAAGTCGATCGGTGCCGCGAGCGTGACCAGCGCGGCGATCTGGTCGGCGTGCTGCGCGGTGTGGATCGCCGTCAGCGTCCCACCCATGCAGTAGCCGAGCAGGGCGTGCTTCGCCGTACCGGTCTCGCGCAACACGCGCCGGGACGCACGTCCGAGTCGTGCGAGGACAGCCTCCCAATCGAGATAGCGGTCCTCCGGCTCGGGCACCCCCCAATCGAGCAGCCAGACGTCGATCCCGGCGCCAACCAGCGCCTCGACGAGTGAGGCCCCGGGCCGCAGATCCATCACGTACCAGCGATTGATCAGCGACGGGACGATCAGCAACGGGAGCCCCGTTGGCTTGGCCGGTCCTCGAAAATGATAGAGCGCGGCGCCACCCTCGAGCGGGAGGGTGTCGCGCGGGGTCTGCATCAGCGCAGGGCGCGGCCGCTGCGGGACGAAGGCCTCGACGAGCGCGTCGTGAACCGAGCGCGACGCCGACATCAGGTCATCGATCACGAGGAATCCTTGTCTCGATCGCGGCCTGGAGCGCTTCGCTCCAGACCCGCGAGGTGATCCGCGCTGCGCGAGTGACCTCGTCGACGACGACGAGCGCTCGTTCCACCAGGCGGCTGACCAGCGGTTCGCGACTCGTGCGCGCCGGTGATCCATGGCGGATCACCACATGAAGCTGGTGCGCGAGCGCATCAGCATCGCGGTTCACGCGGTGGCGCCCATCTTCTTGGCCGCGTCGCCGCCGAGCTTGCGGGCTTCGGTCGACAGCCGCGTGCCGTACGAGATCGCGTCGTTCGCGAGCTGCGCCCAGGTGGCGACCGCGAGGTGCGCGCGCTCGACCAGCTGCTGCTCGATCTCGCTGTACTGCGTGTCGAGCTTGTCGGCCACGCCGGCGCTCTGCGTGCGCGCCGTGGTCATCGCCTCGCGGAAGGTCGACCAGTAGCCCATCGGGTCGAGGGCGGAGAACTTGTCCGTCATCGACGCGGTCTGGGCCTGCGCCTGCGCCATCGCATCGCGGAACATCTGCTGCGACGCGTTCCAGAACGACATCGGGTCGAACGCGGTGAACGCCGCGAACGGGTTGGACGGCGTCTGGGCGCCCGTCGGGGCGGCCTTGGTCTCGGGCTTCTTGGTCTCGGTCTTGGTCTCGGTGTTGGACATGACCGCACCCTAAGGAGCGGCCTTGTCGCTGTCAACCGATTTTATGCTGCACTGCAACATCACGATACCCGACCAACAGACGCCCTGCGTCGAAGAACCCGGTATATTGCGGGCTAACATTTCGCTCTTGCATCGCAACAATGAACCGCGCTACGAGCCGGACATGGAGATCGAGATGGCGAACCTGGCTCCCGCCGCCGAAGGCAGCGACGGGAGCCAGGCCGACGAGGCACCGCCCTCGCGCCGCTATCGGTACTACGTGCTCGGCATCCTGGTGGTCGTCTACACGATGAACTTCCTCGACCGGCAGATCCTCGCGATCCTTAAAGGGCCCATCCAGGCCGAGCTGCAGATCAGCAACTCCGTGATGGGCGTGATGAGCGGGATCACGTTCGCGCTCCTCTACTCCACGGTCGGCATTCCGATCGCCTCGTGGGCCGACCGGAGCTCGCGCCGCATGATCATGGCGTGGGCGCTCGGCATGTGGTCGCTGTTCACCGCGTTCTGCGGCTTCTCGCAAAACATCTATCACCTCGCGCTCGCCCGCGTCGGCGTCGGCATCGGCGAGGCCGGTGGCGTCGCACCGGCGTACTCGATGGTCTCGGACTACTTCCCGAAGCATCAGCGCGCGCGCGCCCTGTCGATCTACTCGCTCGGCATCCCCGTCGGGAGTGCCGCCGGCATCCTGTTCGGCGGCCTGATCGCCCAGGCGATCAGCTGGCGCGCCGCGTTCATCATCGTCGGTGGCGCCGGCGTTGTCCTCGCGCCGCTGTTCTACGCGACCGTCAAGGATCCCAAGCGTGGAGGCTGGGAGGTCAGCGCGGCCCCGAAGGCGGTGAAGGCGACGACGAAGCCCGCGGCGTTCGGGGAGGTGTTCAACCTCGTGTCGCGCAAGAAGTCGTTCTGGCTGCTCGCGTTCGGCGCCGCCGCCTCCTCGATCTGCGGCTACGGCGTCGCGTTCTGGCTGCCGTCGTTCCTGATGACCGAGTACTTCCCGAACGACCTGACGACGACCTCCTGGTACTACGCGGCGATCACCTTCGTCGGTGGCTGCCTCGGCATCGTCGGTGGTGGCATCGTCGCCGACCGCATCGGCGGCAAGAGCCGCGGCGTCTACGCCCTCGCGCCGGCCCTCGCGTTCTTGGGTGCGCTGCCGTGCTTCCTGTTCGCGGTGAACACGTCGTCGCCCTGGGTCGCCCTCCCGCTGTTCATCATCCCGACCGGGCTCAATCTGCTGTGGCTCGGCCCGGTGATCACGGCCGTGCAGCACCTGGTGCCCGGCCGCATGCGCACCACGGCGTCGGCGATGTTCCTCCTCATCAACAACCTCCTCGGCATCGCCGTCGGCTACTCGTACTTCGGCGCGGTCTCCGACATGCTCCAGGGTCACGTCGACGCGGGCCAGGAGATGCGGTACGCGCTGTACACGGGCCTCGGCTTCTACCTCGTGTCCGCCGCGATCTTCCTGTTCGCGTCGAGGACGCTGAAGCGTGATTGGGTCGACGAGACCACCGGGGAGGGCGTCACGAGCGCCGCCCCGCGCACGCCGGCGGCCAACGCGCGCATCGCGCTCGGTGCGGCCGCCATCCTCGGTGGGTTGCTCCTCGTCGCGCTGAAGCTCGCGGCGATCCTCGCGCTGCCCTGGTACGCCTACGCGAGCGTGCTGGTCGCCGGGATCGCGCTGTTCGTCAGCGGCGTGATCTCGCGGGCCCTCCCCGCGCCACGGCTATCGACGCATCAGTAGCGCCAGCACCCGCTTCGCCAGATCTCCGTCGGGATTGAACGACGACAACCAGTGCGCGAGCCCTGCAGGCTCGATGGCGTGGTCGCCGATCGTGATCAGCTTCGCGCGCGGGTGCTCGGCGTTGATGAACGTGCGGAGCTCGCTCGCGATCGTCGAGGGCAGCGAGTCCGCGATCGCGATGACGTCCGGCTCGAAGTGAAACTCTCCCAAGCGAACGATGGCCTCGAGCGGCGTCGAGACATCGACCACGGCGCATCCCGCGGTGCGGAACGCCTCGGCCATCTGCAGCCGGCGAGGGAGCGTCCCGTCGACGAGCACGATCGAGAGGATGCGGCGGTGGCTGTGCGAGGCCGTCAGCGCTTCGTCGACGATGGCCTCGAACGAATCCGGGACCCCGTCGAGCGACAGCGCGATCGTCGTCGAGCCGATCCGCAGCAGACGTCCCCGTAGTTGCAACCAAGCGGAGTGCTGGGTGTCGAGCCGGAGCTCGAGGTCCACGTGCTCCCCGATCAGGCGCTCGGGTGAGGTGACCAAGGTGTTGACGAGGAGACCGCCGGTCGAGATGTTGGCGACGCGACCGCGCACGTCGTAGTCGGCGGCGCGGATGCTGACCGTCCCTTTGGGACACAGCCGCATGCTCTTTCGTCGCTCTGGCTGCTCGTTCACGGGCCACCGTACTCGATCAGCCCGCCGTCCGCGCTACCTTGCGACGATGGGCGACGGGAAACGCACGAGGCCCGAGCGGGACCACACCGACGAGAGCCTCCGGACGGAACGGCAGAATTCCGACGAGGCCCAGCTCGCGCGCGAATCGCTTGCCGAGCGCGACGCGGACCTCGTCGTCGCCCACGCGCGCAAGACCGCCGATGCCGTCCTCGACGCCGCGCGAGGTGAGGCCGACGAAACTCGCGCGACGACCGCGACGCTCACCGCCACGCGCGCGTGCGAAGACGATGCGATTCGAGATGCGCGAGAGGCCGCCGATGTCGTCCTCGAGCAAGAGCGAGCCGTGGGCCGGTTGCAGCTCTCGCGGCTGGTCCCGCTCGAGCGCGAGCAGACCGATCGCTACCTGTTGAGCGAGCGGATCCGGTCGGACAGCGACGTCTCCCACCGCGACGACTTCCTCGGCATCGTCAGTCACGATCTGCGCAACCTCCTCAACGGCATCGGACTGAGTACCGAGCTCTTGATCGCGGGCGCGTCTGCATCTCCGGAGGGCGCTCGAACGATCGAGGCCGCCCACCGCATCCAACGCTACTCGGCCCGGATGAATCGCCTGATCGGCGACCTCCTCGATGTCGCCAGCATCGACGCCGGGAAGCTCTCCGTGAACGGGACGCTGGGGGATGTCGCGACGGTGATCGACGAGGTCATCGATCTGTTCAAGGTGCTCGCGCTCGCGAAGAACATCTCGCTCGCGAGCGTCGTCATGCGGCCTCAACCGGCGAGCTTCGATCACGACCGGATCGTGCAGGTCCTCGCAAATCTCATAACGAACGCGATCAAGTTCACACCGCCGGGCGGCAAGATCGTGGTGACCAACCAGCGCACCACCGACGGTATCTTCATCGCCGTCAGCGATACGGGCATCGGCATTCCGTCCGACAAGCTCGAGAGCGTGTTCGAACGCTTCTCGCAGGTGGGCGCGAGCGACAGAAAAGGTGTCGGACTCGGGCTCTACATCGCGCGGTGTATCGCACGTGCGCATGGCGGGCAGATCTGGGCCGAGAGCACGCTCGGCAAGGGCAGCACGTTCTTCCTCAGCATCGTGTAGTCAGCGCGCGTCGTGCAGATCGCGCTCGATCGCATCGAACGTGGTGTCGAGCTCGAGCATGTACGCGTCCCAGGACGGCTCCGCCGTGCCACTCATCGCGGCGATCTTCGTGACGAGCTGCTCGCGGCGAGCGCGTAGCCCCACGAGCGCGTCTTTCGAGGCCGCGTCCTTGGGGGTCTCGAGAGCAGCCAGCGTCGCATCGAGCTTCGACAGCCGCACCCGCACCGCAGCGGCGTAGGTCTCGCGTGCCTTGGTCAGGACCTCGCGCGCCGAGCCGAGCTGGTCGCGCCGAGTCGCGAGGGCCTGCTCGTCGTCCACCAGCTTCTGCTGGCGACGGGCGAGCTCGCGCTTCTCACCCTCGATGTCGTTCGTGCGCGTGGCCACGTCGGTGATCTTCTCGGAGACGGTGGTCTGTGCGTGCGACAGCTCGTCACGCGATCTCTCGGTGTCGGACGAGTTGTCGTGCTTGTTGCAACCCGCCAGCGCGAGCACCAGTCCCAGCGCCATGCGTTGCATGCGACAGCCTCGTGCAAGCGCGGGTCCGCGCCTCCTCTGTCTCGCCGGGGCGCGAGACGGGGTGAGCCTGCAAGACCGAGCGGGATCGCCCGATCGGATCGCCCGATCGATGCGCCCGAGCGTGACGGCCTACGCCTTGCGCTTCTTACGGGCCGGCGCCTTCGCCAGGCCCTCGCGCATGATCTGCTTGAGCTCGTCGAGCTCGCGGCGCATCGCCGCGACGTCTTCGCGCTCGCCGTTCATCACCGGGGTCGAGGTGCGGTCCGCGCGCGGCGGTGCCTCGGCGGGCTCGAGATCGTCCGGCGGCGGAGGGGCGACGTACGGGGCCCCCTGTGCGTACGCGTACGGCGCCTGGTACGGCTGTGGTGGCGCGAACGGATTGCCCATCCACATCCGCGCGAGGGCGTCCGAGGCGGCGGACGGGATCTGCGCCAGCGGGTTGTACGAGGAGAGCGACTGCACGCCACGCTTCGCCTGGAGGTAGAGATCGAGCGCGTTCGTGACGTAGCGCGAGAAGAACTCGGCGAGCGAGTCGTCGGACAGGCGAATCATCTGGGTCAGCAGCTGGACCGGCAGGAACTTGGCGGCGTTGCCGGTCTCCATCACGAGCTGGGCGAGCGTGGCCTGGGTGAGGTCGTCGTTGGTGTTCGCATCGACCACCCGGACGTCGGCGCCCATCCGGATCTTGAGGGCGAGCTCCTCGAGCGTGATGTACCGGCTATCACCGGTGTCATAGAGCCGGCGGTTGCCGTACTTCTTGATCAGGATCACCGCCACGGAGGGACCCTACCGGGTGGAGATGCTGCACTGCAAGCGGCCATTTTGTTGCGCCGCAATAATTGGATTGACAGCCGACAGCCTCGGACGTAGCGTGCCGGCCATGTCGCACTGGTTTGCCCGGTCTCCTGTGTTGCACTGCAACATGATCGTGGCGCTGTGCAGCGTGTGGACGGTTGGCTGCGGAGGAGCGGCCGAGGTCTGTGCGCGCGATAGCGAGTGCGCGAGCGGCTTCTGCCGCGCCGATGGCACCTGCGGTCCGGCGGTGGATGGCGATGCAATGCCGACCGACGGCGAGCCGACCGATGGGACGTCGGAGCTGTGCTCGCCGAACCACGATGGCTCGATCGCGCGGACTGAGGTGCCGCTCGCCGCGGGCAAGATGGCGAACTTCCGGATCGCGACCGACGCCACCTTCAACACCGCGGGTGTCGCGGCGGGTGATGGCACGCGCACGTGGAACCTGGATCTCGCGCTCGCGAACGACGCCGACAGGACGATCTCGTTGCTCGCACCCACCGGCCAGTGGTGGGCGGCGGCGTTCCCCACCGCGACGTATGCGGTGACGCTCGCCGAAGGGTCGGATCTGCTCGGCGTGTTCGAGATCGACGACTCCGCGCTGACGCTGCTCGGCGTGGTGTCGCCCGAGGACGGCTCGTCCCGGACCGAGCTCGCCTACGACCCGCCCGCGAAGATCCTCGCGCTTCCGATCGCCCCCGCCGCCACGTGGACCACGACGAGTACGGTCACGGGCCTCGCCGCGGGCACGGTCATCTCCACCGCCTTCGGGACCTCCTACACCGAGCAGTACGATGCCACCGTCGATGTCACCGGGACAATGACCACGCCGTACGGCGACTTCCCGGTGCTTCGCGTCGCGACCGATCTCGATCGCCGCAACATCTTCGCGGTCCAGCTCGAGGGCACCCGTTCGTTCGCGTGGATCGCCGAGTGCTTTGGCTCGGTGGCGAACGTGTCCTCGCAGTCGCTCGAGTCCGCGCAGGAGTTCGATGATCCCGCGGAGGTCCGGAGGATCACTCCGTGACCATGCGCTGGTCTGTCCTCGCACTCGTCGTGGTGCTCGCGGGTTGCCCGCGGTTCCACGCGGAGCCGCTGCCGAACGCACCAACGGATGCCACGTTCGTCGACATCGACGGCGTCCACGTCCGCTATCGCGAGGCCGGCAAGCAGGACGCACCCGCGGTCGTGCTCGTGCATGGCTTCGGCGCGTCGAGCGATAGCTGGCTGCCAATAATCCCCGCGCTCGCAGCCACCCATCGCGTGATCGCGATCGACCTCAAGGGCTTCGGCTGGACCAGCCGTCCCGAGGGCGATTACTCGCCGGGGGCCCAGGCCAAGCTGGTGTGGCGCGTGCTCGACAAGCTCGGCGTCGTCGAGGCGGCGCTCGTCGGCCACTCGTGGGGCACCAGCGTCGTGATGTCGATGATGGTCGCGCAGCCGGCGCGCGTGTCTCGCATCGCGCTGTACGCGGCGTACATCTACGACGATCAGGTCCCCGGCTTCTTCCGCTGGGCGGAGAAGAGCGGGCTCGGCGAGGTGCTGTTCGGGCTCTACTACAAGGAGCGCATCGACGAGCGCGCCGCCCTCGCCTACTACGACGAGCGCTTCATCACCGAGCCGCGCGTCGAGCGCGTCAAGCGCGACCTCGACAAGCCCGGGACCGCCGCTGCTGCCCTCGCGGCCGCCCGCGGGCATCACTTCGCCGAGCTGCATCGCGCGATCGCGGCCACGCCGTTCGGTCGCAACGCCGCCACGGCCGACGGGAGGCACACCAAGCCGGTGTTGCTGCTGTGGGGCGAACAGGATCAAGTCACCCCCATCCGGTTCGCGCATCGCCTGCTCGCCGAGCTCGGCAACGCGGACCTCAAGAGCTACGCGCGGTGCGGTCACATCCCGATGGTCGAGGCACCGCAGTCGACGCGCGATCTGGTCGCGTTCCTCAAGACCGAGCCTGCGTCCGCTCCGGGCGTCGTGCCACCCGTCGCTCCGGCGGAGTCCACGGGCGGCGGTGGTGCGGAGGGCGGTGAAGGCGGCGGTGTGGGCGGTGGACGGGGAGACCACGAGGTCGGTGGCTACTCCGACGTCATCATCGAGCTGCCCAACACCAGGCCGGATCGCGCGCTGCCGATCGGCGCGGATCTCGCCACGCTCGGCGCCGAGCTCACCCCGCGCCACTACGCCTCGCCGCGCGAGAACATGGAGCTGGTCGTCCACGGTGCGCTCCGCGTGCGCGACATCCAGCTCTACAACCTGGACCTCGATCGCGGCCTCGATGCCACCGGGCAGCCGATCGCACCGGTACCGCTCGGCGGTGGTCAGCGGGTCGACTCCCTGGATCTCCGTGCTCGCACCGATCTCGCGTTCTACGCACGCGGCGTCGGCGTCGCGGTCAAGGCGCGGATCGATTGGCTCGACAACGTCGCCCTCGGCGGCGATCCCGATCTCTCGAACGGCTCGCCCGCGACGTCGGGTGGGCAGAACCCGAGCCCCGTGGTGATCAAGCGCGCGTGGGGTGAAGCGTTGACGCCGTTCGGCACGCTCGCCGTCGGCCGGATGGGCGCGCACTTCGGCCTCGGCATCGCGGCGAACGGCGGCGATTGCGAGGATTGCGATCACGGCGATGCGAGCGATCGCGCCGCGTTCGTGATGCCCCTCGCCGGCCACCTCCTCGCGGTCGCCTACGACATCGCCTCGCGCGGCCCGTTCACGCCGACCCGCGATGGCGGAACCACCGTCTCGCTCGAACCGAGCGACAGGGCCGCGGGCCCCACGGTCGCGCTGCTCAAGATCCATTCGCCCGCCACGCTCGAGCGCCGGGTTGCCGCGGGCCTCACCAGCGTCGAGTATGGCGCGTACCTGACGCGTCGCACCCAGGACCGCGACGTGCCCGCGAGCTATCTCCCCACCGCCGGGGACGAGATGTTTACCCAGAACGATCTGGTCGCGCGTGGCTTCTCGACCACCCTCACCGGCGGCTGGCTGCGGCTGTCGGGTCCGCGGTTTCGCGTCGAGGGCGAGCTGGTCTACGCCCGCGCGAACCTCGAGCAGCCGTCGCTGATCCCCGGCGCCGAGATCACCACCCCGGTGACCTCGCGCCAGCTCGGGGCCGCCCTTCAGAGCGAGCTCTATGCCGGCAGCGCGAAGCTCGGCTTCGACACCGGGTTCGCGAGCGGCGATAACGCACCGGGCTTCGGCGCGTTTCCGACGATCGGCCAGACGGCGCCGATGGCGGGCGCGTTCGATGGTCCGCAGGCGAACGTGCCGCGCGACACCACGGTCGACAACTTCCGCTTCCACCCCGACTACCACGTCGATCAGGTGTTGTTCCGCGAGATCATCGGCACCGTCACCGACGCGATCTACGTCCGCCCGCATGCACGGGTCGGCCTGCTCGCCGTCGGCAGTGGCCGTCTCGAGCTCGGCGCTGCACTGATCGCCTCGTGGGCGGTCAAAGCGTCCTCCACGCCGTCCGGCGAGAAGGGCCTCGGCCTCGAGCTCGATCCCGAGCTGCGCTACGTCAGCAAGGACGGCTTCGCGGTCACCGCGAACTACGGTCTGTTCCTTCCCGGCGCCGCGTTCGACAACACCACCCTCGAGGCGAAGCCCGCGCAGGTCTTCCGCGCGCGTGCATCGTTCGTGTTCTGATGAAGAGCTTCGCGTTCATCCTCCTCGCCGCCTGTGGCGTCAACCAGACGCCGCAACCGGACCCGTCATCGATCCTCGAGGCGTGCGTGCCGAACCGCGATGGCGTGATCACCGGCGACGAGCTCCCGGTCGCGATCGGCCTGTCGGCGAGCTACTACACCAGCGTCGATCTCGCCGTCGATCTCGCCAGCACCGACGCGTGGAACCTCTCCGAGGAGCGCGCCTCCGACGAGGTGATCTCGCTCGGACCGATCGCGCTCTCGGATCAGTGGTACGCGGGCAACTTCCCCGGCGCGACGTTCGTCACCGACGCCGGTGGCGGTCTCGACGGCGTGTTCCATCAAGACGATCAGGGCCTGTTCCTCCACGGCACCGCGTCGCAAGATCCCGATCCGGTCGGCCGGACGCTCGTTGTCTACGCGCAACCGATCGCGGTGCTGCGGTTCCCGCTCGCGGACGGACTCGCGTTCGAAGGTACGGGCGCGATCGACGGCACGATCAGCGGACTGCCCTTCGTCGGTCAGGACGAAGTGGCCGTCGAGGTCGTCGGAGAAGGCCTGCTCGATCTGCCGTACGTTCGGTTCTCGCCGGTCCTGCGCGTTCGCACGCATGTCGTGCGCCGGCCTTCCACGGGGCCGATCGCCACGAAACGATCGATCAGCTTCGTGTTCGAGTGCTTCGGCGAGGTCGCGCACGCCGATAGCAAGCTCGACGAGCAGAACCCCGATTTCACCACTGCCGCGGCACTTCGCCGCTTCGCACTAGGAGTCAGTCAATGATGTGGAATCTTTGGAAGCAGGGCTTCACGGCGTGGGAACAAGCCACCGCGCAGTACTTCGAGAAGCTGATGTCCAACCCCGGCGTCCTCGGCCCCGCCGGACAGATGCTGACGCTGTCGATGAAGACCAAGGCTGCGACCGATCGCGTGATGACCGCGTGGTGGTCGACGCTCGGTCTGCCGACGCGCCGTGACCAGGAGCGCTCGCTTCACAAGCTCAACACGCTCGAGAGTCGCCTCTACGATCTCGAAGAGCAGCTCGCCGCGGAACGCGCCGCGAACAAGGCCTGATCCCATGGACGTCACCTCGCTCCTCGAGATCCGGCCTGCACCGCGCGCGGTGTTCGATAGGCTGCCCACGCATCGTCATCGCACGCGATTTCACGTCAAGGCCAGTGTCCCCCGCGACTCCGGTCGCGACCCTGAAACGACCTGGCGCCCCGTCACGTGGGGACAGTTCGCGCAGCAGATCCGCGGCTTCGCACGGCAGATCGTGGAGTGGGGCGTGGAGCCAGGTGATCGCGTCGCGATCTTCGCGTCCAACAGCGTCGCGTGGGGTGCGGCCGCGCTCGGCATCCAGACCGCCGGTGCGGTGTTCGTGCCGATCTATCCGGCGTCGACCGCCGATCAGGTCGAGTACATCCTGCGCCACGCCGAGATCAAGCACGTGCTGGTCAGCGGCAAGGAGCTGACGGCGCGTCTCGAGACCCTCAAGAGCAAGCTCGAGATCGAGGTCTACGATCTCGACGATCCGATCTTCACGTCCGCGGCCGAGCGCGATGCCAACGCACCCACGCTCGTCGATGCGCGGCTCGGCGCGCTCGAACTCGACGCACCGGCGCAGATGCTCTACACATCGGGCACCTCGGGTAATCCGAAGGGCGTGCCCCTCACTCACCGCAACGTCGGTAGCAACGGCGCCGATTGGCTGCGCTGCAACGCGCCGCTCGTCGAGGAAGGCCAGCGCGATCTGCTGTGGCTGCCGATGAGCCACATCTTCGGCTGGGGCGAGCTGTGCGCCGGAAATCTCTTGGGGTGGGAGACCTATCTCGCGTCGCCCGCCGACGTGTTCGACGTGCTCCCGCAGGTCGCGCCGCACGTGTTCTTCAGCGTGCCCGCGTACTGGGAGAAGCTCGCGCGCGCGATGTACGCCGGCGCGGATTCGCCAGCCGCGCGGAAGGAAGCGCTCGAGCGCGCTACCGGCGGTCGGCTCCAGTTCTGCCTGTCCGGCGGCGCCGGGCTCAAGGTCGAGATCAAGGAGCAGCTCCACGCCGCGGGCGTCCTGGTGATCGAAGGCTACGGCCTCACCGAGACGTCGCCGACGCTGACGCTCAACCGCGCCGACGCGTTCCGGTTCGACACCGTCGGCAAGGTGTTGCCATCCGTCGAGCTCCGCCTCGCCGAGGATGGGGAGATCGAGTGCCGCGGCCCGAACGTGTTCACCGGCTACTACAAGGATCCCGGCGCCACGGCCGGGGCGTTCACCGAGGATGGCTGGTTCAAGACCGGCGACGTCGGCCGCTGGACGCCCGATGGCTTCCTCCAGATCATCGATCGCAAGAAGGACATCCTGGTGTCCTCCGGCGGCAAGAACATCCCGCCCGCGAACATCGAGGCGAAGTTCGCCGACGATCCCGTGATCGAGCGCGTCGTCGTCTACGGCGATGGCCGGCCGTTCCTGGTCGCCGCGCTGTGGGTGCGTGCCGAGGTCGCCGCGGATCGCGATGCGATCGCCGCGCGTGTCGAGACCATCAATCGAGAGCTCGCGCGCCACGAGACGATCAAGCGGTTCTTCATCTCGCAGGATCCGCTCACCGTCGAGGGTGGCATGTTGACCAGCTCGCTCAAGCTTCGCCGCAAGGCCGTGTATGAAGCACTGCGCGATCGCTTCGAGGCGCTCTACTCGTGATGCTCCCCAAGCTCCCGCTCCTCCACTCCCTGATCGAGTCGCCCATCGGGAAGTCGATCCACGCGTTGTTGCGCCGCGTCCCGAAGGGTCTGCCCGCCGTCGGCCAGACGCCACACACCGTCGTGTGGACCGAGAACAAGTGGCGGTTGCTCCGCTTCAGCCCCGCGGAGCGCAAGTTCCAGCGCCCGATCCTGATGGTGCCGTCGCTGATCAATCGCTGGTACGTGCTCGATCTCGGCAGCGGTCGCTCGCTGATCGAGTGGCTGGTCGCGCAGGGCCACGAGGTCTACTGCATCGACTGGGGCACGCCGGGTGCCGAGGATCGCTTCCTGACCTGGGACGACATCGGCGGGCGCTACCTCGGTCGCGCGGTCCGCTTTGTCGCGCGCCATTCCCCGACCGGAGAAGCCCACGTGCTCGGCTACTGTTTGGGCGGGGCCCTCGCCGCGCCGTACGTCGCCGCGTTCCCCGACGGCATCGCGTCGTTCCTCGCGCTCGCCACGCCGATCGACTTCTCGCAGGCCGGCATCATGGCGCTGTGGACGCGCCAGCCCGGCTTCGACGTCCGCTCGATCGTCGACGCGTTCGGCAACGTGCCGTGGCCGCTGATGCAGGCGTCGTTCAAGATGATGCGCCCCACGCTCGACGCGACGAAGGTGATCGGCCTGCTCGACCGCGCGTGGGATGACGAGTTCCTCGACGGGTTTCTCGCCACCGAGAAGTGGGGCAACGACAACGTGTCGTTCCCGGGCGAGTGCTACGCGCGCTACATCGAGGAGTTGTATCGCGGCAACGCCCTCGTCGCCGGGACGTTCACGCTGCTCGGCAAGCGGGTGCAGCTCGCCGACATCAAGGTTCCCGTGCTCGCGCTCGCGTTCGGCGACGATCACATCGTGCCGGTGCCGTGCGCGAAGCCGCTGATCGATCTCGTCAGCTCGCGCGACAAGCAACTCGTCGTCGATCGCGGCGGCCATGTCGGCGCCGTGGTGTCGCGCAAGGCCGCCGGTCGGCTGTGGCCCGCGTTGCACACGTTCTGGGCGCAGCGCGATCACTGATCGCCGCATCGCGCTGATACCCTGCGCGCATGATCGCGTTCTTCGGTACCGGCATGCTGGGCTCGGGTTTCACGCGGGCGTGGCGCAAGCGGGGTGAGCAGGTCGCGGTGTGGAATCGCACGCACGACAAGGCGGTCGCTCTCGAGGCCTGCGGTGCGAAGGCGTTCGAGGACCCTGCCGAGGCGGCGCGCGGAGCCGCGCGCGTCCACCTGAGCTTGTCGGACGATGCCGCGGTGGACGAGGTGCTCGAGCGCGCCCTCCCCGGCCTGTCGCCCGACGTCGTGATCGTCGATCACACCACCACCTCGGCGCACGGCACCGCCGCCCGCGTCGCGCGGTGGAACGAGCGGAAGCTCGCGTTCGTCCACGCACCGGTGTTCATGGGGCCGCAGAACGCGCTCGAGTCGACCGGGCTGATGCTGGTCTCCGGCGATCCCGCGCGCACGGAGCCGATGCGTCCGGTGCTGGAGATGATGACCGGCACGTTGCTCGATCTCGGCCCGCGCGTCGACGCCGCCGCTGCGTTCAAGCTGATGGGCAACTGCTTCCTGATGTTCCTCACCACGGGGCTCGCGGAGATGTTGATGATCGCGAAGGCCACCGGCATCGCGCCGGAGGAGGCCGTCAAGCTGTTCGACGCGTTCAACCCGGGCACCACGATCGGCACGCGCGCGAAGCGGATGCTCGACGGCAACTGGAGCCAGCCGTCGTGGGAACTCGCGATGGCGCGCAAGGACGCGCGGCTGATGCTCGAGGAGACCGCGCGCGTGAACCTCGCCCTCTCGGTGTTGCCCGCGATCGCCGCCCGCATGGACGCGGTGATCGCCGAGGGTCACGGCAAGAGCGACTGGACCGTGCTCGCGAAAGACGCGCTGGCGAAGTAAGGTCGCTCGCGAAGTGATCGTCGCGCTCGTCGTGTTCTCCGCGTTCCTCCACGCCGGGTGGAATGCGCTGCTGCGACTCGAGCCCGACAAAGATCGCGGGCTGGTCGCGGCGATCAGCGTCGCGGCCATGTTCGCATGCGTGATCGCCGGCATCCGCTGGGGGCTCGGCGATGATCCGTTCGAGTCCCTCGCGTCGGTTGGCTACACCGCCATCGCCGGCGTGTTCGAGGCCGTGTACTTCGCGACGCTCGCGATCGCGATGGACCGCGGCAAGCTCGGGGCGGTCTACACGATCTCGCGCGGCGGCGCGGTGCTGGTGGTGTGGCCGATGTCGATCCTGCTGTTCGACGAGGTCGTCACCGGCACGTCGTCGTCCGGCAGCGCCATCGTGCTGCTCGGGCTCGTCCTCGCCGGAGTGGGCGCGCACCAGAGCAAGCGCGGTGAGGGCAGGTCCTCGGGCGTCGGCTGGGCGAGCGCGTGCGCGGCGTCGATCGCGGGCTATCACCTGTCGTACAAGGCGGCGCTGTCGAGCGGGGGGTCGGCGTCCGCGGTGTTCGGGACCTCGCTCGCGTTCGCGGCGATCCTCCGGATCCTCTGGCTCGGTCGCAGCGGACGCGTCGAGCTCGCCGGGGTGTTTCGCCGGCGCTTTCCGCGCGTGTTGTTGATGGGCCTGACCTGCGGAGGCTCGTTCTTGATCCTGATGGAGGCGCTCGCCCGCGGCGGCTCGGGGTTCGTGCTGACGTTGCGCAACACCTCGGTGCTGTTCGCCGCGGTGCTCGCGTGGGGCATCGGCGAGCGGCCCGTACGTACGGAGTTCCTCGGTGCCGCGCTGGTCGCGATCGGCGCCGTGGTGATGTCGCTGTAGCAACACAGAACTGCTGGCGTGGTGCGACGGGCGAGGTGCGACCTCGGCTGCCGGCGCTTCAATTCGTCGAACGATCGCGCCGCTGATCGCGAGCGGCAACTGCAGCACGTCCTCGCACCTTCCGGTGATCGACGACGTGGGGGCCATGAGCTTCGACGATTGGGTGGAGGTCTAGCTCGGGCCTCGGTCGGTCGCACTCGCCCTGCGGGCCTGCGCGCATCGGACCGCGCCGAGCGCCGTCACAAGGCTGCTGGCTCGCACGTTGCCGCACGGACCTGCGTTCGGATGATCGAGGACGCGTGGTGCAGTGCGCTCGTCACGCTCCGTGCGCGTGGCCCGCGACGGGCGAGAGTGCCACCGACCTCGGCGGCCGGGTCGTTTCAATTCGTCGAACGATCGTCGCGCAGATCGCGAACGGCGCCCTGCGCGCACCGGCATTCTGGAGATCACGTACGCGTGGTGCAGCGACGGAGCATCTCCCCGCCGAGCGATTACAAGGCTGCTGGCTCGCAGACCAGCCGCACGATGCACATCCCGGCGATCGAGGATGTGAGAACCGTGGCTTGGACGATGGTACTTCGGGTGGAGGCCTAGCTCGGGACTCGGCGGCCGGGTCGTTTCAATTCGTCGGACGATCGTTCCGCTGATCGCGAGCGGCACTACTGCACGCACCGGCATTCGGGAGATCACGTACGCGTGATGCAGCGACGGAGCATGGCTTCACCCGCCGCGAAGCCATCCTTACGTACCCTCGATTTGGGGTCGGTTACCACCGTTAGAGCGTTCGAGAACGTTCGTCATGCAGGGGTCCGAAACGAGACCGTGGGTGAGGTCTTGGCAACGGCGACGCTGACCGAGGCATGGGGCACGTGACGTACCGACCTGGGTGACGCCGTCCAATACCGGTCAATGAGGTTGGCGTAGGCGCGTGCCGAGTCTGCCCTCGCCCACGAGCGAGTGAGCTCGGCAGCGGCGCGCGCATTCTCTCTGTCCGGATTTCGGACATGTCTGTAAGAAAAAGCGAGACCGTGTCGCTTTTCGCTTGACGAGTTTTGGTGGCGCGATCGGCGCCGACCCGAGTGCGTCATTCCAACGCGAGCGAATTCCCTGTCTCCCGCAACGTGCTTCGCTGTGAGCGCGTGAGTGCGCGCGCGAGACGTTTCTCGACGAGGAACCTCCCTTCGTCGCTCTCGGCGCAAACCACGAGGTCGAAAACTCGCGTGGTAGAGGTCGTACCAATCCTCGGCAAAGGAGTTGATGATGATCGAAGCGAGCATTGATCTAAAAAAGATGAGCGGTGATTGGGAGCACATCGATGTGGCGCTGCGAACGATCGTGAAACGGCGAGGCCTCCTCGATGCGAACGAAGCTAACTGGCTCCGTGAAGCGCTACGCGTGAGGATCTGGCGTGAGGTCGGCTGCGTCTCGATGGCCGACTACATGGAGCGCCGGTTGGGATACACACCGCGCACCGCGAGCGATCGGATGCGCGTCGCCCTTGCTCTCGAAGATCTTCCGAAGCTTGCCGCCGCCCTCGAGAACGGCTTGCCACACTCGGCGGTGCGAGAGCTGACGCGCGTCGCGACGGGCGAGAACGAACAGACGTGGCTGGATGCGGTGCGAGGCAAGAGCGTGCACGAGATCGAAGCGATGGTCTCGGGCCGTGGACGTGGCGCGAACCCCGACGATCCGCCGCACCCGAGCTTGGCTGGCCGCACGCTGCCGTTCGAAGGCATTCGTCCCGCAACCGAAGCGCTGGTTCGCGATGCGCGGCGCAAGTTGCAATCGGAACGTGGCGGTGGCGCCATCCTCGCCGACGACGAACTGCTGGCCGCCTTCGCCCGCGCGATTCTCGAAGACAACACCGGCGAACGCACGAAGGCTCCGTACCAGATCGCCGTCACGCTCTGCGAGCACTGCGGTCGCGGCTGGCAGGACAGTGGAGGTCGCAAGTTCGAACTCTCGTCGGCGGACATCGAACGTGCCTGCTGCGATGCCGAGCGGATTGGTTTGCTCGATTCCGCCGATCCCGAGCGGGCGACGCAAGACGTGACCCCGGCGAAGCGGCGAATGGTGCGACGACGCGACAAGGGCCGTTGCCGAGTTCCCGGCTGCCGGTCGACTCGTTGTCTCGAGATCCATCACATCGTGGCGCAAGCCCTCGGTGGCTCGCACGACGTCGAGAATACCATCCTGATCTGTGGTTTATGCCGCGCGCGGCATAAGGTACATTATGCCGACTACGTGGTTATGCCGCGTAGCAGCTCGGCGCCGACGAGGACGCAGCTTCTCTACGCGGCATAATCCAAGCGCCTGATCCTGGCTGCTCCGGCACGCACAGCCG
>JANNBP010000366.1:0-7837 GCA_031385555.1 Deltaproteobacteria bacterium | reverse complement strand
CGGGATCGTCGACGATCACCGCGGCGACGTTGTCGACCGGGCGATCCGGCTTCTGCTTGGCCCCGCTGGCCTTCTCGACCTTGCCGCGCGGCTCTTCTCCATCGAGCTTCCCCTCGACCGTGGGCTCGGCGCTCACCGCGGGCTCGGGCTTCGCTTCGTCGGGCGTCGGCTCGTTGGCCGCCGAGGGTGATGCCGGAAGGTCGGGGATCTTGTGCTCACCGGAGAGCTTCGCTTCGCGCTCGGCAACCGCACGCTTGATCACCTTCGAGGCAGCTTCCTCGACGGCGGCGACCCACGCGGCAGCCTGCGCGGCGGGCGTCTTCTCGGCATGCTCGCGCGCCGCGATCACGGCCGGATCGTTGTCGTCGAGCTTGGTGGGTGGAGGCGACAGCTCCGTGCCCGAGGTCTCGATCGAGTGATCGATCGCTTCCTCGAGCGACTTGAGCGAGATGCCGGGCAGGCTCGTCAGTTCCTCGACGATCTGATTCGGATCGAGCTCCGCGATGTTCGGATCGCTGATCGTGCGCGACACCGCGACCATCGGCAACGGCGGCGTGCCGTGCGTCGCCGTCGAGCGCTTCGGCAGCGGCGGCGGCAGCGTCTTCATCGAGCCAGCGTGGCGGGGCGGCGGCGGCACGCCGGCCGGCGTCTCTTCCTTCGCCGGGAACGCCGCAGGGCCGGTCGTCGGCACCTTCGACTTGTGCCGCGGCATCCGCATCACGAGGTTGCGAGGCCGCGTGCGCGCATCGAGCTGCGGCACGAGGAGCTTGTCGAGCGCGGTGGCGACGGCACCACGCGCGGCGGGCAGCGCGAACACGAAGGTGTGACCACACTGCGCGGCGATCACCTCGGTCAGCATCGCGGCGGTCCCGATCTCGCGATACGTCAGCAGCCGGAACAGATCAGAGAACCCGGTGAGCTGCTTGGTGATCAGCGGTGCGAGGGCGCTGGTCATCGCCTCGGTCTCGAAGCCGGAGATCGCGACGATCACGTCGACATCCGAGAAGTCGATCCAGCTATCGATCTGCTTGCGAACCGCGTCTTCCGAGTCCTTCACCACCAGGGCTGGCCAGACCTCGTGCCCGGCATCCGACAGCTTGTCGACCACGAGCTTCGCGGTCGCTTCGTCGAGCGTCGATGGCGCCTCCGACACCAGCATCACCGCCACCTTGATCTTGATGAACTCGCGTTCCATCGACCGTCTAGGGTAGCCCGAAAGGAGCTCCCGGGGGGCCTCCTGGGGTAGCGGGTGGCCGAACGTACCGGTTGAGGAGGTGGCGCGCAGGCACCACAGTGCTCGGCGTGAACACCCTCGACACCGTCGCACAACGCTTCTTGAAGACTCGTCGCTCGGGTCGGCTCTTGACCTGGGTCGCGAGAGCGCCGGTCCCGGTGATCGGTGCCGACGAGCTCGCGGATCGGATGCCGGACCCCGGCTTCGACCAGACGTCGAGCCCGGTGATCGAGTCGGCGCTGATCCGCGAGCCCACCGGGACGGGCGTGCTCGATGGCAGCGACGTGGTGGTCAAGGATCAGATCGATGTCGCGGGCTATCCGACCGCGGTCGGCACCTCCTCCGGTCCGATCGCCGAGCTCGACGCGACGCTGGTCGCCCGCATCCTCGCCGCCGGCGGACGGATCGTCGGCAAGGCGAAGATGACGGAGCTCGGGATCGACGGCATCGGTCACGTCATGCACTACCCGATGCCCGCGAACCCGCGCGCACCGGGATACTCGCCCGGCGGCTCGAGCACCGGGACGGCAGTCGCGGTCGCGACGGGTGTCGCGCGCTACGGCGTCGGCGGTGACGGGCTCGGCAGCATCCGGATCCCCGCCGCGTTCTGCGGGCTCGTCGGGCTCAAGCCGGGCCGCGATCGCGTTCCGCGCGACGGCATCCGCAGCCCCGTGCGCACGCTCGACGCCGTCGGGCCGATCACGAAGACCGTGGCCGACTGCGCGCGGTTCTGGCAGGTGATGGCCGGCGAGCCGATCGAGGACCTGACGGCGTGGGTGCCGGATCGCGTCGGCATCGCGATCGGTTCGTGGATGCGCCCTGCCCGCTCGGTGCAGCGCTCGTTCGATCGCGCGCTCGGGGCGATCGGCGTCGCGCGGCAACGCGTCGAGATCGCCGGCATCGATCGGGCGACGTTCCTCGGCGGCATGATCGGTGCGCACGAGCTCGCGAGCGGTCCATTCAAGGATCGCCCGGAGACGCGCGCCGGCAAGACCAGCAAGCTGATCGGCACCGCGATCTCCGCCGCCGATGCCCAGCACCTCTATGCCCAGCGCGATCAGCTGCGCATCGCGACGGCGCGCGCGCTCGAGCAGACGCCGATCCTCGCGTTCCCGACGACCGCGATCCCGCCGCCGGCCCTGACGAGTGCGCTGGTCAACGGCGCGCCCGAGCTGCGACTCCTGCGAGCGCTCGGCGCGTTCACGCCGCTCGCGAACCTGTGCGACCTGCCTTCGATCGCGGTGCCGTGTGGCGTCGACGATCGCGGGCGTCCACTCTCGATCATGTTCGTCGCCGCGTACGGCGAGGAGACGGCACTCCTCAAGCTCGCGCTCGCCGTCGAGAACACCGGGCTCGGCACCACGCCGATCTGATCACTCGTACGCCCCGATGTAGCGATCCTCGGGGTTACCGTCGTCGTCGGACTGGTCAATAACATCGACCTCCTTCGCGACCCCTCGAAGGATGGCCGTGCCTTCGTCGGTCAGCCAGCTCGAGCTGGCGTCGAGGTGCACGAGCTCCGGGAACCTGCCGGCCGCGAGGGCACGCGCGCCGTCGTCCCCCAGCGTGCCCTTCGAGAGGTCGAGGCTGGTCAGCCTACTCGCGATCGCCGAGCTCGCCAGCCCGCGACAGATCTCGTCGGTGAAGGTGCTGTTGCCGAGGCCGAGGCGCGTGACCTTCGGGAACCGCGTACCGTCGAAGATCGGCATCAGATCTGCGAGCGTGAAGACCTCGTCCCTGCCGAGCTGGATCGACAGCGTGGTGAGTGCCGGCCAGTCGGCATTGCAGATCTGCGAGAGGGACTCGCGATCGAATCCACCGCTCACGATGGTCAGCTCCTCGAGCTTCGGCAGCTCGATCGCGCCCACCGTCATCGAGCCGCTGCGCAACGTCAGCCGTCGAAGGTTGGGCACTGCGCGGTAGATCGACGAGATGTCGCCGAGGTTGCTCCAGTTGAGCTCGGTCTCCTCGCTGTGGAAGTCTCCGAGGATCAGCGTGTGGAGATGCGGCAGCTCGCGCTCGCCGATCACGCGCGCGATCTCGTCATAGGAGTTGTCGGCGTTGGTGACGATGCCGACCGACAGCTCTCGGAGGAACTTGCACGACGGGTGATCGAGCAGGTTCGCGAGCGCTTGAGGGATGTCGTGCTCGTCGCGCGTCTTGGTGGTCTTGTTCGAGATCCACAGGCGCTCGAGATAGCCCCACTTCCACTCCGTCGAGCGACCGAACGGGCTGGAGCTCGAGGCGACGAGGAGGTACGTCAGCTCGGCGACCCGACCGTAGAAGTGCTGCGCATGCTGGCCGAGCAGCTCCATCGCCTCATCCTGCTTGCCGGCGAGCTGCAACGCGATCAGCTCTCCCCGCGGATCGCCGTGCCCCTGCAGCCAATCGGCGTACACCGAGTACGCATCGGCATTGTCGAGATCGCTCGCGACCGCGGCCTCGGCGACCTCGTTGGTCGCGTGACCCTTCTGCGCGATCGCCTTCCCCGACGGCGCTTCCGGTGGCGCGTCGGGATACAGCACGTTCGTCAGCTCGCGCACGGTGAGCTCGGCCGCGCTCCCCTTGCCGTCGCTGCGTCGCTGATCTCCCTCGACGACGTGGATCTCGTACTTGGTGGCGTGCACGAGCATCGAGCGGTCGCCGTCGCGCAGCGCCACCACGGACACGTTCGGCAGCAGCGCGGCCTCGGATGGCAACTGCCGCTCCGCCGCGACGCGGCCCGGCTCGTCGAGCAGCTCGAACCATCGCGGTCCGCTCTCGACACGCATCCACGCGAGGCCGTTGACGGAGGGCTGCTCGCGGATCGTCTCCGTCGGGCACAACCACAACCTCGCGTCGCCGAGCTGGATCTCGATCACCACGCGGCTCGACGCCAGCGGCTGCTTGCACGTCGGGCACGCCGCCTGCTCGCCTTCGAACGCGTCCGCGCAGTGCGGACACTGGACGTAGTTGTCGCCGAGCGAGATCACCGCGGCGCCTGTCGTCGGGACAGATCCCCGGCCGATCGCGGTCGCGGTCTCGGAGATCGCGGTCAGGGCGTCCTGCGGTGCGCGATCGAGGCACGCACCGTCGAACAGCTCGAACAGGAGCTCGCGGGTGGCCTCGGTGACGGAGCGGTTCCGGGCGTGTTCGAGGGCACGTTCGACGAGAGCAATCGACATCGGCGAGAGCGTGCCCGATCAGCGGAGCTCGAGGTAGTGCTCGGCGAACGCCTCTACCCAGCTGGCGGGCGCCGGCGGCCACGCCGCGAGATAGCGCCGCCAGCTCGCGGCGTCCTCGAACGTGTCGGTCACCCACCACAGCCAGTAATCGCGACCGTCCGCGGTCTCGTCGTACGCGATCGAGCCGCGCGGCTCGTGGCCGGCTGTCCATGCGGGTGGCAGCGTGCCGGTCGCGGCGAGCGTGCACACGATCGCCTCGATCCCCCCGGTCTCGTACGGCACCGCAGCAACACCGGTCCGCGCCGAGCGCTCGATGTTCGCCCACTCCTCGCGCGGGGGCGGTTGCACATCGAGGTACGCCCGTCGATCTGGACACTCCGTCGCGAGCCAACGCGCCCACCAGCCGAGCTGGCGGGGCGAGTAGCGAAGCGCGTCGTGTGGCGTCTCGCGCACATCCCACGGCACCGTCATGCCCTCACCGCTCAGCGAGTTGCGGATGAACACGGGATACGCCGCATCCTCCGCAACCAGCCCTTCCTCCTCGACGCGGACCTCCCACGGCGTCGCTTGGTCCTCGTCCTCGTCTTCGTCCGAAGCGACACCGCCGACCCTGGCGAGCCAGTGCGCGACCCATCGGTTCCACGTACGAGGTGCCGGCGGATGGCGGTGCAGGTAGTCGACCGCGGCGTCGACCGTGGGACACGCGACCTGCACGTAGTCGTGCCACTCCATCAGGTAGCCCTCGCCGCTCCCCATCCGCCAGCCGATCGATCCGAGCTCGATCCACGGATAGCGTGCCCACGGTGGCTCGAGCTCCTCGACGCAGCTCATCTGGCAGCAGTCTCGGAGAGCTTGGCGACGGCGTCGAGCAGGTCCTCCGAGCGAAACGGCTTCTGGAGGAACCCTGCCGGCGGATCGCCGAGCTGTGCCGCGCGACTGCGCTCGTACCCGCTCATCAAGATCACCTGCACGTTGGCCTTGATCGCGCGCAGCTCGCGCATCACGTCGACGCCGCCGAGCCGCGGCATCGTCATGTCGAGCAACACGCAGATGAAGCGATCGGGCTCGCGGCGAAACAGCTCGATCGCGTCGTGTCCGCCGTGGGCCGTGGTCACCGCATACCCCTCGAGCTCGAGGATCTCCTTGACGGCGACGACCACGATCGGCTCGTCGTCGATCACCAGCACGCAACGCGCGGGCGGTGCGACGGGCTCGATCAACGCGACGCCCGAGACCACCGGAAAGTGCACGCTGCACGACGTGCCCTTGCCGAGCGTCGAGCGCACGAAGATCGCGCCGCCGTGGGATCGCACGATGCCGAGCACCGCGGCGAGACCGAGGCCGCGACCCGCGATCTTCGTCGAGTAGAATGGGTCGAACATCCGCGTCACCGTATCGGGGCTCATCCCTCGACCGGTATCCGTGACCTCGACATGCACGTACCGCCCGGGTCGGGGCGGTTGCTTCGTGCAATCTCGATCGAGCTCCTGCGCCGTCAGATCACGCACCCCGGTGCGCACGGTGATCTCGCCCTCCGTCTCCTCGAGCGCATCCGAGGCGTTGGTGATCATGTTCATCACCACCTGCCGCACCTGAGTCGGATCCGCGGCGATCGCGGGGACGGCCACGAGGTCGGTGAGCACGTTCGCGTGCTTGCTCACCGACGCCCGCATCAGCTGCGCGAGCTCGCGCACCAGCTCCGTCAGGTTCAGCGTCTCGATCGTGACCTCGCCGCGCCCCGCGTACGCGAGCATCTGTCGACACAGCTCCGCCGCGCGCATCGCCGCCACCTGGATCTGCTCGATCGATCCGCCCGCCGCACTGCCCGATCCGAGCTTGCGCAGCGCGATGTCCGCGTTCGTCAGCACGCCGACCAGCAGGTTGTTGAAGTCGTGCGCGATGCCCCCCGCGAGGAGCCCGAGGCTCTCGAGCTTCTGCGCCTGGAGCATCTGCGCCTCGATGGCGCGGCGCGCATCGTCCGCCTCCTTGAGCGCGGTGATGTCCGTCGCCACACCCAGCACGTGCCGCGCGATGCCGTCGGCATCCACCAGCGGTCGCTTGATGGTCTGCAGATAGCGGTGGTTGCCCTTGGAGTCCGTGATCACCTCGAGGGGAATCAACTTCTCCCGGAGGGTGTCCATCACCTCGAGGTCGTCGCGCCGAAAATGCTCGACCTCCTCGGCGTTGCTGTTGAAGTCGCCATCGGTCTTGCCGATCAAGCCCTCGACCGTCGTCCCGTACGCCTCGGCGATCGCCTCGTTGACCAGCGTGAACCGACCCGCCCGATCCTTCACGAAGATGAAGTGCGGGGTGATGTCGATCACCTGTCGCAGGAAGCGCGACGCATCCATCTCGCCCAGTCTATCTGTTCCGCGGAGTCGCGAGGGCAACGGCGTTGTTCGGGTCCGGCTTCTCGTGTGCCGGGGCCTGGCTGTAGTCGCCCCATGGACCATCGCGGTCGATCACCGCGGCCTTGACGCCCTGCGTGTTCGCCACGTCGATGCAGCGCTTGGCTTCGGGCGTGTTCCGCATCAGCTCGTCGAGGATCGACTCCGTGGTGATCGAGGAGTCCCAGTGATGGAAACCCGCCGCCGACCTTGAACCCGTCGCACAGCGCCCGGCCCGCCCCGCGAAACACGCTCACCTTGACCTTGTCGTCGCGCACCGCCGCGGCCACCGCCGCCTCGATCTCGTCGGGCATCGGCGGGACGATGGTGTTGAGCTCCTCCGGGCGGTTGAGCGTGACCTAGGCGATCGCGCCCTCGACCGCGTAGACCAGCGGCTGGTAGGTCATCGCGCGAGAGCATAGGGCAGCCGTTTCCACCTCCCGGGAACCTGTGCTAAGAAAGGCGCCGTCGTTGGAGCCATCGCCAAGTGGTAAGGCAGTGGTCTGCAAAACCACCATCCCCAGTTCAAATCTGGGTGGCTCCTCGAAGAAGCCGGCGAACTCCGCCGGCTTCTGTGTTTTCGGAGTCCCATGTGAGCACCGACATCCCAACGGAGACCGCCCTGCTCGCAGCGATCGCAGACGGAGCCCCCGGCGCCCACGAGGTCTATGCCGACTGGCTCGTCGAGCGAGGCGACCCGCGCGGCGAGCTCATCCACGTCCAGCTCGCGCGCGAGTCCGCGCCCGACGACCGCGCCCTCGAGACACGCGAGCGCGAGCTGTTCGCGGCCCACCTCGCGACCTGGATCCTGGAGCAGTTCTGGCTCGACCACACGCCCCACGTCACGTGGCGGCGCGGCTTCATCGACCGTGCGGTGTTCGGCGCTAGCTACCAGGGCGAATCGGCGCAGGGCTAGTACTACTCGATCACATCCGTGAGTAACCGCGTGGTGGATGGGCTGAATTGATCGCGCGCCCGCACAGAGGGCAATTCGGCAGCCTAAGCAGGAGCAGTTTCTGCAAATGCCGTCGCACGAGAGCCAACGTCCAACG
>JANNBP010000356.1:0-3285 GCA_031385555.1 Deltaproteobacteria bacterium | reverse complement strand
TTGGCGAAGGTTGGCGACCCTCGGCGGCTTGGCGACCCTCCGACCACGCACTGCCGCAACCCGGAGCTCATCGCTTTTTCGTAGCGGGCTTCTTCGCAGCGGACTTCTTCGGCGCGGACTTCTTCGGCGCGGACTTCTTCGGCGCGGACTTCTTCGCGGCGGGCTGCTACTTCGCGAGCTTCTTCGGCGCCGACTTCTTGGCCGATGACTGATTGATGGTCTTCGCCGTTTCGGTGCCGTGCGCTCCAGCAGTGCGCTCCAGCAGGGTAGTCGGAGGGTCGCCAACCCGCGAAGGGCCGCCAACCTTCGCCAAGTGATCTTTCATCGCAGAGTCCGACGCACGACGGAGATTCGTCAGGCTGCACGCCACACGACGGACACGTGCGACCAGTGTTGGACGAACTGGGCTCCTGCCGACCGGTCATCTGGAATGATCCTTGGCGAAGGTTGGCGACCCTCGGCGGCTTGGCGACCCTCCGACCACGCACTGCCGTAACCCGGAGCTCATCGCTTTTTCGTAGCGGGCTTCTTCGCAGCGGACTTCTTCGGCGCGGACTTCTTCGGCGCGGACTTCTTCGGGGCGGACTTTTTCGTAGCGGACTTTTTCGTAGCGGACTTCTTCGCGGCGGGCTTCTTCGCAGCGGGCCTCTTCGCAGCGGGCTTCTTCGGGGCGGGCTTCTTCGGCGCGGGCTTCTTCGCGGCAGCTTGCTTCGCAACCGGCTTGTTTGCCGTCTTCGCCGCGGTCTTGGGCTTCGCGGGATCACGCTTCGCACTCTCGACCGGCTTGAGATCGAGCGTCGGATCCGACGGACCGGAGGTGCCACCGACACCGACCTCGATCGGCTCGCCGACGGGCAGGATGCCCATCTGACGATTGTCGCGACCACGACCGCGGCCACCACCACCGCCACCGCCGCCACCGCCGCCGCCACCGCCACCGCCACCGCCACGACGGCGTCCGCCGTCCTGTTCGCGGTCGCGGCGCATCTCCATCTCGGACGAGATCTCGAGATCGTCTTGTTCGGTCAGCGCCGACTGCGCGATCTGGAACAGCGCGTCCTCGCGTCCGACGTGCGCGGTGTGCGCTTCGGCGAGCGCGACCGCGGCGTCGAGCAGGTCCTTACCGGCCGAGGGCCGTGCACCGCCATCGAGTGCGACGACCGCACCGGCGACCCTCGCCTGGAGCTCGACCTGCGAGGGGTGCTCGGCCGACAGCGACGCCAGCTCGGCTGCGAGCTCGGGACGGCGCGTCGACAGGCGGGGGAACACCGAGCCCTCCTCGTCGAGGAAGTGCCGGCGGACCGAGCGATCGAAGAAGGCGACGGCATCGCGCACCACATCGAGGTCGGTGTCCTCGGGGCGACCGGCGGCGAACCGGCGGGCCGCCTCGAGCAGACCGGACATGACCTCGTCGTGGCGACGGTGGGCTCGCTCGAGCTGAGCGAGGCTAGCGAGCTCGACGTCTCCCATTCGACGGCGAGAATTGATCATTACTTCGGGTCCGACAAGCGGGGTCAATGCTAATTGAACAGCTCATGACCATCGAGAACGTCGTCATCATCGGCTCGGGTCCCGCTGCGCACACGGCGGCGATCTACGCGGCACGCGCGAACCTGACGCCCGTCATCTTCGAGGGGTTCATGGCAGGCGGCATCGCCGCGGGTGGGCAGCTGACGACCACCACCGACGTCGAGAACTTCCCGGGCTTCCCGGACGGCATCATGGGCCCCGAGCTGTGCGAGCGGTTCCGCGCCCAGAGCACCCGGTTCGGGACCCGGATCTTCACCGAGACGATCACCAAGATCGACCTGTCGAAGCGGCCGTTCCGCTACACCAGCGACGAGCAAGAGGGCGCCGCGAAGGCGATCATCATCGCGACGGGCGCCACCGCGAAGCGCGATGACATCCCGGGTACACGCGACCACGAGCTGTGGCAGAAGGGCGTGTCGGCCTGCGCGGTGTGCGACGGCGCGTTGCCGATGTTCCGCAACAAGCCGCTGTTCGTCGTGGGCGGCGGCGACTCGGCGATGGAAGAAGCCAGCTTCCTCGCGAAGTTCGCGTCGAAGGTCTACATCGTGCACCGCCGCGACGAGCTGCGTGCGTCGGCGATCATGCAGGATCGCGCGAGGAAGAACCCCAAGATCGAGCTGCTGCTCTCGCATCAGGTGCTCCGCGTCGAAGGCGGGCAGGGCGTCGAGACGGCCACGGTCAAGAACCTCAAGACCGGTGCCGAGACCACGCTGCCCACGGCGGGCCTGTTCTTCGCGATCGGCCACGTGCCGAACACCGCGTTCCTCGGTGGGCAGCTCGCCTGCGACGAGCAAGGTTACATCGTCACGACACCCGGCACGACGCAGACCTCGATCGAGGGCGTGTTCGCGGCCGGCGACGTCCAGGACAAGAAGTATCGTCAGGCAATTACGGCTGCTGGCACCGGGTGCATGGCCGCGCTCGAGGCCGAGCACTTCCTCGCGGCGCACTCGTAGCCCACGAGATCACTGGCTGCTCGTTTCGGTTCTCCCGGGAATGTGAACCGCGAAGCTCCCGGTAGAGATGGCACAACCCGGAGGGTTTGCCATGTCACACTTGCTCTACCCCGTGAACAGAGAGCCACCTCCTCCCCAGTTTCGTGAATCGCACATGACCAAGGTGCTCGCGGTGCTGCTGCTCGTCGTGGCAGGTGCACTGGTGTTCACCGTGATCAAGACGCGAGGTCTTTCGTCAGGACAGCAGAGCATCGCGTACGAGCCGCGCCCGATCTCGCAACGCCCCGACGACAAGCTCGGGGCCGACGAGAAGGCGACGATCGACGTGTTCAAGCAGTTCTCGAGATCGGTGGTGCACATCACCAGCCTCGACTCGCGACGCGATCGGATGACCCTCGACGTCAGCGACATCCCGCAGGGCACCGGCACCGGCTTCGTGTGGGACTCGAACGGTCACGTGGTCACCAACTTCCACGTCATCCAGCACGGCAACCGCGCGAGCGTGACGCTGCAGGACGGCACCACCTATCCCGCGAAGATCATCGGCAAGGCCCCGGACAAGGACCTCGCCGTCCTCAAGATCGATGCGCCGGCGCAGAAGCTCCAGCCGCTGCCGGTCGGGACCTCGGGCAACCTCCAGGTCGGTCAGAAGGTGCTCGCGATCGGGAACCCGTTCGGCCTCGACCAAACCCTGACCACGGGCGTGATCTCCGGCCTGGGCCGCGAGATCAAGAGCGTCACCCAGCGCTCGATCTTCGACGTAATCCAGACCGACGCGTCGATCAATCCCGGCAACTCC
>JANNBP010000279.1:0-2964 GCA_031385555.1 Deltaproteobacteria bacterium | reverse complement strand
GTTGCGTTGCGCGCGAGGCAGCGTGCTGGCGTGGCACTGCACGCAGTAATCGACCATGAAGGTCTGGCCGAAGTTGTCGTAGGTGATCGAGTTCGGATCCGGCGTCGGGCACACCGTCTCCGTCGGCGTCGGCGAGTCACCGGCACCACAACCAACGATCAGGAGAACTAGGGTGATGATCTTCATGACGAGCCTCTTAGAATCGCAAGGCCGTCTCGACGACGCCGCGAAGGGTGAAGGGATCACCGGCAAGGCCGGCCTGGATCTCGAACGCCGTAGCTACCCTACCCTCGGTCCACAGCACGCGCACCCCGCCGATCACGCGCGTCGTGCCGTCGCCCACCGGCACCGCACCACTGAGGCGTGCGCCGGTCCGCAGCTGACGAGCCAGCACGAGCTCGCCGCTCGTGGTGAACGTCAGCTCCTGGAAGTTCATCGGATCGACGAGTGGTCCCGAGCCGTGACCTTGGTGATCACCCTCGCCGCCGAGCGCGCGTCCGTACCCGAACGACGCGTCGACACTGCCATCCGGCGTGCTCCACCTTCCGTAGACCGCCGGCATCACCATCGGGTGGCCCATGCCGAGCCCCTCCTGACGATCACCGGTCGGCGCCGATAGGGCGAGTGCGACCCCACCGTCGAGCGCACCGCGATTTACGACGTTCGCCCGGCCATGCACCATCGCATCACCTGCGCCGTAGCGCGACAGCCCGTTCTTCTCGAGCCGATACATCCCGGCGTTCGCCGAGGCCGCGAACCGACCGCGCGACCATCGCACCGCCGGCACGAGACCCTGGTACTCGCCGCCGTACTCCATGTTGTCGAATGTCGCCGCGACGAGCGAGATGCTCGCCGCGAACGATGAACCCTGCTCCTCCACACCACCAGCGACCATGCCGTGATGGTGCTCCGCCAGCGCCATGGCGGGTGCCATGACGACGAGCGCGACGAGCGTGACCATAGGAGACATACGAGCGAGCTAGGCCTCCGGTTTCACAGGAAATCGAACGTCATCGCGCCGTAGAGATCGACGACGACCTGGACGTCCATGTTGGTCGGGCCACCGTTGCGCAGCAACAGGTACCAGTCGGCTTCCTCGGAAGGGACGAAGTCGTATTCCACCGTCATCACGTCGGATTGGGACACGACACGGATTGTCGTACCGTTCGGATGAGAGTGGATGTCCCAGTCGAGCACGGCCGCCGGCGCGGTCAGCCTGATGATGGCGCGATCTGCAGGACCGCCCTGCATCTCGGCCTCGATCAGCTCACCGACCTCCATCGGCACGGTCGACATCTTGGTCTCGCGTGGCGGAGGAAGATCGGGTAGCGCAACGTCGGGCGGGATCAGCGACGAGTCTGGCTCCGGTGTGACCGGATCCTTCCCGCCACCGCACGCGACGAGCCCCACGAGGAAGCCTAGCGCCCTCATCGTGCGGTGAATCCCGTCGGCGGCAGCAGGTCGCACGACAACGCGCCCGTCGGCGGCATCGCAAGATCCGTCGGTTGATCGACGCACGGACCTACCGGCGGAGCGACCGCCGTATCCGAGATCGTCGGGCCGTCGGGCGTGGGCCCTGGACCCGGCGCTCCCGGAACGTTGTTGTCGCCACAGCCGGCGAGCGCCAGAGCGAGGGCGAGCAGCAACGCACGCATCAGTACTTCACCCAGAGCTCGTCGTCGACGGCCAGATCGGCGGACAACACCGACGCACCCGCGGTCGCCTGGATCTGAGTCACGGTGTTCGCGTTGGAGCTGTACGCCTGCGCGCCCTTCCAGACGATCTGCGCGTCGCCGAAGAACTTCGGCAGATCGGCAGCGAGGATCGCGCGCGTCAGCTTGAGCTTGTTCCAGCCGATGATCTTGGACGGTATTACGGTCAGTTGCGGAGCGGGCTCACCGATCGTCGCGCCCGGCGGCTGGTCCCAGAGGATCGGCTGACCGACCACACCCGCGGCGCTCTTGCAGGTCTGCTCGACGTTGAACTGGATCTGGGTGAACGGGACGTCGGCGACCTTCGCCCGGATCGTGAACTCGTAGAACCCGGTGTCCTCGTCGAGGAACGTCGAGTTGTCCGCGGCCTTGGTCCACGTGACCGAGCGGACGTTGGTGACGGGGTTCGCGTCGTTCGGGTCGCGCGAGATCTCGAACTTCCCGAAGTCGCTGAACATGCCGCGCACGTTCGTGACCGTGGGCGGGATGGAGATCTTGATTTTGATGGTGTCATCGCCGTCGCAGCCGTGCCCGAGCTGGAACGTGATCTTCTGGCTCTTGTTCGCGGCGGCAGGGCCGGACGCGACGGTGGGGTGAGCGATGGCGGTGACCGAAACAGCGGTGACAGCGGCGAGAGCCGCGAAACAAATACGCATGACAATAGCCTCCACTGCCCGACGGGCAGTCGAAATTGAGTTCGAAATAACGTGACGTGGATCGAGCCGCGTCGTCGCTAGAACGGAGGCTTGTCAGGGGCGCGATTCGGGATTGTCGAGAGCTGAGCAACGGCGTGCACGATCTCGATCGAAGGGCTCTCGATCGAGATCGTCGTGGGCGGTTCCGCCATCGTCGCGACGGCGAGCTCGGGAAGGAGCTCGCTCTCGCCACCGCCACACCGCTTCATATTGGTGTCAGGACCGGGCTCGTGGTCGTGGCACTTGCAGACCTCTTTCGAGGGGCAGCAACAGTGCGCGTCGGTCTGCGAGCCCGCTGCAGCCCACGTCGTCGCAGACTGGACCAGCAAGGCCAGCACTGCGAGGAGCGGCAGCAACACACGTGGCATGTCCTCCAAAAAATACCGGGCAACCCTGCGAACGGTCAAGACTCGTTTGTGTCGCAGGGCCTGACGGCACATGTCAATTACCGCCGTACGAGGGTGCCTGCACGCATCGCTTGGCGACGGATCGCGATCAGATGAACGTACGCAACGGCGATGACAACGCCGGAGATCACACCTCCGAACACGTGGATC
>JANNBP010000284.1:0-17815 GCA_031385555.1 Deltaproteobacteria bacterium | reverse complement strand
TCTTCCTGGTGTTGCACTGGCAGCGTGCGAAGGGGTCGTTCTTCATCCAGCTCTACGGCCTCGGGTTCGTCTTGCTCGCCGTGCTGGCGCTGTCGGCGCGACTGCCGTTTGTTGGCTGACGTCTGCTAGGGTCCGGGACGCATGTCGTTCCTGTTCCCGAGCTCGACGATCACGTTCGAGGCCGCGCTACGCGACCTCACGGCGAAGAGCCCACGTGCCCGCGCGTTCGCGGCCCATGCTCTCGGTGACATCGACGATCCGACGGAGAGGCGCCGCGCCGTCGAGGCCCTGATGGCTGCCCTCGAGGACGACCGGCCCGAGGTGCGTGCCGAGGCCTGCTCGTCGCTCGGCGATCTCGGAGAGCCGACTGCAGCCGCCGGCCTCGTCAAGCGCCTCGACGATGGCTCGCCACCGGTGCGCCAGAACGCGGCGATCGCGCTCGGCTCGCTGCGTGCGGAGGTAGGCTTCGAGCCCCTCGCCCAGGCGCTGCGCGAAGGTCCCGCGGATCTCCGCTTCCAGGCCGCGACCTCGATCGCCGAGATCGACCCCAAGCGCGCGTTCGATCCGCTGATCGCCGCACTTGCGGACAAGGATCCGCAGGTCGCGAGCTCCGCCGCGCTCGCGCTCGGCGTCATCCCGGGTCGCCTCGAAGATCCCGCCCTCGCCACCCGTGCGAAGACCGCGCTCGTCGAGCATCTCGACCACGGCGATGCGTCGACGCGGTTCGATGTCGCGTACGCGCTGGCGGACCTCGGCGATCCGGCGGGCCGCGTCGTGCTGTCGCGCTCCCTCGGAGATGCCGAGCGCGCGTGGGATGCGGTGAGCGCACTCGCGAACCTCGGCTCGCCCGCGGATCTCGACGAGCTCGCCGCGGCGCTCACCGATCGCTCGGTGCCGACCGAGGCCACCGTCCTCGCGGCGGGCAAGCTGCTCGTCAAGCGATCGAGCGAACCGGCGAAGCGCGTGCTGCTCGCGGCACTGACGGCGCGCAAGACGCACGTGCGCGGGCTCGCGGTCGAACAACTCACCGAAGGCGGCGGCGACTGGGCGGTGAGTGCGCTCGAGAAGGCCGCGACCGTCGGCAAGAACGAAGAGCTGCGCGAGGCGATCGCCGGGGCGCTGAAGGCAATCGCGAAGCGTTGAGCGCGATCACCTAAAATCCACCACGACTTCCAAGAGTGCCGTCCCCGTACACTGTTGATCCTCCCAGATCTTCACCCGATGCACGCCTGGTCCTCCTAGAACTGTCCCACGGTAGATGGTGTCGTTCGTTCCCGCCGGCGACGGGCAGAGCACGGGGTCGATCCCGCACGTCTTGGCGAGACTGGCGCAGTCAAACTCGCCTCCGTTGAGGTTCTCCATGCTTGCGAACAGGGACAAGCCCGCGACGTTCGCATGGATGATGTCGGCGTTGCGGGCTGGGTCGGCTTGGTTTGGGAACACGACCACACCTGACTCGTTGCAGTCGCAGAATCGCAAGGGCTCTGGTGCGCAGGTTGCGACCGCGATCGGCGCGCACGTGATCGGATTCGAGCCAGCTGACGTGAAGCAGGTAGCCGACGCCGCGCAGAGCGGCGAATCGACGGGCCCATCGATCGGCGATGCGTCTGTCGGCTTGTCATCCCGCAGCGGGAACACGGCCTGACATCCGCACAACACGACCACGAGGACTGCCTTGCCCACGGACAGCACCATACCAGCTAGGCTACCCCGTCATGCTGTTCGATTCGCACGCCCACGTCGACGGACCCGAGTTCGATGGCGATCGCGCCGAGGTCCTCGCACGTGCGCGCGCCGCCGGCGTACAGCGGATCGTCGTGATCGGTGCCGTCGGCGATCCCAGCTCTGCCGACCGCGCCGTCGCGCTCGCCGAAACCGATCCGCACATCTGGGCAACCGTCGCCACCCACCCGCACGACGTCGAGAAGATGACGCCCGACTGGTGGGCCGTGCACGAACGGCTGGCGCCGCATCCGCGCGTCGTCGCGATCGGCGAGACCGGGCTCGACTACTACTACGACCACTCGCCACGCGCGCTGCAGCGCGCGTGCTTCGAGCGGTTCCTCGAGCTCGCGCGTCGCGTCGACAAGCCGGTCGTCTGCCACATCCGCGATGCGAACGAATCGCCGACCGGCGCCGGTGCCGCGGCGGGAGCACACGAGGAAGCGCGCGCGATCCTGAAGGCCGGCAACGCCGCCGAGCTCGGCTGCGTGATCCACTGCTTCACCGGGACGCCCGAGGACGCGCGCCAGTACGCCGAGATGGGCTGCTACGTGTCGTTCTCCGGCATCGTCACCTACAAGACGGCGCAGGGCCTGCGCGACAGCGTGGCCCTGGTGCCCCGCGATCGGCTGCTGATCGAGACCGACTGCCCGTACCTCGCCCCGATCCCCAAACGCGGAAAGCGCAATGAACCCGGGTTCATCGTCCATACCGCCGAGCAAGTCGCACGGTCGGCAGGCATGAGTTTCGCGGAGTTAGCCGCGATCACCGCCGAGAACGCCGCGCGAGTCTTCAAGATCAGCGCTGCTTGACCGGCCGGACCCTCGGCTGTATAGATTGCGGCGCTCGGACATCGTCCGGACTCGTATTTGGTTTTTGGAGATTCGCATGTTGAAGATCGGCCTGCTCGGCAAGAAGCTCGGAATGACCCACGTGTTCGCGGATGACGGCGAAGCTGTCCCGGTGACCGTGATCCAGACCGGCCCGAACATCGTTGTCGGTACCCGCACGCAAGAGCGCGATGGGTACAACGCACTCGTCCTCGGTTTCGACGAGAAGCCGCTCCGCCTCGCGAACAAGCCCTCGCTCGGCAACGCGAAGAAGACCGAGACCAAGCCGCAGCGCTTCGTCCGCGAGCTCCGTCTGTCGGCCGAGGAAGTGGCGAAGTTCACGGTGGGCCAGGCGCTCCAGCCAAAGGACGTCTTCGCGGAAGGCGTCCCCCTCGACGTCGAGGGTTGGAGCAAGGGCAAGGGCTACCAGGGCGTCATCAAGAAGCACCACATGAAGGGCATGACTCGCGCGCACGGTACGCACGAGTATTTCCGTCACGGTGGTTCGATCGGTTGCCGCCTCACCCCGCAGCGCGTCCACAAGGGCAAGCGCATGGCGGGTCAGATGGGCAACGAGAAGAAGACCATCCAGAACGTCCAGCTGTTCCGCATCCTCGAAGATGACGGCTGCATCCTGGTCCGCGGCTCGGTGCCGGGCGCGGCGAACGAGTACGTCGTCGTGACGCTCGCGGCCACCAAGACCGTGTACAAGCGCAAGGGCATGGGCAAGGAAGAGGTTCGCTCGAAGAACCCGCTCAAGGCCTCGAAGAAGGCGGCTGCGGGTCGCGGCTAGTCTCTTGGGGCGAGGGCCCCATCTCCTTCGATGCGCCCGAGCTAGCTCGGGCGTTTTTGTTTTTTATGGCCAAGACCCGGCTCGACGATCGCGGCACCCGCCGAGATCGCTTTCATCAGAAAGCGAAGAAGGAGGGGTTTGCCGCGCGTGCCGTGTACAAGCTCGAGGAGATCGATCAGAAGCTCTCGCTGTTCGAGACCGGTGATCGCGTGCTCGATCTCGGCTGCGCCCCGGGCTCCTGGCTGCAGTACGCACGGCAGCACGTCGGCGAGACCGGCATGCTGGTCGGGCTCGATCGGCCAGTTGGGATCAACGCGATGAAAGCGCTACCCCATGTGCGCTTGCTCAGCGGTGATGTGATGACGGTCAAGCTGGAGGATCTCAGGGGCGACCTCACCGGCTTCGATGTCGTGCTCAGCGACATGGCGCCGGATACGTCGGGCATTCGCAGCCTGGATCAGTCGCGCAGCGAGGCGCTGTTCGAGCGCGCGCTGGAGATCGCGCAAGCGGTGCTGTCGCCCGGCGGAAACTTCGTCGGAAAGTTGTTCCAGGGTCCCGACTTCAAGAAGCTGATGGAAGCCGTGCGCCTGACGTTCGACAAGATGAAGACCGTCAAGCCCGCGTCGTCGCGCCAGATCTCGATCGAGCAGTACGTGGTGGGGCTGGGGTTCAAGGGAGCGAACAAGTGAGTGGTCCCATGAGAGTCCAGATCGACAAGTGGGGGGTCCCGAACCCCCGCAAGATCGAAGCGGCCGTCGAGGTGCTTCACAAGGGCGGAGTCGCCGCCTACCCCACCGATTCGATCTACGCACTCGGCTGCGCGATCGATTCGCGCGACGGCATCGAGCGGATCTACCGCGCGCGCAACATGCACAAGAATCAGCGGCTCGCGCTGATCTGTCCGGACCTGTCCACCGCGTCGGAGTTCGGCATCTTCTCGCAGACTGCGTTCCGGATCGCGCAGCAGGTGTTCCCGGGTCCGTACACGCTCGTCGTGCCAGCCACCAAGGCCGTGCCACGCACGCTGACCGAGAACAAGCGCCGCACGGTCGGCATTCGCATCACGTCGCATCCGATCGCTCAGGCGCTCGCCGTCGGCCTCGGTCGCCCGCTGCTCACGTCCTCCGCGATCAACCCGGAAACCGAGGAGCCGTGTCGCGATGCCGAGGAGCTCCTCGAGGCGTTCGGCAAGGCCGTCGACGTCGTGGTCGATGCAGCGTTGATCGACTCGGAATCGCATCGCGAGCCTCAGCCATCCACCGTGATCGCGATCGACGGTGAGGTCGTTACTTTGATCCGCGAGGGCCAAGGATCGATCGCAGGATTCCTCGAGATCCTGCAGATCGAGCAGGATCCGGAGCAGGCGCCGGTGCGGCGGTCTGGGCGCCGCTGAACCCGCCCTCCAGGATCATCAACGACCGCGAACATACGTCGGTGTCGTAGATCCACGCCGACAGTGTGTCCAGGGCGTCCTTACGGCTCAGAGTGCGTCGGCTCATCGCTGTTGACCAGGGGTCAAGTGCAAGCGATTCGCCAGTCGGATCGGCCGCCGAACTACGCGAAGTCTCGTGCCACGGACTCGAGTTTCCAGGGGAGCCTGGACCTCACTCTGGTCTGGCGACCGATCCACGCGGGACTCGGGTCCCGCACCCTAGCGCGGGACGACGTCGGCTTTCGCGCCATCCGGCCAGGTCTCCTTGGCAAGCCAGGGATCGAAGCCGGCACCCTTGATCGCGACCAGCATGGGCTTGGTTACATCCTTCGGCGTGCCGAGCGACCGGTCGTATGAAACGAAGATGCTCTCGTTCGAGACGTCGAATCCGAGCTCGTAGACCGCGGGGACATCGGCGAGCGCGTAGCGAACTTTGAGCGGACAGCTCTCCTCGCAGTACATGCCGATCGCCTTGATCGTCACCTTGGTCAGCTCGGCGGGACGCGGTGGCGCGAGCTTGGGGGGCGCCACCGCGGGCTTGGTCTCGATCGCGAGATCCGCCGGTTCGGGTTTGCCGCAGCCGGCGAGCGCGATCACCAGGAGCCAACGCATCGTGCTGAGGCTAGCAGCTCGGGTGATCACGTGCCCTGTTTCGGAAGCTTGCCGACGGGTAGTTTGAGCTCGCTCGGCAATCTTGGATCGACGAGCGCGGCGACGCGGCCGACCTCGGCGGGCGGCAGCTTGCCCACCGCCTCGAGGACGAGCGCCCTCGCCTGCGCACGCTGATCCGGCGTCGCATTCTTGATCGACGCGAGTGCCTCGGCGACGACGAGCTTGCCGGCGGGGATCAGCTCGCCGAGCTTGCGCAGCGGCGCCATCGCCGAGAGCGCGCGTTCGGCATCGCCGCGGGCGATCAGGATGCGCGCCTGGATCACGTACCCCATCGGATTACCGGGATGGATCACGATCGCGCGCTCGATCTCCGGACCTGCGGTCTCGAGGTCGTGGGTCGCCATCGCGATCTCGGCGAGCAGCTGGTGTGTGCGGTACGCGAACGGATCGGGTCGATTGACCGAGGTCTCCTCGACGACGCGGCGCAGCTCGCGCTTCGCGGCGGTCAGATCGCCGGTCGCGTAGTACGCCGCTCCGAGTGCGTGGCGCGCGCGTTGATCGTCGTCGGCGGAATCATCGGCGAGCACGACCAGCGTCGCGAAGGCTTCGTCGCGTGGCTTGCCCGTCGCCCGTTGCGCCAGTGCTTGCGCGAGCACGATCTTGACGAGGCGATCCTCGAAGCCCGTACGCGTCACGCCCGTGCGCTTGTCCATCTCGAACATCCCCGAGACCTCGGCCGCACGACCGAGCTCGAGCAATGCGTATGCACGCGTCACCCGGCCCCATACGCTGGGAATCCTCGCGACGAGCTCGAGTGCAGCCTCTGGCTTCGCGAGTCCGAGCTGCAGCGTCGCATCGACGAGCTTCAGCTTGTGGTTCTCCCCGGTCGCCTTGCCGAGCGCGGCACAGCGCAGCCGGCTGATCGACGCGATCTTGTGATCGTTCGTCCGATCCGCGTTGCGGCCCAGTTGGAGGTGCGCCCACGCGATCCGCTCCCACAGCCAACACTCGTTCGGCAGCGTCCGCACCTTGCCGAGCTTGTCGAGCGCCGCGGCGGTGAGGTCGTAGCGCTGACTGGTCAGTCCGAGCAGCGCGTCGACCACCAGCCGATAGGCGGTGATCCGCGGGGCATCGCTCTTCACCTTCGCGAGCGTCCTGCTCACCGACTCGAGCGAGCCCTGCTCGGCATAGAGCACCGCCTGCATGACCGCCGCGAGCTCGGGCATCCCGGTTCCCAAACTCTGCGCCGCGCCGCGATCGTCCCCCGCGTCGGCGCGCAGCATCGCGCGATCGATCGCCGCCACCGGTAGCGACAGTCGCTCCAACTTCGCCATCGCCGCCACGCGGTCGCCTCGTGCGAGATCGATTCGCGCGCCGAGCCAGTCCCGCCACAGATCGGCGCCGGCGAGACTCTCGAGCAGCGAGACGAGCGGCGCGAGCGCCTCGGGCTTGTCGGCGCGGGTCAGCTCGAACGCGACCTTGCCGATCACCCACGAGCGATAGCCCGGTGCACCCGTGGCGACGGGCGCGAACACTCGGGGAACGGGGATGCCGTAGAGCAGCGCCGACAAGCCGTCGATCTCCGCAATCCCGGCGATCACCGCGCCGTTCGTGCGGTCCTCCTCGAGTGTCGAGATCAGGCGCGTGCGCGCGTCGGCGAGCTCGCTCAGCCGACCATCGGTCAGCGTCACTGCCTCTACCTTGACCGTAGCCTTGTCCCCACCTCCGCACGCCAGTGCGAGCGCGAGCACGCCTGCGGTCCAGCGCATCACCGTCCGCGGCGACGGGGCGGTTGCTTCGGCGGCTTTTCTGCGTCGCCTGGCTTGCCCGGCTCGGCCGCAGGCTCAGGCACGCCGAGCTTGGCGGGGAGCTTGGGATCGAGCAGCGCCGCGACGCGTCCGATCTCCTCGTCGGGGATGCCGGGCTTGCCCTTCATCTCGGTCAGGATCTTTTCGGCGCGCTCCTCCTCCGGCTTGGTCCGGTCCTTCTTCACCACCAAGATCTCCGCGAGCGTCACCTGCACCTGCGGTGTGATCGCGCCGCCGCCCTCGGTGAGGATCGGGGTCAGCGTGGTCATCGCCTTCTCGGGTTCCTTGTTGCGGACGAGGATGCGCGCGAGCAGCGCCCGCGTCGGGAAGTAGTTGCCGTTGATCTCGAACGACTGCTGGGCGATCTTGTTCGCGGCCTCGAGGTCCTTCTCGCGCAACGCGATCTCGGCGAGCGCCGTCCGCGTGCGGTACTCGAACGGGTTCGGCGACGTCTCGCTGATGTCCTTGACCGCCTGCCCGAGGTGCTCCTTCGCGTTCACCAGATCGCCCAGCGCGAGGTACGCGACACCGAGCGCGTGTCGGCCGAGCTTGCTCTTCGCCTGGCGTGCGAGCGTGAGCAGCGCGTCGCCGGCCGCGGTGCGCTCCTTCTCGTTCGACAGCATGCGCGCCTGCTCGCACAGGATCTTGGCCTCGATGTTCGCCTGGTCGTTGCCTTCCTCGCACGGCTTGCCCGTCGAGCCTGGCACGTTCTGCAGCGCCTTCTGGACCTCGTCGTACGCCTCCTTGTTCTTGCCGAGGTCGAGCAGCGCGTACGTTCGCAGCACCACCGGCCGTACGCCGTCGTTGTTCGGTGCCTCGTCGAGCACCTTGTCGGGCAGCCCATGAGCGAGGCCCTCGAGCCCGGCCTTGACGATCTGCTTCGTCGGATCCGGCTCGGGCTTGGGGTTGTAATAGAACGCCTTGTCGATCGCCTTGCGCGCCTCCTCGAGGTCGCCGATCTGCTTCTCTTCCGGCTTCGCGGCGCGACCGATCTTGTAGTGGATCCACGCGACACGCGACCAGAACCGCGGCTCGGCCGGCGGCTTGTTGAGCGTGGCCTTGTTGATCGCCTCGATCGCCGACTGGTACTCCTCGATCGCGAGGTTCGCGATCGCGATCGCGAGCCAGCGATACGCCGCCACACGCGTCGAGATCTTCTCGACCACGAACTTCGCGTTGAGATCGCCGAGCGTCTCGTTGACCTCGATCGACGCTTCGCTCTTCGCGATCGCCTCGCCGAGGATCGCGAGCTGGTGGTTGCCCTTCGTGCGATCGTTCGCGGTCTTGTAGTAGACGAGCGCTTCCTTCGTCTTGCCTTCGTCGACGAGCAGGTTCGCGTAGTCGACCATCGCGACCACGAGCCCCTCGGTGCCGGGGCCCTCGGCTGCGCCCTTCAGCATGGTCGCGGCGGCGCGGCGGCTACCGGAGGCGAGCAGCGCGCGGCCCTTCAGCCACTGCGCCCACCGATCGGTCTTGGCCGTCGCCATGTAGTCGTCGAGCATCTTGTTGACGTCGGCCAGCTTCTGGTTGGCCGCGACGACGAGCTCGGGCTTGCTCTGATCGTTCGGCAGCGTCGCCAGCTCGTAGGCGACCTTGCCGATCACCTTCTCGCGGTTGCCTTCGTCGCCGGGCAGGAGCTGGTCCTCACCCATCGTGATCGACTTGAACGCCGCATCTACCTGGTCCGGACCGATCAGGATCTCCTTCGTCGGATCCTCGCGGCTCGGCACGCGCGCCTCCCCATAGAGGAGCACCGCGAGGCCGCCGGACTCGACGTAGTACGCGAACGTCTGCTTGTTCGCCTTGTCCTTGTCGAGCGCCTGCGTGAGCTTGCCGAGGCTGTCGACGAGGCCGACGTACTCGCCGTCGCCGACCGCGGTCTTTGCTTCCTGCTGGAGCCGGGCGACCGCCTCCGTCTTCTTCTTCTCGCTCCACCAGTACCAGGTGCCGCCGCCGCCGATGCCGAGCACCAGCACGACGAACAGGAAGATGAACGCGCGGCGCGTCGATCGACCCCACCGACGATCCGGACGGAGATCGTATTCCTCGTCGGGAACGCGCACGCCGGCGACATCGAGCAGCCCGCCGGTGAGCAGATCGTTCAGGTAGTTCTCGCCGACCGCGGCAGACTGACGGAGCGAGGCCGCCGCTGCGTTCTGCACCTTGTGGCTCGCGATGATGCGGGGCTTGACGCCCTCGAGGCTCATCGGCGGTGGCGCGGTCTGCTTTGGGGCGCGCGGCATCGGCGCGGGCGGCGGTGCCATCGGTTGCGAGGCCTGCATCGCAGCGAGGCTGTGCGGTGAGGGATCCGGCTCGGTCAACGAGTCGAGGCCGCCGTAGCTCTGCGACGGCGGCCCGGGCGGACGCGGCGGCGGCTTCGGCTGCGCGGCCATCGACCGCGGGGACCGCTGGATCTCGACGGGAGCATCGGTCTCGCCACGCGGCGCGACCGGCGTGGGGATCGGGTTCGGGGCATCGAGCTGCTGACCGGCGCGGGCACGGCGCAGCATCGACAGGATCTGCGGGCTCGTGGGATCGAGGTTCTGCGCGTGCTGGAGCACCGGCACCGCGCGCTCGAAGTCGGAGCGACGAAGCAGCACCTCGCCGAGCAGGGCGAAGCCTTGCCGGTTCGAGCGGTCGACCTTGACCACGCGGAGGAGCTCGCCCTGCGCTTCTTTCCATTGATGCAGCGAGGCGAACGCTCTCGCGAGCATCACCCGGCCTTCGAGACTGTCGGGCGCGGCCTCGAGCCCCATCGTGCCGACCTGGATCGCATCACGCGGTCGACCGAGAGATAGATATGCCTCACCCAGGTCGATGAAAGCCGGCGATCCTGGATCCCTTCGGACCAGATCGATCAGCTCCTCGATCTCCTGAGCCGTGGGCCGGCGATCCTCGACCATCAGCTCGACCAGCCTACTCCCAAACGCGCCATCCCCGCAAACGACATCACCTCCGACATCACCTCCCATGGGGTCAGGTAGTCTCGCGCCATGAGCAGCAGCTTTGGGACGCTGTTCCGGATCAGCACCTTTGGAGAGTCGCACGGTGCGGGACTCGGCGTGGTCATCGATGGCTGTCCTCCGAACCTGGCGATCTCGATCGCGGGGATCCAGGCACAGCTCGACCGCCGGCGGCCCGGCCAGAGCCGCCTGGTCAGCCAGCGCAAGGAGCCCGACCAGGTCGAGGTGCTGTCGGGCATCCTCGACGGCAAGAGCCTCGGGACGCCGATCGCGCTGGTGATCCGGAACGAGGATGCACGCAACAAGGACTACGAGGATATCGCCCGCGCCTACCGGCCCTCCCACGCGGACTTCACCTACGACGCGAAGTACGGCATCCGCTCGATCGCGGGGGGTGGCAGAGCATCGGCGCGCGAGACCGCGGGGCGCGTGGCGGCGGGGGCGATCGCCGAGCAGCTGCTGGCGGCACGCGGAATCGAGATCGTCGCCTGGGTCGACGAGGTGGCCGGGATCGGTGCCGCTGTCGATCCAGCGACCGTGACGCGGGCCCAGGTCGACACCAATGACATCCGGTGTCCCGACGCGGCGATCGCGAACCAGATGATCGAGCGGGTCGAGGCGGCGCGCAAGGACGGCGATTCGGTCGGCGGCGTGATCCGCGTGATCGCACGTGGCGTCCCCGCCGGCTGGGGCGAGCCGGTGTTCGACAAGCTCGAGGCGGATCTCGGCAAGGCGATGCTCTCGATCCCGGCGGTCAAAGGCGTCGAGAGCGGCTCCGGGTTCGCGGGCACGTTGATGACCGGCAGTCAGCACAACGACCCGTTCTATCGCCGCGATGATGGAACGATCGGCACGCGAACGAATCACTCGGGCGGCATCCAGGGCGGCATCTCCAACGGCGAGCCGATCACGCTGCGGATCGCGTTCAAGCCGACGGCGACGATCATGCGGCCACAGGAATCCGTCGATCGCGATGGCAAGCCGACGACGCTGATGCCGAAGGGTCGCCACGATCCGTGCGTGCTGCCGCGCGCGGTGCCGATCGTCGAGGCGATGGTCGCGCTCGTGCTCGTCGATCATGGTCTGCGGCAAGCCGCGAGACAGTAGTGTCGTGGCCGGCGAGCGTCGCCCGACGGTCGTGTGGTGTTGTGCACCCTTGCTCGCGTTCACTCGTAGATCCCTGATCGGACCGGAGATGTCAGACCCGGCCCGTACGGTCGGGCCATGGGTCCGGTCTCGGCGCAGCTGCTCGATGTCCTCGGGTACGACCCTGATGACGGCACGCCGGACGTTCGCGACCTGCCCCTGATTCCAGTCGGGGCGCTGGTCCGGGCCAGAGATGGGGCACGCGAGGTCGCGGTGGCGCGGCTCGCGTCGGGAACCCTCGTCGTCGTCGATGACCGATGTCCGCATGACGGCGGGCGAATCTCCGATGGCTGGGTCGAGGGCGAGCAGCTGGTCTGCGCTCGCCACGGTTGGGAGCTGGAGGTCGCGGATGGCACCTGCCGTCGGGCCTGCAAGCCTCGGGAATGAGTGCGTTATGTTGACCCGCCTTCGCGAATAAGACTAACGTCGTCGGATTCGTGGGAGCCGTCCTGGTCCACATCGATCTCGACGGTGCGCGCCCGCATCCGTCGTCCCTCGCGGCGCTCGCCGCGGGACGCGCGGTGGCGTCGTCGTGGGGAGGTACGCTCTATGCGGCGCTCGTGATCCACGATCCGACGGACCGCGGCTCTGCCGACTCGACCGGCCAGATCTCCCATGGGCACGTGCCCGGGATCGAGCAGGTGCGGGCTGCGCTCGCGAAAGGCGGCGCGGATAAGGTTGTGGTGGCCATCACCGACGTACCGATCGCTCCGCTGTGGGCGGCGGTCGGCGGGGCGTGGCAAGGCGTGCTCGATCATCTCCGCCCTCGCCTCGTGCTGTTCGGGGCCGATGCCCCGAGTGCCGGAGAGCTCGGTCCACGTACCGGCGCGCGAATCGGCGCGCGCCTGCTGATCCGGGCACGCGCGATCGGGCTCGATCACGTGGAGCTGCGCGATCGCGATGGCAGCTACGTGCGCGCCACGGATGGCGGTGCAGCGGTCGTGCTGATCGGCGCGAGCCAGGCCACCACCGTCGGCGACGACGACATCGACATCGTCGTGCTCGCCATGCCCGGTGGCGGCGATTCGCGCGTCGAGATCGCGGGCAGCGCACCCGCGGAGATCCGCCACGGCGGCGGGTCGATCGTCGCGATCGACGACGCGTCGGCTGCCGATCCGCAGATCATGGACGCCGCCACGCACCTCGCCTCGCTGCTCGATGCGCCGGTGGTGCGCAGCTCGACCACGCCGCTCGCACCCGAGCTGTGCGTCGCGATCGGGTCGCCTTCGATCGACCTCGCAGGCGCGTCGAGCCTGATCCGGATCGGTCAGGCAAAGGACACCATCGGCAAGCACGTCGACGGTGCGATTCCCGGCCTCGCCGGCACGGCGCTCGTCGAGCTGATCACCGCGCTGGAGGCGCTGTGATGAGAGCCCAGACGCAGGGCGACGTGAAGCAGACCGCCGTCGCCGTGTGGCTCGGCAGCGCGTCGCCACAACGCTCGATCCGCTGGCTCGACGGCACGCTCGCCGCCGCTGCGAAGTTCGGGGCCGCCACGGCGGTCGCCGCCGGTGATCCGACCTGGCTCGATCTCGCGGCAGATCGCGCGAACCGCGCCGGCCTGCAAAGCGCGGGCGTGCCCACGGAGCTCCAGCTCGACTACCTCGGCTGGGCGCAGGTGATGGCGGCGGTCGCGCGCCAGCTCGACTCGAAGATCATCCTCGTCGACGAGGCCAGTCGCCCGGAGCGATGGGTCGAGGTCGCCGCGATCGCGGAGCTGCTCGATGCCGCGCAGCTCACGCACGTCGTCGCGGTCGCGCCCGAGGGCAACGCGATCCTCGCGAATCGCGTCGCGGGCAACGAGCTGCAGACCTGCCGGGTCCGCGGATCCATCGTCCTGGGGATCCGGATCGCCGGGCCTGCGATCGAGGAGTACCCCACGCCGATTCCGTCGGCGTCGATGAAGCGTCTCGATCTCGCCGCGCTCGGCCTCGATCCGATCGTGCTCGGCCATCGCGCCCTACCTCCCCGCACCGGGCAGCCCGCACGCCGGACCGTCGAGCGTATCGCCGAGTATCTGGCGGTCCACGTCTCCCACAAGGGGTCGTGATGGCGCAGGCCCCGCGCTCCTCCGCGGCCGCGCAACTCGCGCCGTCGCGCGTCGACGTGATCGCCCCAACCGAGCTCGGCAGGACCGCGATCGAAGCGCTGCGCGCCCGCGGCATCTCGGCGCGCGTGGTCGAGGCGCCGGCAGACGATGACGCCGCGGCGGTGATCGTCGCGTGGGCCCTCGCCGCTCCGCCGTCGGCGGCGCAGGCGGTCGAGCTCGCGGAGCGCTGTGCGCGTGCCTCGGAGCTCGGGCGACCGGTCTGCCTGCTCGCGCCCGCGGTGCGAGGCACCAACCGCGCGGCGATCGAGCGCGTCGCGGCCCTGGCTCACCTCCGTGCATACGGCGCCGCGATCCTGCACGACGTCGACGCGTGGCTCGAGGCGATCGTCTTGCTCGTCCGGTTCGGACTCCCCACCGGGCCGCGCACGGCGGTGATCGCGCCCGAGGGTTCGTGGCTGCATGCGCAGGCCCAGGCGATCGTCGTCGAGGCCGAGACGCTCAACACGCGCTCGCCGCTGACTCCACCCGACGATCCGACCGACGTCGCGCTCTACGATCCGGCGCTGGGCAGTCCCCCGCGCAACGTCCCTGCCTTGCACGTGGCGGTCGCGCCGCGCGGCGAGCTCGCCGGAGATGTCCCGGCCCTGTTCGGCGCGCGTGCCGCGCTCGGTGCGAGCGCCGCGCTCGGTCAGGCCGCGGAGCGGAGCGCGATCGGGCTCGGGGCGGCGCCACGGATCGCGGCGACCGAGCTGCAGATCGATCGCGAGCGGCTCGAGCGTCAGCTCGCGTGGCTCGCGAACGTCCATGCCACGCGGATCGGCGACCACCACACCAAGGTGTTCCTCCGGGCGTACGGCGTCGAGATCGGGCGACAGGCGGTCGCCGAGACTCCGTCGGCCGCGGTGAAGCTCGCCAGACAGATCGGCTATCCCGTCGAGCTCAAGCCGCTTGGCCACGACCTGCCGAGCGAGCCCGAGGGTTGCCCGGTCGAGCACGACGTCACCTCTGATGCCCTCGTCCGCCAGGCGTTCAGCGCCGTGCAGGCGAAGGCGAACACCAAAGAAGGCGTGATCGTGCGCGCCAAACCCCTCGCGGGTCGCGAGGTCGCGGTGACGTTCCTCCAGTTGCCGTCGCTCGGCTGGACGGTCGTCCTCGAAGCCGGCGCACGCCTCGCCGCCGCCCCCGCCCCGTTGCGATCGATCGACGCCGAGGCATTGGCGGCCCACGTGATCGCCTCGCGTGCCGACGACCCCGAACCGGACCGCACGGGGCTCGCGAACGTGCTCCGCCGCGCCTCGCATCTGGTCGTCGACATCGACGCGATCGCGACCCTCGAGCTACCGCGCGTGATCGTCGGCGGACGCGGTGCGGTCACTGTAGTCGTCGACGCGTTCGCGACGCTTCGCTAGGGCCGGTTCGGGACGGGCACGTCGGTCTCGTCGACGAGCTTGCCCGATTTGGCGTCGAACGTGAGCTCGCGGCCCGACGTGGTGATCAGCGTGAACCGGTCGTCGACGGACGTCGGCAGCTGCGCGACCCAGCGCACGTGCGAGATCGTTTCCCGGACCTTCTTGACGTCCTTCACGAGGTGCGCGATGTCGTACGTGGCAACACGGTTTCCATCGCGCCAGATCTGGACGACGGTGGGATTGATGATCCGCTCGCCATCGACCGTCGCGACGATCGCCGAACCTTCGACCGAGCCCAAGAGGTAGTCCTCGACGAGCACGATGGTCCGATCGTCCTTCGACACGAGCAGCGTGCCGCTCACGAAGCGAGCGAAGCGGTGCTCCTTTCCGGCCGTCGAGAACCCGCGACAGGCACTGCCGTCATCGGTGATCACGCGAACGTTTCCGGCCCTCGGACCGTTACAGCGAGTGGCGACCAGATCGGCGGCGGCGAGTGACGTGGGGAGTAGACAAAGCGAAACCAGGAGTGAACGAAGCAACATGAGGTCTCCAGACAGAAGCGGATGGCGTGCGTGTGCAAACGGGCTAGCTCGCCTCGCGATCTGGTGCACAGGTCGATTGCGCAACTCGTGCACGGATCAGCCCCAACCGTACGCGCTGCGGTTCTCGCGAAGGTAGTGGCCGACCAGCACGGCCTGCGCGAACCAGAAGCCGGTCCACAGCGCGGCCTGCGCGAAGAAGCCGATCACGTTGTAGTCGAGCACCGACATCGTGACGAGCTGGAGCCCGATCCCGACGGCCAACGAACCGATCCACAGCACGACGAACCGCAGATACGAGCTCGGGGCACGCGCGATCACCTGGAACCACGCGACCGGCCACAGCGCGGCGAGCGTGTGATTCGACAGCGCGATCGCGATCACCGCAGCGGGCAGATAGGTCTGACCGACAAGGACCAGCGCGATCAGCGTGGCCGGGTCACCGTCGTCGGAAAACACCACGTAGGCGAGCGCCGGGGCGAACGCGATCACCGCGCAAAACACGCCGCGAAACGCGAAGCTGATGGTCTTGCCGAGCTCGTCATCGCTCGGACCGGGCATCCCGTCCTTGCCCTCGCCGACGTGGCGCACGATCGCGAAGTAGTAGATCGCCAGCGTCGATAGATAGAAGAAGATCGCGAACCGCGAGAACGACAGCAGCGCGTAGAACGCGGCCATCGCGCCGATCGTGGACAGCCCCTCGAGGGACACCACGCGCTGCTGTGCGTCGCGTAGCAGCGCGGTCACGCCCTTGACCTCGGCATCCGCGGTGACGAGCACGTGACCGCACGCCGGGCAGGCCTGGCGACGGCCGACGGTCTGCGCACACTGCCCGCACCACCCCGCGAAGCACGCCGTGCACTGCCGCGTCGCCTCGACCGCCCCATGCCCCTTGCACCGCATCGCGCGAGCGTAGCGGTATGCTCGGGGCGTGTCGAACAGGTGGCTCGTCCTCGCCGTGATCGTGCTGGTAGGCGGCGCCTGCAAGAAGGGGATCGAGGCCGACCTGTTCCTCGAGGTCGATCAGCTGGTCGACAAGGATCCTGCGTCGCTCGCAGGCACGCCGCTGCGCGTCCACGGCTTCGTCAAGCGCGGCACCATCAGCTCGCGCGTCCGCGATCAGAAGTCGTCCCTGATGTTCCTCGCCACCAACAAGGACAAGGTGATCCGCGTCGTCTACGCGGGGCCGGCGCCCGACAAGTTCCAGGACCAGGCGGAGATCATCGTGCGTGGCACGCTCGTTCCCGCGACCGGCGATGTCCCGAAGGACAGCCCGTACCTCCTCGAGGCCACCGAGCTCCTGGCGAAGTGCCCGACCAACTACGATCGCAACGAAGGCCCTGCGCCCACGCGGTTTCAATAGCGTCACGGTCCACCCCTCCAGGTGCGCAGCATCGTTCGGCGTCTGGCGCGAACCGTACAGACCGCGCGAAACCGCTCCAATCGGAGATTGCGCGCATTGTGCGTGGGTTTGCACGCTGCGTAGAGGGGAGCGTGACCCCATGCGAGCGGAGCGAGCTCAGGGACGCGCGAGCGCGAGCAGCGTGTCGCGCGTGTTGAGCGCCGGCTCGTCGAGCACGCGCTCGAACAGGGTGCGGAGCGTCTTGCCGATCGCCGGACCGGCGGGCATCCCGAGCTCGGTCATCAGATCGTTGCCCGTGATCGCGAGCTCGCTGGTCGCCAGGGCATCGCCGCGCGCGAGGATCGCCTTGCCACGCTCGGCGAGCGGGCTGTCATCGGCGTCCCACAGCGCCACGGCGAGTGCGGCGCGCGGACGCGTGACATCGGAGAGCAGGCGGCGCAGCTCGGGCTCCGACCAGTCGGTGATCGCGGTCGCGGGCAACGCCGCCGCGATCGAGGAGGCGACCGTCAGCTCGTCGTTGCTGAACTTGAGCGTACGGAGCACCTCGCCGAGGAGCTTCACGTTCTTCGGATCGAGCCGCTTCCCGGCGAGCACGCCGAGGTCGCCGACCAGCGCCCCGAGCCGCGCGTCGACGGGTGCGCGATCGACGCGCGCGACCCAGCGCGTGACCTCGATCTTCGCGAGCGCCGGCAGGATCGATCCGATGATGCCCGTGCGGAACGCCGGCACCAGCGCGAGCGACGGGCGCCTGGTCGCGAGGATCTTGCGGAGCTCGTCGGACACGCGCTCGCGCGACACCTTCGCGAGCGACGGCAGGGCCGGCGTGATGCCGCGCTCGGTGTCGGGGTCGAGCGGCAGCTCGAGCTTCGCGGCGAACCGCACCGCGCGCATCACGCGGAGCCCGTCCTCGGTGAACCGGCCAACCGCGTCGTCATAGATGTTGCCCGTCGGACCGACCGCACGCAGCACCCCCTGCTCGAGATCGAGGAGGCCTTCGTACGAATCGATCAACTCGTGCGTGCCGGGGTCGTACGCCATCGCGTTGACCCGGAGGTCGCGGCGCGCGAGATCCTCGACGAGCGGCACGCCGAACCTCACGTGAACGGGCCGGCGCGCGTCGGTGTACGCGCCCTCGCCGCGGAACGTGG
>JANNBP010000282.1:0-31444 GCA_031385555.1 Deltaproteobacteria bacterium | reverse complement strand
CCGCAGCTCGTGCGATGCACGATCCAGCCGTCACCCACCGCGATCGCGCGACCGCCGCCGTCACTCCAGACCGCCTGCAACGGCTTGCCGGGATCCTCGGCGATCCGCTCCAGTGCACATCCGTCGACGTCGCACGCCTCGACCGAGGACGCCGCGACCGACGACCCGGCCTTCGACTGGTCCCGCGATCCCAGCGGCTCGCCGACGACGAACGCACGACCGTCGCGCATCGACACGCCATGTGGATTGCGTGCGACCGCGAGCTCGCGGTCCTCGAACACCGCGATCGGATCCTCGATCCCGAACCGGAACACCAGGTGGTCCGGCCCCGCGGCGACGTATTCGCCGTTCGCTCCGCCCAGCACGGTGACGCCGTCGGCGACATCGTAGAAATACGGCAGGGACTCCCAGAGCGGCACGCCGAGATCGGACGACGTGCTGACGTCGTGCAGCGTTCCGTCGCCCGCGATCACCAGCCTGCCGTAGCTCGCATGCAAGCTCGGCTGTGCCGCGAACGGCAGCGACGATCCACTGCGCCAGTACGGCGTCTCCCACGCCGACCCCTGGTTGATCACGAGCAGCAACTGCGCGCCGGTCCGGATCACCGCGTACTCGCCGGTCTGGTCCCCCGCGATCGACAGCACGGAGAACTCGGTGATCGGTTGACCGTGATCGAGCACGAGCTGCTGCTGCCAGCCCGTCAGCGTGCGCGCGAGCAGCGTGTTGTCGCCGCCGATCCAGATCTGATCGCCGGAGCGTCCCCAGATCGCGCGATAGGTCGCGACCGGGAGCTCGAGGGTCGTCCACGCGCGGCCGTCGAAGTGCGCGGCGCCCTCACCGACGGCGAAGACGTCGGCTGCGTGCACTCCCCAGACGGCGCGATACGTCAGCGCAGGGGTCGCCGGAACCTCGACCCAGACGCCCTGCCCCTTGTCGGCGAACCGCGGTGGGTCGTCGCCGAGACAGCCACCGAGTGCGCAACCAACGACGCAGGAGACCACGAGTCGCATGCCCTCGCGATCAGCAAGTCACATGCCCTCCCCGGATCACGTACCGGGCTGATTTCGAGGGCGAACCGCGTGAAGGATCGCGACAGTGTGGCGATCTCGATGCGGCAAAGTTCGGTTCAGTGGCGCGTACCGTCGGCGCCGACTTCCCACGTCATGCCGGCGTACATCAGCTTGGTGAGGTCGCCCGGGCCCTGCTTCGCGATCGCATCGGTGACCTGCTGGTTCGCCATCGCATCGTAGGTCGGCTTGTCGTGGCGGTAGAGCACGCCCATCGGGATCGGGAAGTCCGGCAGCACGAGCTGCGCGAGTAGGTTGGCGTACAGCGAGCTGCCACGCTCCTCGTGGACGAGGACGCGCGAGACGTCCCCATCGACGATATCGATGATCTCGGGCGTCATCCCGGCGCCGAGCGCGATGCCCTTGGTGCCGCCCGCGAACAGCAGCGGCTTGCCCTGCTCGAGGCGGACCTGCTTGCCGGCCGGATCATCCTTGACGCCCTCCCAGACGCCGTCGTTGAACACCGGGCAGTTCTGCAGCATCTCGATGAACACCGCGCCCTTGTGGCTGTAGGCCTCCTCGAGGATCTTGCCCATCAGCTTCGCGTCGGTGTCGGCCGCGCGCGCGATGAACGTGGCGCCGGTCCCGAGGGCGAGCGAGATCGGGTTGAGCGGGTGATCGATCGAGCCCGTCGGAGTCGACGGTGCGCGCGTCCCCGGCGTACTCGTCGGCGAGTACTGACCCTTGGTGAGGCCATAGATCTGGTTGTTGAACAGGATGATCTTGAGATCCATGTTGCGCCGGAGGGCGTGGATCATGTGATTGCCGCCGATCGACAGGCCGTCGCCATCGCCGGTGATCACCCAGATATCGAGCTCGGGGCGCGTGATCTTGAGGCCCGACGCGATCGCGGGCGCGCGGCCGTGGATCGTGTGGAAGCCGTACGTGTTCATGTAGTACGGGAACCGGCTCGAGCAGCCGATGCCGCTGACGAACACGGTGTTCTCGCGCTTGATGCCGAGGTTCGCGAGCGTGCGCTGGACCGTCGCGAGGATCGCGTAGTCACCGCAACCCGGGCACCAGCGGACATCCTGGTCGGTCTCGAGGTCTTTCTTCGAGAGCTTGATCTTGATCGCTTCACTCATGCTTGTCCTACTTCGGCCGTCGGTTGCGTGGTGGAGGTAGTGAGGGGAGCGCCGCTGTTCGACAGCTCCTTCTCGATCGCGGCGGTGACCTCGGCCACCTTGAACGGCATACCCTGGATCTTGTTGAGTCCGATCACGTCGATCAGGAACTTGTCCCGAATGACCATCCGCAGCTGACCCATGTTGAGCTCGGCGACGATCACGCGCTTGAAGTTCTTGATGATCTTCGCGAGGCCGGGCTCGAGCGGCGACAGCCAGCGCAGGTGCGCGTGCGAGACAACTCCTCCTCGCCCCTGCGCGGCGAACTGCTGCTGCGACTGCCGCAGCGCGCCGTAGGTGCCACCCCAGCCGATGATCAGCACGTCGCCCGACTCGGGACCGGAGAGATCGAGCTCGCCGATCTCCTGTGCGATGCGATCGACCTTGGCCTGCCGCACGTAGGTCTGCTTCTCGTGGTTCTCGGGCGCGTAGCTGATGTTGCCCGTCAGCGAATCCTTCTCGATACCGCCGATGCGGTGCTCGAGGCCGGGCGTACCCGGGATGACCCACGCACGCGCGAGCGTCTTGGGATCGCGCTCGTAGACGAAGTACTTCTCCGGATCCGTGCGATGCGTGACATCGAAGCGCGGCAGCGTCGACAGGTTGGGCAGCGCCCACGGCTCGGAGCCGTTCGCGATGTAGCCGTCGGAGAGGAGGATCACCGGCACCATGTACCGAGTGGCGATCTTCACGGCTTCGATCGCGCAGTAGAACGTATCGCCCGGCGACTTCGCCGCGAGCACCGGCAGCGGTGACTCGCCATTGCGGCCGTACAGCGACTGCAACAGATCGCTCTGCTCCGTCTTGGTCGGCAGGCCGGTCGACGGACCGCCGCGCTGGATGTTGAGGATGACGACCGGCAGCTCGGTCATCACGCCCAACCCCATCGCTTCGCCCTTGAGCGCGATGCCCGGGCCACTCGACGCGGTGACCGCGATCGAGCCGCCGTACGCCGCACCGAGCGCCGCGCCCATCGCCGCGATCTCGTCCTCGGCCTGGAACGTCAGGCAACCGAAGTTCTTGTACTTCGCGAGCGAGTGCAGGATCGACGACGCCGGCGTGATCGGATAGCCGGAGTAGAACAGCTTCTTGCCGGCGAGGTCCGCGCCGACGACGAGGCCGAGCGCGATCGCTTCGTTGCCCGTGATGTTGCGGTACATGCCCGGCTTGAACGTCGCCGGCGGCACCTTGTAGACCGTCTGGAACACCTCGGCGGTCTCGCCGTAGTGGTAGCCGGCCTTGAACACCAGGACGTTCGCGTCGCCGTAGCCGGGCTTCTTCGCGAACTGTTGATGGATGCGGCGGATCTCGCTCTCCGGCTCGCGGCCGTACATCCAGAACACCAGCCCGAGGGCGAAGAAGTTCTTCGCCCTACCCTTCTCCTTGTTCGTCAGCTCGCTCTCGGCGAGCGCCGTCATCGTCAGGTGATTGATGTCGACGGCGTGGACCTTGTACCTGTCCAGCGAACCATCCTCGAGCGGGTTCGACGCGTACGCCGCCTTCTTGAGGTTGGCCTCGATGAACGCGCCGCTGTTGACGATCAGCGTGCCGTGCTCGACGAGATCCTTGAGGTTCGTCTTGAGGCCCGCGGGGTTCATCGCGACCAGCACGTCGGGTGCGTCACCCGGCGTGTGGATCTCCGACGACGAGAAGTGGAGCTGGAAGCCCGACACGCCGAACAAGCTGCCGGCCGGTGCACGGATCTCGGCGGGAAAGTCGGGGAAGGTCGAGATGTCGTTGCCGGCCTCGGCGGCGGCCTTCGCGAACTCGGAGCCGGTCAGCTGCATGCCGTCGCCCGAATCGCCGACGAACCGGATCACAACTCGATCCAGATGCTTGGTTTCCATCGCGTGTTACCTCGCGATTCCTTCGACGGAATCGTCGCGGACCTTACCAGCGCGAGGCGGCGAACCCAAGCCTTCTGCCTGGCTAGCTCGATCCTCGGATCTGAGAACGATCTGGACTACTTCGCGATGAGGTCGATCGGTCACGCAGAATTTCGCAACTACTCGGAGGTTGGGAGCGCGGCTCGTCGCAGCCGCACGATCAGGTCGGACACAAAGGCTCGAAGCTCCGCTGGTGAGACACCACCCGGGAGCTCGATGCCATTCGGGATCTCGACCTCGGAGAGCAGCCAAGCCAGGGTGGCCGGAGTGCAGCCACCATCCTTCGCGAGCGCGGGCCCCAAGGCATCTTCCACCCTCAAACCGCTTCGCTCGAGGGCAAACACGTCGACCAGATCGCGCTCCTCTGCCCGGCTGAGCAGAGTGCCGAGCTTGTTGACCATGATCTCCTGCGCAGAGTCGACGCGAATCCCGTCGATCTCGAGCTTCGCGGGATGACTCTGAGGTTGATCGTGGACCAGATCGACAACGAGGGCGTCGTTGCCGCGTGCGATCACGGCGCGAACAAAGCGCGGGGTGTCCTGTCGAATTTCGACCTCCCCGCCGATCGCACGGGCGACATCGACCAGCACGTGACGACCTCGTTCGAAGGCAGCATCGTCGGTCGTGAACAGATCGAGATCGTCGGTTTGACGATGACCGAGATGAAACCCGGCGAGTGCGGCACCACCCGTCAGGAAGAAGCCGCGCTCGCGAGCGAAGAACGCGTGCAGCGTCTCGCGCTGGATCGCCGTGAGCGTGTTAGCCCGCGAGGAGTCCATCACTCCGCCAGCCTTCGATCAAGAACTTCCAGAACGCATAGCGTCGCCCGACTCTGCGCTGCAGCCGGTCGAGCACGCGGGCTACCTCGGTCGGGGTCACGAACTCCCAAACATCGAGATCGCGCGCCTCGCGCAACGTCTTTCCGAACAACTGGTCACGTCGAAAACCGTCGGGCCCTGAGAGAACGGCGCGCAGCTCGTCGATGGACACGTCTTCGTCCCACAGAAAATACGGCCGCAGATCTCCGCGCCGCATGTCCGTGGTCAGGCCTCGCATAACTTCGAGGATACCGCGATTCGGCGACTTCACTCGATGCTCGGATTCGACGGCCGCGCCACCAGGGTCTGCGCTTCGGACCGCGGCAGCGAGGGAGCCTCGACATCCGCGATCAGCGGCGGCGCGTGGTCGGCGACCAACATCGCACCCACCGCGGTTTGCTCCTCGGCACGTGGGGGCTTGGTCTCGACGAGCTTCCGGGGCTCTGCCCACCACGCCACGGCAGCGTCGCGTGTCCACGCGTGCTCGGGTGGGATCTCGATGTCGCGCAGCACCTCGGCGAGCTCGCGCGCTTCGGGCCGATCGGACGGATCCTTCGCCAGGCAACGGATGATCACGGCCTCGAGCTCGACCGGCAACCAGCCCGCGACCAGCGGTCGGAGCATCGGGATCGGCGCGTCGACGTGCGCGAGCAGGATGTCCTCGACGGAGCTCCGACTGAACACCTCGCCACCGGTGAGCAGAAACCACGCGACGCAGCCGAGCGAGTAGACGTCGCCGCGGGGATCGAGCCGCGACGCGAGTGCCTGCTCGGGCGCGATGTATCCCGGCGTGCCGATCACCGAGCCGTCGACGGTGAGCCGGTTGCCGTCAGAGGGATTCTCTCCCGGCATCTCCGGTGGGCGACTGGTCGGCTTGGTGCCGAGCGCGGTGGGTGCGTCGGCGCCGCTCGCCTTCGCGGATTTGGTGACGCCGGTGGCATCGGGGACCCGGCGTGTCAGCGTGGCGAGCCGGCGCTTGTCGCCCTGCGTGGCGGCGCGCGGCGGCGCGAGCTCGTTGACGCGATGGACGATGCCGAAGTCGAGCACCTTGACGATGTCGACCTCGTCGGCCGCGCGGCACAGCACGAGGTTCGCGGGCTTGATGTCGCGATGGAGCAGTCCTGCCGCGTGCGCTTCGGCGAGCGAGCTGCAGGCCTGCGCCATGATCGAGATGACGCGCGCGGCCGGCAAAGGGCCCCACGTCTTGACGAGCTGCGAGAGATCGAAGCCGTCGAGCAGCTCCATCACGTAGAAGAACGTGCCGTCGCCGGTCACGCCGTAGTCGTAGAGCTCGATGGTGTGGCGCGAGCGCATTGACGCGAGGGTCTGCGCTTCGCGACGAAACCGCTCCTGGATCAAGGCCGCGTGCTCCGCGTCGCCACCGAGGTCGTTGCGCACGAGCTTGATCGCGGCGCGGCGTGCGAGCAATTGATGCTCGGCGCGCCACACCTCGCCCATGCCACCGAGACCGAGCCGTTCGACGAGCTGGTAGCTGCCGAGTTGCTTCGCGCGGGCTTCGGCAGAGCGAGCTTCTGCACGCGCAGCGCCAACCGCTCGACGCATCCTCACGACGTTCCACGAGAACAGCAGCGCCACGCCGAGCGCGATCGCGAGCGCGACGATCGAGGCGATGATCGAGGTCCGGTCGAGGCGGTGCATCGCCCCGAGGAGGGTCGATTCGGGCACCAGCGTCGCGAGGTACCAATCCGACGACACCTGCGTTCCCGCGCGCCGTCCACCCACCATCGCGACCGACACGAGGTAGTCGCCATCGCTGGTCGCGAGACGCATGAAGTGCGGCTCCTTGCCGACCCTGCCTCGCGCCTGAGCGACGGCGTCGCTCGCGAACAACGCCTGGAGCGAGGGATCGTCGAAGTCCGTGTAGCGCAGCAGCCGCTTCTCCTGCGCGGCCCGGGGCATGATCCTCGACGAGTTCGCGAGGATCGTACCGTCGGCCGTGAACATCACCGTGTGTGCGCCCTCGAGAGGAGCGCTCCGCAGGAACGTGCTGAGCTCCGCGACGTCGTAGTCGATCGAGATCACGGCCTCGAGCTTCTTGTCGGACCCGTACACCGGCTCGGTCACCGTCAGGCCGGTCTTCCCCGACGACGAGAACACGCGCGGCGGCAACCACGTCGGCTTGCCCTCCTTCACCGCGGCTTCGTAGTACGGGCGCGTGCGAGGATCGTAGGTGTTCGGCAGTCGCTTGATCTCGAACAGCTGGCCGTTCTTCACCTCGTAGTTGATGCGCGTGCCGCCCGGTCCCACCGAGCTCTCGAGCACGCGCAGCTGGCCGTTGTCGTCGAAGTACGCGCCCCACATCGCGCCGACGGGAAACGCGATCGTCGCGTTGTAGACGCCGGGTCGCTTGAGCATCGCGTCGTGCAAGCGCGTCAACGCATCGGGGATCGGCATCGCCACGTCGGCGAGCGTCTTCATCGTGGCGAGCACCGGCTCCGCTTGATCGAGCGAGAACGCGACGTCGTGCTCGACGGCACCGGCCTGCGCGATCAGTTGATGGCGCGCCATCGTCTCGGCGGTCTCGCGCGTGGCGCTACGGCCGAGGATGAGCACCGACACGCCGGCCGCGATCACGAGCGCGGGCAGGATGACCAGCACGCCGCCAGGCGACGCCAGTGCGCGAGCCATCCGCGTCGCGGGTTTGCGATCTTGCTGTGTCCCCGTGTGCGGCGACTCGGCCACAGGTCAGCGTACCGCAGTTCGTCGAGCTGCCACGGCGTGGGTGCCACACTGCGAGCCACTGGTACCAACCGTGGGTCATGCACGCCCCGCTCGAGCGGCGATCTTCGACATCTTCGACATCTTCGACATCTTCGGCGCCCGTTGGGCAAACCCCAGCCAGATAACGAGACCGACTCTGTGTTCGACGGAATGTCCAACTACGAATGCTCTGCGACGCAGAACACACTTGGGCATCCGTCCCGAGCAGAACACTACTCTCTCCGAGAGTGCGAAGAATCACTTCGGCGGCAGACACCATCTCGACCGTGCATCGAGAGAACGTCGGGCTCGCGACGTTCTCTCGACGTCGATCGAGGTCCGTTCGAGACGGGCTAGCTCGACGGAGCTTGAGCCTGTAGCTGAGTCGGACATCTGACCGAGCTGGGGGGATCTCACCTGCACGATCGCTGGCGTCATTCTCAGAGCTGCGTGGTATCGGAGTCAGGTGTCAGAGCGAGCCGCAGTCGTGCAAGGGGATCGCACCGTCCTCCTCGAGGTTGACCATCCACAGTACGAACAGGCGCGTGATGTGCTCGCTCGGTTCGCCGAGCTCGAGCGATCACCAGAACACGTTCATACCTACCGCTTGAGCGCGCTCGCGCTGTGGAACGCCGCGGCGCTTGGAGTGACCGCCGACCAGGTCGTGAACGGGTTGGCAGAGATCAGCCGGTTCGAGCTACCGGGACACGTCGTCCACGAGATCCGGGATCTGATGGGGCGCCACGGTGCGTGCCGTCTCGTCGATGGTCCGAGCCCCGCGACGCTGGTGCTCGAGCTGCACGACGCGACGTTGCGATCGCGCCTCGCGCGTGAACCCAAGGTCACGGCCTTGCTTGTAGAACGAGATGGCCGGCTCGAGATCGCGGTCGCCAATCGCGGCCCGCTCAAGCGCGCCCTGCTTCACCTCGGCTATCCGGTCGATGATGTCGCCGGGCTCGTCGATGGTGCGCCGCTCGAGATCCGCACCCGCCGTGAGGTGTTCACGCCGTACGCGTATCAAGCCGCGGCGGTTGCTGCGTTCTCGGTGACCGGTCATGGCGTGATCGTGCTGCCGTGCGGCGCGGGTAAGACGGTGGTGGGAATGCTCGCGATGGAGTCGCTCGGCACCCGCACCTTGGTGCTGACGTCGAGCCGCGAGGCCGCAGCGCAATGGCGGCGCGAGATCCTCGGGAAGACCGAACTCGGTGACCATCAGGTTTCGGTCTATGACGGTGCACGAGCCCCCACCCTGGGCGATGTCACGATCGCGACCTATTCGATGATGACAAAGAAGGGCGGCAGTGGCCCCACCGGGTACGCGCACTTCGATCGGCTCGCGGCGGAACCCTGGGGGCTAGTGATCTACGACGAGGTTCACCTCGTGCCGGCGCCGATCTTCCAGCTCACCGCCCAGCTCCAGGCCAGGCGCCGTCTCGGGTTGACGGCCACCCTGGTCCGCGAGGACCGCCGCGAGACGGATGTGTTCGCGCTGATCGGTCCGAAGCGCTACGAGGTCGCGTGGCGCGTGCTCGAGCAGAGCGGCCATATCGCAGCCGCGACCTGCTTCGAGGTCCGGGTTCCGCTACCAGCGCGCGTTGCCACCGCGTACGCCGTCGCCGAGCCTCGCGCTCAACCGGTGATCGCTGCGGCGAATCCGGCGAAGCTGCAGGCCCTGAAGGCTCTGGTCGAGCGCCACGCGGGCGAGCGCATCCTGGTGATGGGGACGTACCTGAGCTCGTTGCGCGCAGCGGCCGCTGCACTCGGGGCACCGTTGATCACTGGCGCAACACCGCATCGCGAGCGCGAGGTGGCCTATGCCTCGTTTCGGTCCGGGCAAACGCGAACCCTGGTCCTGTCTCGGGTCGGCAACTTCGCGATCGACCTGCCGGAGGCTGCGGTGTTGATCCAGATCTCGGGCACGATGGGCTCTCGCCAGGAGGAGGCGCAACGGCTCGGCCGCGTGTTGCGCCCGAAACCCGGTGGCGCGAGCTTCTACACGATCGTCACCCGTCACACCTGCGAGGAGCCGCTGGCGCTCCACCGCCAGCTGTTCCTCACCGAGCAGGGCTACCGGTTCTTCATCGAAGACATGACCTCGATCGAGTGTGACGACAGCGGCTTCGTAACGCCGGCTGGAGAGGAGACGCACGATGCAGTTTTCAACTGATCGTCCCCTCACGTTCGCGTTCGAACAAATCCCGGATGCGGAGTTCCAGGCGCACCTCGAGATCCCTGCCAAGGAGGTCAAGAAGGTCCGCGCGCAACGCCTTCGCGAGCAACACGATCCCCAGAGCGTCGCAAAGCTCCTCGAAGGGCTGCCCGCGCCCACGTTGTACGTCCTCGGGGCAGTGGCGAGGGCACGTGGCTTCATGATGGTGAGCGACCTCGCGCGCGAGCTCGATGGCTCGCTGAAGCGCCTCGATGTCGAGCTCGCCCTCGCGCCCGCGTTCGCGGCGTTCATCGCGGTGCCAGTAGAATCCCGGTGGCAGCCGGGGACAGCGGTGATGCTGGTCGCGCCCGCCGCTGAGCACGTCACCCGATTGTTGGCGCAGATCGATGTCGTCGATCTCGATCCTCACGCCGCCTTCGAACCTGATCCCGGCGACGATGGGCGGGTGTTGTTCGCGCTGTGTGCGGCGCTCGTCCAGGTCGACGTCAAGTTGACCAACGACGACCGACCGCACCGCACCGCGCTGAAGCGGCTGTCCAAGCAGATCGGACTGACCGAGGCCGATCTCGAGAGCCGGATCCTCTCGGCACGATTCGCAGGGTTGCTCGAGCCCGATCTGGAAGGCGTCCTGCGCCCGAACGTGGACGTGCTCGAGCGAGCTGCCTGTGGCCACTACGCGCCTGGAACGTTGCCTGGCGAGATCGCAGGTTTCCTGGCGAAGCACGGCCCAGCGCTTCCGCTGGAGGTCGTGGAGCGGTGGGGTCGCGAGGTCGGGGTGGCAGCGGTTCCGAAGGCGCTCGGGCGGCTCCCTGGCTTCACGCTCGGCAAGGTCGCGGACGTCAGGGCGATTCGCTGGGAGGTGCCGCCGACGCCGGCCGCCGCGGCGCACGTCACCCCGAGCTTCGAGGTCTTCCTCCCACCCGAGGCGTCGACCGCGAACGTCGTGCACGCGGTCGCGGTCAGTGAGTTGGCGAGGATCGATCGAATGATCGTCGCACGCGTCACCAAGGCGTCGATCGAGATCGCGTGTGCCCGCGGGCTCGCGCCACTGTCCCTGCTCCGTGGAGTGTGCCGAACCCCGCTCCCCCAGAACGTCGAGGCAGCGATCCTGGACTGGATCGGCAACACCACCATTGCTCGAACGGCTGTCGGGCGCGTGCTGGTCGTCGAGCCGCAGCACGACGAGCGTGCGGCCAGCGCACTCGCGTCGTTCGGTCCGCGCCGGCTAGCGATGGGTGTGTTCGTGGTCGATGCTGCGGTCTCGCTATCCAAACTCGAGTCCGCGGTCTCCCGGCTCGGGATTCACTGTCACACCACGACCACACCCGAGCGTGCAGCCAAGCCGCTGGCGCTGCCACCGTTGCCCGAGCCGTCGACTCGCCGCTTGCGACAAAGGGTGGGGGCTTGGCGCGCCGACCAGCCCTTCGAGGGTCAGCGAGATAGCTACCTCGTGACGGCTCGCAAACGCTGGGAGACTCACGGCAAGGCGACGTTACCGTCCGGGACGAGCAAGGGGAACCGCCTCGACGGCGTCGAGATCGAAGAGCTGCTGACGGATTGGGAGCTCGACGCGGACTACGTGCTGCAAGACCACGAGTGGCGCGCCGCCGAGACGGCACTGTCCGCGATGGACCGAGCACGTGCCCTGGCCATCCTCGAAGGGCCACTGCCTCGCACCCGCAAGCGTGACCTCGGGATCGACCTCATCGCGCGGTTGATGGCGGTCGCTCCGCCAGGCGCGCTTTTGGACGCCGGAGCGCACGACGCCCCGGCGATCGATCGCAACGATGGGTCGCTGGTCTGGGTGCGCTCCAACCTGTTGCCGCAACTTCAGGAGGCCGCTCGTCGCGGCATATCCTTGGTGATCGAACGTGACGACGGCAAGCTCGAATCCGTACGAGTCACGCGTGTGGCACAGCAGGGATCACTGTGGATGATCCTCGGCGAGCGAACCGCCGATGACCTGGGCGTTGCGTACCCGCTGAACCGGATCACCGCGCTCGCGCACGACTCCCGAGCAGCGGCGCCTGCACTCGCTGTGCGCGGGGCGATGGCCGGGCATCTTCCGTGCCCCTGCGGCAGCGGGCAGCGCTATCGGCAGTGTTGCCGCCCGGCTCAATGATCGAACGTGAGTCCTCGCGGCCCTGTTGTGACCTGATCGTCGGCGAGTGCTGCCGTACCCGGTTCGATGATGGACGTGGATGCTCGAGAGTTGAAGCGCAGCCGGCTGTACCTCCCCGCTGCAATCGCCGCTGCAGATGGAGGCGGTGCGTTAATGCTGTGGGAGTTTGCTCCATGACGCGTACGCCCTCCTCACCGTTGATCGGGTGCTGGCGGATCACAGAAGCCGAGCGCTGGAGCAGCGACTACCTGGACTTGGTTCGAACCGCACATTTTGAGTTCGGTCCGGGTCAGCTCGGCCGCGTCGAGTTCGGATGCGTGAGTGCTGATATTGACTATCGCCCGACGACAATCGACGGCCAGCCTGCCGTCGAGTTCTCGTGGGAGGGATTCGACGAGGACCGCCCGGTCTGCGGTCGTGGCTGGGCGGCCCTGACCGCGAATGGCGAGCTCGACGCGTATCTCTACGTTCACAACGGCGACGAGAGCGCATTCTTCGCCACGCTGATGACTTCTCGTCCTGCACCTCCGCCCCAGAAACCGATGCGCGCGCGTCCGCTCGGCACACGTAAGCAGCGGCGCCGCAAGCGATAGGCGGACCGCGCCTGCCATGCCGCTCGGGTCGCAGTCACGACGAGACCGCGAGGACCTACGATCCGTCTCTACGAGTTCTCTGCAACGCAGATCAATTGGGCATCCGTCGCGAGCGGAGCACTACTCTCTCCAAGAGTGCGAAGAACTACCTCGCCACCAGACACCATCTCGACCGTGCATCGGGAGAACGTCGGACTCGGAGTAACGCTGCTGCAGACGCAGATCGGTGTGGTGGGCAAGGCACCTGGCTTCACGGTGATACGGTGCAACCCCGTCGATGGCTGGGAGTAGGATTCGATCCAGTCGCCGAGAGAATGCGTCGATGCGCCCACGATCGATGCACCGACCACCACCGCGCCATGCGATGCAGTGGTCTCGATCCGCTCCGGCGCGCCGTGCTCGCCGAGGCACAGTGTGTGAAACGGCAGCACAGCCGTGCCCGGTGCGACGTTCGGCTCGACGTCGATCGACGTCCGTTCGAGACGGGCTAGCTCGACGGAGCTTGAGCCCGTCCCGTTGGCGATGCAGTTTGGCGCGTCATCGAAGATCGCATCGTCGAATGTCGCGTGTACGACCTCTGCGTTCTGCGAGCCATCGCCGACCGTGCGCTTCGATAACTCGGCAACAAAGTTACCCAGCTGGCGATCGGGCTGAACTTCCGTGAGCACGGCGGCGCCGAGTCGAAGACCCGATGGCGTGGTGGGCCTCACGGTCAACTCCGTACCATTCCGTTCCCCTACACACAGGATCGTGAAGTGCGTATCGAATCCCTGGTTCATCACCTGATCCCAGCATCGGATGTCGATCGCGCTCTCGGTCGGGTTCGAGAGCAGCTGGCACGCACCCGTCCGAACGATACTGCTCTGACCTTCGCTGGCACTGACGACACAGATGGGTGCCGCGCTGAATGGCTCCCCGAGGAGCCGCAGACCGAAGAGCTGACCGCCCTGTGAAATAGCCGTCTCTAGCCAATCACCGTCGCTGCGAGCGACGACGGCGAACTCCCCGTTGTCGACACGAACGTACGCACTGCCGAGCGAGAGTGGCACCAACCCGACGAGGTTGGGGCTATCGGCCGGCTCGACGGCCGCATCCGGGACGACCCCATCGCTCCCGCCGCATCCGGCAAGCCAACAACTAGTCGCGAAGACACGCCACATGGGCCCTCCTCGGCACTGGAGCGCCGTTCTCGATGTTGTATCGCCGGAGTCGAAGCTGAGTCGAAGTGGGGTCGCTATCGTGAATGCTGCAGATGTCGCCTTCGAAATATTTCGGACTTTCGAGCGTACACGTGCAACGAGGCGGCCCCGAGAACGTGGCAGGGACGAAGCTCAAGAACTCGCCGCTCACGGTGGTGATCCAGTTCCCATCCTGCGACGCCACAGTGCCGTCGATGTCCAGTGTGGCAGTAACGAGCTTGGCACCGGCTGGTGAGGGTGACACCACACCCGAGCCCGGTCCGACACCACCCAGACAGATCGCTTCGATGCCAAGGGTCTCGACGATGCCGCGGATCGAAATGAACGGCGCAAGATAGCGCCGCGTCGAGACCGCGAACCCTCTACTGGTCAACCCACCACGACCTATCGCACTGAAGTCGCAGGTCGGCACGTCGAGAAATGGCGTGCGGAAGATGGCTGGACTGAAACCATCGTGGATGGTCTCGTTGCCGCCGATCCAGGGGGATACTGGCGCGCCATCCTGATCGTTCGCTGGGCTGACCTGAAACTGCGTGTCGAACCTCGCACCCGCGAGCAATGCCTGGCCATCGCCGGTCCACTGCAGTTCTCCGGCTTCGCCCGACTTCGCTTCCCCGATGCACAGGACCTGCACCTGCTGTGGAGTGTTGGACCGATTCCACAGGCCGAACCGGACGACGGTTCGTGTGGGGGCAGCATCAAGGCTGCAGTCGATCTCGTCGCCCCCGATGGCCTCGCAAAAGCACCGGGGCTCGCTGGCGAATACATCGGCGAGTGAAAGTGCGAACGCCGACGGGGCCGTCGAGCTGATGCTCTCGATCCAGCGACCGTCCTGACTTACCAAGAACGGCTCGAGCTCAGTAGTGAACCCAACGGACGCACCGCCAATGATCATTGGCGTGATTGCGATCGTTCGCACCGCTCCTCGCGATGGACCCGTGTCAGGCGCGACATCGGGTTCGATCGTGGCGTCGGACGCTGGCTCGAATTGGTTGTGATTGATGACGATCTGACAGCCTGTTAGCGCAACCAGGACAAGGACACGACGCATCAAGACCTCACTATCTCCCAACGGAGCGCGCCGGGGATCGGTCACAAAGTGAATTCGGGAGATTGTGACCAGCCCCCGCGAGTGACACGAGTGCTCGAAGATCGAGGTTAGGGCTCGAATGACTCGCCGATGCAGAAGATCGTGTAGTTGCTGTTGATACCTCCGGTCAGATCATCGACTTCGACGTTGAGTCCTTCGCCATTCGGAGCACTGCTGACTCGGCACGATGCGGAGCTTCCGGTCGCGGCCGAGCAGAGGCACTTGGGTACTGAGCCCTGACGAAAGACGTTGCTCTTCCAGACGAACGAATGCGTCGGATCTCCACCGAGCTTGGTCTCGTCGACCCACGATCCATCCTGCCGGAGTACCGTGTTGTTCGCCCTGATCGTCGCGGTGGCGAGCGTCATCCCGTTTGGACGAGACGAGATGACATCTCGAGTTCCCCGATCGGTCGTAGCTGGGGCGAGGCACAGGACGTCCGCTCCAACCGCGGTGATGGTTGGAGGCGGACTGACCACGTGCGGCGTCGACACAGGTACTCCGTGGGCAGTCATCGCGGGACGCTCGAGCTTGCAGGTGTCAAAACGGGATCCCGTCCAAGTGCATACGCAGCGTGGGGGAGCATCGAAGACCGGCTGCGGGACGAGCTCCCATACGCCCATCGTGGAGAGGCTCTCGTCGACGGAAGCGATCCAATCACCATCTTCGAAGCGAAGCATCGACGGGCTGTTCTCGCTGACGTCGATCCGGATCGAGTCGAGTAGCAACGTGGTTGACGTTGGTCCCACGACACGGTTCAGTGCTGCGATCGACGGCGGGCCGACGCAAAGCAGGTTGACGTCGCGATCCGGATCGATGTTGCTCCAGACGTCGACGCGACCGCTGTCCTTGCTCATGTCCTGCACACGACAGCCATGGAAGTTGTCGTCGAGGCTCGTACACACGCAACTCGGGATATCGGCGAACACGCCGGGCCAGCTCAGCGGGTACTCCACGGCATCGCCGACTGGATTGGGCGCACCCGCTGTGACCCAGTTCCCGTCCGCGACCACGCCACCGCTACGCTTGATCAGCGCACTGACGATCACGGCGCCTGTCGGCGAGGGCGAGCGTACCTGGTCAGACCCTGGAGGAAGACTATCGGGTGCGACATCCAAGCCGCCGGCGTCCTCGAGGGGATCGAAATTGTTGTGATTGATGATGATCTGGCAGCCCGCCAGACCCACGATCAACACCATCACGAGACTGCGCATCAAGACCTCCTTACCCTGCAACGGGTCTCGCGGTCGACCCGTCACGCCATCCCGAAGCTTGAAGCCGCGATTTCGCACCGGTTGACGTGACCGGACCCTCCGCCGCGATCACTGCCGAGGATCTTCTCCCCATGGGACGCGAAAGCCAATCGCCAACGAGACCGAGAGGTTCGGGCGGTCGTCCTCCGGTTGCTCGATGCCATCACTGTCGAACACGCGGCTCGTGAACTGCGCGACCTCGCCCATCAGTCGCACGTCGAAGCCGCCGGTCGCGATGTGCAGCTCGCCTTGCAATCCGCGGGCATTTCCGAGCAGACCACGCAGGGTGAAGCGCCCGAAGAATGTGGGCTCGCGACCAAACGCGACCCAGGCCTCTGGACCGGCGGAGACCAGCGTCTTCTCGAGATCGATCTCGGTCTGGGAACTCGGCGCGATCGACCCGCCGATCAGCTGCTCTCCTCGCCAGTACTGCGCGTCCACGAACACGTGGCCGCCCAGGCCCACGCGTCCCCAGCTCCGCGCGATGCGTCCGATCCCGGTCACGCGGGCTCCGCGGCCAGTCCATAGGTCGACACCGAACACGTAGTTGATATGTGTCGCGAGCCCGAGCTCGACCCCGCGACCGTGGCCCTGCTGGTCCCAGCTGCTGAAGATCCCCTGTCGAAACTCGAGCAACACGCCGCTCATCCCACGCGGTGGCTTCTCACCGTCTCCGATCATGCCGAGTAGCGCTTGGACCTCGAACTGACCAGTCCGTCGCAATCCCGGATCGATGACGATCTGCTCGCTCATCGAGCCCAGTGAACCCATCGCGCGCAAGCTCGTCAGGATCGGCGTCGGCGCCACCGCGGGAGTCGCTGGAGCAGCAACGGCCGGCGACGGTGACACCGGACCACCGATTCGCTCGAGCCGGCAACCGACGCGCGTCTCCTCGGAGCACGAGCCATCGCAGAATGCCTGCACGGATCCGCGCAGTCCCATCAGATCGAAGTCGGCTTCAGATCCGGGACACGGGCTGCCTTCGCGACTGACAAACACCCGGCAGCTGCCTCGATCAAGTCGGAACTTGTAGCTGCCACTTGTCCAACCACTCGTGACATCCGTCGGCACGACGAACGTCGACGAGAACTCGCGCACGTCCTTGCAGATGCCTTCGGTGATCGGGCGCTCCGGGCAGGTGTAACGAAATTCGGCGCCGGCGATCTTGCAGTCATCTGCGCGAGCGGTCTGAGCGGCGAGAAGGGTCGCGATCAGTGCGAGCTTGGTCATGCTCGGTCCCTACGGGCGACTCGAGCAGAACGTCATGTAGCGCGTTTACAGGGTCGGCCCGACGCAGATCACGTCGAAGGCGGCGTCGAGCAAGGGCGTGCTTGGCTCTGCCCAGATCTCGACCTCCAGCATATCGGGCTGGATGATGGCGCGCGGAGAGCATTGCACTTGTTGACTCGAGACCGCGGTGCACGTGCATGTCGGCGCCGCGCTGAAACCCGACATCGAGATCGAATAGTGTCCGGTGTTGGAACGCGACGCTGTCGCCCACGAGCCGTCCTGTGTCGTGACGGTTCCGGTCACTCCGACATGTGCTGACGCCAACAACATGGGCGTAGCGCTCGGTGATCTCATCGAACCGGCGGGGCGATCCGCTACCGTTGGCCCCGCGCAGAGCAGGTAGGGACCGAGCTCATTCTTGGTCGTCGTGATCTCGTTGTCATGCCAGGTCACGATGTCGACGCTCTGCGTGGTAGCCGAAGAGTCGACCTTGCAACCCTGCGTACCCTCACCAACTCCCCTGCAGTCGCAGTTCGGGGCGCCGAGGAACGGAGTTGCGACGAAGTCTGCGGAGAACTTCTCGTTGATTCTTGGCGTGACCTGGATCCAGTTTCCGTCCTCGATATCGACGATCCCGTTCGTGGTGATATGCGCGGTTGCGAGCATCGTGTTCCCTGTCGTCGGCGACTCCACGCCGTGGGGAGGTGCGGTTGTCTCGCTAGCGCCAACACACATCAGGTAGAACGAGATCTGATTCTGGCCGGCATTGGATTCGGGATCTGGCCAAACCGTGACCCGGATCTCGCGCGACTCCGGTATCTCCGAGAGCGTGCAGCCATGATTGTTGGCGCCGATCGTCGTGCAAACGCAGCGAGGCGCTGCCGCAAAACCCGCTTCGAGCGCGATGAGATAGTGGTCCGGCACCGGCACTGAACGAGTGACGTCCAGGATCCATGTGCCATCTTGTTCGAACGAAGGATCCGCGCCTTGATTGGCCAGGATGACAGCGCTGGCGAATCGAACGCGGTTCGCAGCAGGTGAGGTCACCTGATCATCGATCGTGGGCGTGTCCATGGTGACATCCGGGAAACTGGCATCACCAGCGATGAACTCGTTGTGATTGATGATCAGCTGACAACTCGTCAGAAGCGTCGATACCAGCAGTAGTCGGATCACAGTAACCTCCTACGGAACACCACGACGAAACGTCACGCGTCACTCTCCGCGAGCTTGCGCCGCAGCCGCGCGAGCCCGGCACGCAGGTGCTTCTTCGCTTCGTCGGCGCTCGCGAGCTCGAGCTGTGCGGCGATGCCGGGGAAGTCCTCGCCGAGCAGCCAGCATTTGAGTACCCCGAGCTGGATCTCCGGCAGGTCGGATTGAGCGAAGTCCATTACCTGCTGAGCGGCGAGCTTGGGCGTGATGTGGGCACCGATCGCCAGGGCCTCGTCGCTCTCTTCGAGCGCTCCGGCGAGCGTGTTGAGGAGCCGCTTGATCGGCTGGTCGCGTGCTGCGCCGAGGCGCTCCTCGACGTAGTCGCGGGCGACGTTGGTGGTGACCACCGTCAACCAATCCTCGAACTGGCGGGCATCGTTGCGTTGTTGCCACGTCAGGTAGAGCCGTAGCGCACGGAAGTCGTCACGCCGCAACCGCTCGAACACGCGGGTCATCACGTTCCGACAGTCGTCGGTGTGGTCGCGAAGCGAGCCGAGGGCGCGAGAGCGCTTGGCGATCTGTTCGACCCGAGTGCCGTAAAGGAGAAAGAACTTCTGCCATGCGCGCTCGCTACCGGCGAGGACCTGTTGCAGCAGCCCGCCGAGCTCATCCACCACGCCATGCTCTCACCTGGCCAGCTGGTTGCCTATCAGTCACACGAGGTTTGCAAGGATCGTCGAAGGTCCTACGGGTGCTGCAGGCGTTCCGTCACGCTGGATTCCTGCGAGTCACAGCGCAGACGTGAATGGGCGGTCGTGCAAGGATGGGTCTAGGTATGGGTGCGGGCATCCCTGTCCAGATCGGACAGGTCATCGACAACAAGTTTCGGATCGACCGCGTGCTCGCGCAGGGCGGCATGGGTGTGCTGTGTGCGGCGACCCATCTCCACCTCGACCAGAAGATCGCGATCAAGTTCCGGCTCGCCGGCAGCAAGCTGGACGCGACCCGGTTCATCCGCGAGGCCCAGCTCGCCGTGCGGCTGCAGAACCGCCACGTCTGCCGGGTGATGGACCTCGGCTATATCGACGAGGCCACGCCGTACATCGTGATGGAGTACCTCGACGGCAACGATCTCGCGCAGCAGGTCGAGCGTCATGGACCGCTGTCGATCGAAGAGGCGGCCGAGTACATGCTCCAGGCGTGCGACGCGATGGCCGAGGCGCACTCGCTCGGGATCGTCCATCGCGACATCAAGCCGGAGAACCTGTTCCTCGCTCGCCAGCACGATGGCCGCACGATCGTGAAGGTGCTCGACTTCGGGATCTCGAAGCAGCACGGCGTGACGTTGACCACCGAGAGCGATCTGATGGGCACGCCGGCGTACATGGCGCACGAGCAGTGGGCCTCGGCGAAGCACGTCACCGGCTCCTCCGATATCTACGCTCTCGGAGCCACCCTGCACTTCATGCTGACCGGGAAGCCGCCGCACGAGGCGACGACGATCCCCGAGATGTTCGCGAAGATCTCCACCCAGGAGCCACCGCGCTTGCGGACGTTGCGAGCCGACGTTCCGGCGGATCTCGAGGCCCTCGTGCTGCGGTGCCTCGCCCGCAAGCCCGATGATCGTCCCGCCGACGTGCTGGCGCTCGGCGACGCGCTGCTGCCCTTCACCCCCGCCCGTAAGCAGGCCGCGCTTTCGGTGGTCGGCCGGGCCTCCGCGCGGGGTAGCGACGGCGCGGCCACCCAGCCGATGTCGGCGGCGGCGATGGGCATCCCGTTCAAGACACCGAGTGGCACCCAGCTCGGCGTCGCGACCGGCTCGCCGCTGTCGACCAACGACCTCGCCGTTGGAGTTCGATCGTCGAGCGAGGACGTGCCGCCCTCGCCTCGACGATGGAAGCTGATCGCGTTCGCCCTCGGCGGGCTCGCGGCGGCCGTCGTGATCGTGGTCGCGATCACGAGCTCGCGAGGCAAGGGTGGACCGATCGAACCGCAACCTCCGTCGACCCTGCCCGTCACGCAGCCCACCCCCGATGTCACCGCCACGGTGACACCGGACGTCGAGGTCGATGCAGCGATCGAACCGGCCCCGGTCGATGCAGCCGTGGTCGCAGTCGACGCCGCTACCAAGCCGACGCGCGTCGATGCGGGAGTGCGCCTGCGCGACGCCAGCGTCCGCACCGTGGATGCGAGCGTCGTCGTGGTACCGGCCGACGCTGCGGTCTCACTTCCGCCACCAATCGATGCGCCCGCGGCGAAACCCGCCGACGCCGCCACACTTCCCAAGGATGCCTGCCCACCCGGCGACTACCGCTGCTCGTTGAGGAAATGACATGAAGCTCTCCCCGGTCCTGGTGTTGTTGCTCGGCGTGCAGCTCGCGCACGCCGACGAGGTCGATCCGAAGCAGGCAGCGGCGCAGCGCTACCTCGAGCTCGCGAACACGCTCAAGTCGCAGGGCAAGCTGGCCGACGCGTGCGCACAGCTCGAGATCGCGTTCAAGGCGGTCGCCAGCGGCGCGATGCTGAGCGAGCTCTCCACGTGCTATCGCGCGCTGACAGCGCAGCTGGTCGCGGCGAAGCAAGACTCCTCCACGGTGTGTAGCCGGATCGTCTCCGATGCCTCGGTCACACCGTCGAAGGAGACCCGCACCGCGGTCGCTGCCTGTCACACCGCGCGCGCCGATGCGCTGCTCGACGTCAAGGACTTCACGCCCGCCTGCGAGGCGGCCGAGGCTGCCGTGGCGGCGGACGGGACTGCTACGAGCCTCGTGTTCGCGGCCGGCTGCCATCGCGATGCGGGTAAGCTCGGGCGCGCGTGGCGTCGCCTGCTCGACGCCAAGACGAAGCTCGCCACCGCGCCCGACTCGGAGGTCGATCGCCTCGTGGTCGAGCTGCTGTCGGCGATGCGGCCCGGGCGGGTGATCGTCGAGATCCCGGTCGACGCGACCGTGCAGATCGATGGTGCACCGATCACCCGGCAGGGCATCTCGATCGCGGGATCGGCTCCCGACAAAGATGTCCAGGGCACGATCGGATACCCGCTCGATGCCGGTGCCCACAAGCTGACGGTGATCGCGTCGGACAAGCCGCCAGTCGAGAAAGCGATCACGATCGTCGATGGAAACCTGGAGCGCGTCTCGATCGAGCTCGAGAAGCCCACGCCACCGTCACCGCCTCCACAAACGCTCACACCCAAGAGCGCGCGCAGGCAGGCCGGCTGGATCACGATCGCGGCGAGCGGCGTGGTCGGCGCTGCTGGGCTGTACTTCGGCTACGACGCGCTGTCCAAGCAGGGCGATGCCAACGACCTGTGCCCGACGCGAGACAACTGCTCGTCGGAGGCGCGCGACCTCAACGACAAGGCCGGTCGTGCCGCGAACATCTCCAACGCGCTGGTCGGCGTCGCGGTGGTCGGAGCTGCCGTCGGGACGGTCTTGATCTTGACCGCACCGAAGGAGACCCGGATTTCGGTCTCAGCGAGCCCGACCGGTGGCGGTGTCACGCTGTCGCGCCGGTTCTAGCTATCCAGGCGCTACCCGTCGGTGTGCTTTGCGCATCGCGGCATGCACAGGTCCAGCGCTTGCTCGATGACCGTACATGCCGTCGTTCTCGCCCCGCTTCACGCGATTCGCGCTGGCTGCTCGAGTTGCCGCTGTCGCCTCGCTGGCAACCGGATGCGCCACCGATGCACTTGATGTGAATTACGGAGAGACCTCGGCGGCAGCCACGGTCGCCGAGCAGGTCGGCACCACCGGGTGCTCGACCGCCGTGGTGCTCGGCCTGTCGCGCCAGATCGCGGACGAGATCGCCTGCGCGATGCCCAACCAGTTCATCGATTTCTCGGCTCCCGGCATCATGCTCTCCAGCAACGCCGTCCTGCCCTACCTCCAGGCCGGCGCCGCCGCCGATATCCAGGCCGTCGCGCGGACCCGCACCGTTGCCGTCAACAGCGCGTTCCGCACGCCGCCCCAGCAGTACCTGCTCCGGCAGTGGTATCTCGCCGGCAAGTGCGGCATCACCGCCGCCGCCACGGTCGGTCGCTCGAACCACGAATCGGGTCGCGCGCTCGACATCTCCGGGTACTCGCTGACCGCGATGACGTCGAACGACTACGCCCACAGCGTGCCAGGCGACGATCCGCACTTCGATCACGTCGAATCGGCCGACCTCCGCGGCCAGGATATCAAGGCGTTCCAGCGGCTGTGGAACCGCAACCACCCCGAAGACGTGATCGCGGAAGACGGTCTCTACGGGACAATGACCGAACAGCGTTTGCGCGCGGCACCCGCCACCGGGTTCTCGATCGGGGCGATGTGCGGAGCCGAGCCGCCGTTGGCTCCCGACGAGCGCCGCGCAGACCTGGTCTCGATCGCCGGCGCCGACCGCGCTCCGCCCCAGGCCGCGATCACCTATCGCGTCGCGATCCTCAACACCGGCAATGTCGAATGGCCGGCGTCGACGAAGCTCGTCATCACCGACGGCAGCAGCGAGCTCCGCGCACCGAGCTGGGTCTCGGGCACCGAGATCGCGACACTCGGCACCACGATCGCTCCGCGCCAGCTGGCGATGCTCGACATCGACGTGATCACGCCGAGCGTCACCGAGGAGACCGTGATCAACGAGCAGCTGTCGCTGATCGATGGCGATGCGACGTTCGGCGATGATATCCGCCTCGCGCTGACGGTCGTCCCCGAGGCGGTCGAGCCGGAGAGCGGCGATGGCTCCGAGCCGACCGACGAAGCAGGCGAAGCGATCCCGCCCGACTTCGGCGAGGCCACCGGCGGCTGCTCGACCGGCGGCGGTGGGGGTTGGTTGGTCGCCCTGCTCGCGCTGGTGGGTGTCCGCCGCCGCCTTCGCAAGTAGTCGGGTTCGTTCGACAAGATTCGTCGCGACAGTTCCGTCGAGGTCACCCTAGAGAGGCATGACCCGACTGCTCGCTCTGCTGATGATCGCGGGATGCGCCGACGACCCCACGAACAGCCTCCCGCAACCCGGCGATCCTCCCGGCGGTGAACCTGGCGGGGACGATGACGTCTGGATCGGGATCACCGAGGTCACGATCGTGACCGACACACCGGGCTTCTCGAGCACGAGCGTCACGCGCGCCAACGTGACCTGGACGTTCGACGCCGCCGCGGGTCATCACGTGCCGAGCGGCATCGTCGAGTATCTCGAGAACACGTCGTACGACAATGCGCCGAACCCGCCGTGCATCACCGTCGCGAGCTACTCGGGCGCGATCGATCCGAGCCGCTCGAGCCTGGCCCTCGACACGGCGACCTACGCCGGCGTCGGACTCGAGATGCAACTCGTGACGACGATGGACACCTGCCTCGGCTCGACCACGGCACCGAGGGAGCTCGTCTGGCTCCCCTCGTCGATGGGAGCGCTCGAGGGCAACGCGATCAACTTCGAGGGCACGATGCCCGTTGGCGGCGGCACCACGCAGACGACGAAGTATCACTTCGGCAGCTAGTCGAACGGATCGTCGTCGCAGATCCGCGGCGTCACGCCCTCGTTGGGCCCCACCTGCGCGCACGGGTTGATCGGGAACGTGTAGACCGCGATCGAGCCGATGTCGGTGATCGCGCCCGACGACGCGAACGCGAAGGTGCCCGCCGGGACATCGTTATCGAGCGGCATCTCGAGGATGGTGTCGCCGAGGAGGCAGCGCAGCGTGCTCGTCCGATCGAGCTTGATCGTGCGCCACGCGATCAACGTGAACGGCGCGGCGACGGGGCCGATCGTGGTCGTCATCGACGCACCGCCGAGCTCGGTCGCGATCAGTCGATCCGGCTGGCCGTCGACGTGCGTGATCCGGCACGTCGCCCCGGCGTCGACACCGTCGCCGTTGACGCCGACCTCGACGAAGCCGCCGCTCAACCAGACCAGCAGTGGCACGTGGATCTGCGCGCGCAGGCCGTCACCCGACAGGGGCAGAGGGCTGGACCACCGCGCTGCGCTGAGGGTGCGTGCGACATCGCCGCCGATCGCCCAGCCGAACCCCACCCAGGTCTCGGTGGTGTCGGTGTGGAAGGTGTCGATCCGCTGGAGCACGTCGCCGTCGCGACCCGGCCGTGGATCGCACGTGTCGCCGACCCCGTCGCCGAAGCCGAGCGCACTCTGCTCTCCGAAATCTCCCTGATCGTCGATCACGGTCGGGCAGACATCGCAGACGTCGCCGAAACCGTCGCTGTCCTCGTCGTGCTGGTCGTCGTTATAGCGCTCGGGGCAGTTGTCGACTGCGTTGGGCACGTCATCCGCATCGACGTCGTTTGGATCGAGCGGCGCGAGGTGCAAGGGTAGGGTGTCACTGCAAGCGGCAACGAACGCCAGGACGTGTAGCCACCGCAACTTCTGCGCTAGGCTGTGGCCGTGCGCCGTCTCGCCTTGCTCGCGATCCTTGTTGCTGCGTCGTGTGGACATCCCGTGAAACCGGATGGCCCCGGCCCGATCAAAGGTACACCTGACGACGCGGTCTCCAAGGAAGGTTTTCCGAATGGGCCGCCGCTGGTCACCCCCGGCGAGCGGATGCAGTACCGCGTTTCCCTCAAGGGGCTCGAGCTCGCGTCGTTCGTGATCAGCGTCGGTGACCTGGTCGAGCTCGAGGGCAAGAAGACGATCACGGTGCAGGGCAACGCGAAGCTCGCCGGGATCGCCGCGTGGTTCGGCGGCAAGGTCGACGACAAGCTGACGTCGTGGATCGATGTCGAGACCGGGCGCTCGCGCCGGTTTCAGGTCGACGAGTACGGTTCGCGCAGCGAGGACATCGAGCACACGGTCGCGGATATCGCGAAGCGCGAAGGCAGCGTGGTGCCCGTCTCGTTCCACCTCAACGCCGAGGAGCCGAAGCCCGAGCCGCAGAAGGCAGCCCTTGCCGAGACCTGGTGCCTCAACACGTTCCTCGTCGCGCTGCGTTCGTGGGAGGGCCCACCGGGCACGGTCAAGGACCTCGAGGTATTCCGCAGCCGCAACCTGTGGAAGATGACGGTGACGATCAAGGGCAAGACCAAGCTGGTCACCGAGCTCGGCGAGCTACCGGCGCTGCGCTTCGATGCCCACGTCGTCAAGCTCGACCGCGAGGGCGGCAAGTTCCCCGACACCGACGAGCGCGACTTCTCGCTGTGGATCAGCGACGACGCCGGCCGCGTGCCGCTGCAGATCAACGCGAAGACCGACTACGGTGACGTCACGATGGCGATCGTCGATTACCAGGCCGGCACCGGCGACCCGATCCGCAAGAACTAAGGCTTCGGGTCCTTCTTCGAGCGGAACTTCTTTTCGCCTTTTCCGAAGATCACTTTCTCGTAGTAGTCGGCGCCCGCGACGCCCGACTTCGCGGCGAGCGCGAGCTTCTCGTCGATCAGCTTCTCGAACTCCGCCTTCGGCAGCGCCCCGGCGACGTGCGTGCCGTTGACGAACAGCGTGGGCGTCGAGCCGACCTTGAACTTCTCGAGCTCCGCCATGTCGGCCGCGATCAGGGCCTGACACTCGGGGCTCTTCATGTCGGTGTCGAACCGCTTGGTATCGACGCCGAGCTCGCCCGCGATCTTGAGGATGTTCTCGTGACCGAGCGACGCCTGATCGTTGCCGCCGCTCTGGTAGTACGGCTTGAACGCCTTCTCCCAGAACGCGTTCTTGAACTCGACATACTTCTGCTGCTTCGCCGCCGCGCAGCTACCGAGGTGCCCCGGCGTGGCCGCGTCGGGGTGGACGACGAAGTTCTTGTAGACGACGCGCACCTTGCCGCCGTACTGCTTCACCAGCACTTCGAGCGTGTCGTTGACCTTCTGGCAGTACGGGCACGCGAAGTCGAACGCCTTGACGATCGTCACCGGCGCGCTCGCCGAGCCTTCGACCATCCCGGCCGCGAGGTTGTCGCGGATGTTGATCGCGAAGATCGCGTCCGCGGCAGGCTCGCGCGCTGCTTCGGCTTCGATCTGGTCCTTCTGCTTCTCGTAGACCTCCGCGAGGAAGGCGAGCGAGGCTTCACGCTTCGCGAGCGTGTCCTCGAGCTTCTTGACGCGGGCCTCGAGCGACGGATCCGACGCCTTCGGCGTGAAGCAGCCGACGAGCGCGAGGGCGATGACCGCCGACCTCATCGCGCCCCAGCTGCGGGCTTCGCGGGAGCAGGTTGCGCGGCGTTGTCCTGCGCCGGCGCCGGTTGTTCGGCGGGAGCCGCAGCCTTCTGCTGCGCAGCCTCCTTCTTCGAGCGGAACTGGTGCAGGCCTTTCCCCATTTTCATCGGCGGCACCATGCCGAGTCAGAGCCTGCCTCGCAAGCCGTTCCGACACGCGGAAGATCATCGCCGCGAGATCGGTTACCGGAGCTCCGACCGCGGATTCTGGCTTCCCGCGCAGAGTGCCGCGAGGTTCAAAACACCTCGAGGTGGCGTGGTGTCCGCGTTACGGCTTGGCTGCGGAACCAGCGCCCGGGGCAGCCGGCTTCGCCGCAGAACCAGCGCCCGGCGCAGCCGGCTTCGTTGCAGAATCAGCGCCCGCGGCTGCCGGCTTCGCTGCAGAACCAGCGCCCGCGGCAGCCGGCTTCGTTGCAGAATCAGCGCCCGCGGCTGCCGGCTTCGCTGCAGAACCAGCGCCTGCGGCTGCCGGCTTCGCTGCGGAACCAGCGCCCGGCTTTGCCGAGGAGTCAGCGCCCGGTGCCGCTGGCTTCGCCGCGGAACCGCCACCCGGCTGTGTCGCGGAGCCAGCCCCCGGTGCTTGCTCGGCCGGTCCCGGCGCGGGTGCGGTGTTCGCCGCATCACGCTTGCTGCGGAACTCGCGGCTGCCCTTACCCATGATCTCTTTCGCGTAGTACTCGGCGCCCGCCACCTTCGAGGCCTCGGCGATCGCGAGCTTCTCGTTGATGATCTGCTGGAACGCGGGCTTGGGGATGCCGCCGCCGATGAACTTGCCGTTGATGAAGAACGCCGGTGTGCCGCTGACACGGAACTTCGCCAGCTCCGCCATGTCGTCGGCGATGCGCTGCTTGCACTCGGCGCTGTTCGCGTCGGCCTTCAGCTTCGCCGGGTCGGCGCCGAAGCTCGGCGCGTACTGGAGGATCGCACCTTCGCCAAGCGACGCGCGGTCCTTACCACCCGACGCGGCGTACGCCCCGAAGCTCTTCTCCCAGAACGCGTGCTTGTACTCGAGGAACTTCTTTTGCTTCGCCGCGGCGCACGTGTACTGGTGCGCTAGCTGCACCGCATCCGGGTGCACGACCATGTTCAGGTAAACGACGCGAACCTTGCCGTTGTACTCCTTGACCAGCTCCGTGAGGGTCGAACTGACCCTCTGGCAGTGGGGTCAAGCAAAGTCCCAGGCCTCGATGATCGTCACCATCGCCGAGGTGGGGCCGTCGACCTGGCCTGCCGCGAGTGCCTTGGAGATGTCGACCGCGAACACCGCGTTCGGATCGGGCTCGTTCGCTTGTTGCGCTTCCTGCTGCGCCTTCTGCTGCGTGTACGCCCCCTCGAGGAAGCCGAGCGCCTCCTCGCGGCGCGCGAGCCCGACCTCGATCCGGTGCAGCCGTTCGAGCGTCGAACCGGCACCTGGATCAGGCTTGTGCAAGGCCTCGAACTTCGCGAGGCGCTCGTCGAGCCGCTTCGCCGCGGCGACGAGCTCACCGAGCTTTCCGTCGGCCTTGGTTGCACCGGCCGTGGTCTTGCCATCGAGCTGCGACGGGTTGTTCTGGCAGGCGACGAGGGCGAACAGCGCGATCGAGATCAGCTTCACGGCCTCTTCCCCGCGTCGCGCTTGCTGCGGAACTGGCGGACGCCCTTACCCATGATCTCTTTCTCGTAATACTCGCCGCCGGAGACGCCCGACGCTTCCGCGATCTTGATCTTCTCGTCGATGATCTGCTGGAACGTGGGCTTCGGGATGCCACCGCCGATGAACTTCCCGTTGATGAAGAACGCCGGCGTGCCACTGACGCGGAACTTGCGCAGCTCGTTCTGATCTTCGTCGACGCGCTGCTTGCACGCGGCGCTGTTCGCATCGGCCTTGAGCTTCTGCGTATCCAAGCCCGCCTCACCGGCGAACTTGAGGATGTTCTCCTCACCGAGCGACGCGCGATCCTTGCCGCCGGACGACGCGTACGCGCCGAACCCCTTCTCCCAGAAGGCGTGCTTGTACTCGATGAACTTGTTCTGCTTGCCTGCCGCGCAACCGTACTGATGCGCGACCTGCACGGTGTCGGGGTGCACGACCATGTTCATGTAAACGACACGAACCTTGCCGTCGTACTCTTTGACCAGCTCCGTGAGGGTCGAACCGACCCTCTGACAGTGGGGTCAAGCAAAGTCCCAGGCCTCGACGATCGTCACGATCGCCGAGTTGGGACCATCCACCTGACCTGCTGCGAGCGCCTTCGAGATATCGACGGCGAACACCGCGTTGTCGTCGGGCTCCTGCGCTTCCTGCTGTTCCTGCTGGCGCTTCTGCTGGGCGAACGCCATCTCGAGGAAGCCGAGCGCTTCTTCGCGGCGTGTCAGGTTCGCTTCGATCTTCGCGAGCCGACCCGCGAGCGACGCATCGCCAGTGGCGTTGGCATCGAACGCACCCTTGCCGTGCGTGGCTTCGAGCGCCTTGACCCGCTCTTCCATGCTCGACAACACGGCCTCGAGCTCCGAGGTGTCCCCAGCTTCTGCAGCGGTGTCGCCCTTCGCCGTTCCCTCGAGCTTCGAGGGGGTTTTCTCGCACGCGGCGAGAATCATCACAGCAACCAAAGCCAGGCGCTTCATGTCGGCGATGATGCACTTTTTCTCTGCAGCTGCAAGCGTGGTTGGTGTACCAACCCCCCGCGATGCGCTGGCTTCCGCTGATCGTGCTTGCAGCATGTGGTGGTGATGAACCCATGGAACCCGGCGTCGATTCCTCCGCTTCCGATACACCCCCGAACATGTGCGAGGCACTGCCTGCGATCGGGCAGTTCACGCGGCGCAGCGGGAACCCCGAGCTCCTCGCCGGCTCCACGTTCACGGATGGAAAGCTCGACGTCTCCTTCTCGGATCCCGACCTGCGGTTCGACAGCACCAGGAATCGCTTCGAGCTGTTCTACACGGCCGAGCACTCCACCGCGTTCGGAGTCGCGGGCACGCAGGTGATCCGACGTGCGACCAGCCCCGACCGGATGACGTGGACCGTGGATGACGCTCCTGCCCTCGAGCCCGCCGCGGCGATCGATGCGTGGGATCGCGCGACCACCGAGGCACCGTCCGTGGTGGAAAACCCGGCGGCACCGCCGGACCGCCGCTACCTGATGATGTATGCGGGCAGCTCGCGCGGCTTTCCGCATGCGGGCGGAGGCTTCGCCGAGTCGAGGATCGGCGCGGCGTTCTCTGCCGACGGCATCGCGTGGACGCGCGTCTCGGCGGCCGACTCGCCTCACGGTCAAGCCGGGCTCGTGCTGACGGCGCAGCAGATCTATCCGGGTGCGGTCGGCGCGATCGTCGACGATCCCGAGGTCGTGCTCGAAGGCGGCGTCTATCACGTGTTCTTCTCGAGCTTCGCGTGCATGGGCGCGGATTGCGCGACGCCGATCGCGCGCGGCGTCGGTCACGCGACGTCGGCCGATGGGATCACGTGGACGCCCGCGCAGTCGCCGGTGAAGAGCCTGCTCGAGGCGAGTGCCGATGATCTGACCGGCGGCTCGTCGCCGGCGGCGCTCTACGATGCCGTGCACTGTCGCTGGGAGCTCTGGCAGAACCGCGATCGCGGCAACGACGTCGTCGCACAACCGGTGCAGCTCGAGAACACCGCGGGCGTCTGGCACGCGGACTCGACCGACGCGCAGCAGTGGAGCGTGTTCTTCGTCGGACAGCGCGATCTGTCGTGGAACCAACCGCAGCCCGCTGCGGGCGAGAAGCTCGGGCTGCGCACCGGCTTCGATATCGCGGATTTCAACGGCGGTCGCGTGATGGTCTACGTCGGCTACGACGATGCCAACGTACCGGCAAACTCCGTCCTGCCGACGGCCAACGCGACCCGCGCGGGTGTGATGACGATCAACATCGCGACCCGCGACGTTCCGTAGCCACGCCATTCACGGTTCGGCACGTACAACTCGCGTGGTCGAATTGAATACTTCGACCTGTCGGCGAGTCAGATTGCCCCAAACGGCCCGAGCCCTTTTTTCCCGTGTGTTGATCAGGGAGCAAACGGGTCCGAAATCGGCCATCATGCATCGGCCTTCCATAGGAGTCGGGGAATCATGAAAGCTCGGATTGCAGCGCTGCTGTTTGGAATCGTCACCACCGGTTGCTACGCCACGGCAGGCACCGGCGGTGGATATGTCGCCACATCGTCGCCGCAGCCGGTCGTCACGACCACGGTGACCACGACCTCCGATGGAGGATATGATCCGGATTTCGACGAGCCGGACATGATCGATCTCGATGGCGGCGTTCGCGTCGTCTACGACTCCGAGGATCCGGTCTTCTTCTCGGACAACTACTACTGGCGTTACGGTGACGACGGTAGCTGGTACCGCTCGAACACGTACAACAGCGGTTGGTCGGTCTACGCCGACGTGCCGGTGCACGTCCGCACGATCGAGCGTCCGCGCGAGTACCGCCGCTATCGTCCGGCGACGTACACGCCGCGTCCGCGCCCGCAGCGCCCCGCCGGCTATCAGCCGCGTCCGCGTCCGGCGAACTATCAGCCGCGCCCGTCAAACCCGGGCTATCAGCCGCGTCCGGCGGAGCGCCCGACCGGCTATCAGCCGCGTCCGTCGGAGCCCGCGCGTCCCGGTTACAACCCGGAGCCGTCGCGTCCCACGGGCTATCAGCCGCGTCCGTCCGAGCCGGCGCGTCCAGCCGGTTGGCAGCCGACCACCCCTGCGGAGCGCCCGGGCTATCAGCCGCGTCCGTCGGAGCCCGCGCGTCCGGGCTACAACCCGCAGCCGTCGAACCCGGGCTATCAGCCGCGTCCGTCGGAGCCCGCGCGTCCGGGCTACAACCCGCAGCCGTCGCAGCCAACGCGCCCGGGTTACAACCCGCAGCCGTCGCAGCCAACCCAGCC
>JANNBP010000245.1:0-20399 GCA_031385555.1 Deltaproteobacteria bacterium | reverse complement strand
CGCTGGTGCAGCCAGTTCGCTGGTGCAGCCAGTTCGCTATGGCAGCGCCATGACCGCGAAGTCGACCGGCGCGAAAGCCTGGAGGTCCGCAGGATCCGCGGCCATCAGCTTGTCGTTCATCATCTCGCCACGGATGTCGCGGATCCGGACGTTGTACTCGAGGGTCATGTGGCGGGTCGGCTGGAACACCAGGTCGATCCGGATCATGTGGGCGAACGCCTCGCGCGGGATCGGGATCGCATTGGGATCGATCATCGGGCCGGCTTCGGGATCCATCGGGTCGAACGGCAGGAACGGCTGGATCTGGGCATCGTTCTTGTTGATCTTGAGCGTCGCCGCGAACGGGTTGACGTTCGCACGGGTGATCTGCTCGATGTCGATCGAGGCCTCGCGGACCTGGTCCTCGCGGAAGATGCCCGACAACTTGCCGCCACCGGCGAGGTGGAGCGGGATGTTGCCGTCGAGGCCGGGCGTGGGCGGAGCCTCGTCGTCGGTCGACAGCACGACCAGGTCGGGGTCGTACCCGAAGAACTCGGTGGCACCGTCGAGCTCGACGAGCGCGTCGCCTTCCTCTTCTTCGAGGTTGGTGATCGTCCACTCGACCGCGACCTCGATGTCCCCGAGCTTGACGTACGGGACATCGACCCCGAGCTCGGCGGTGCGCATCGCGCGAATGGCCGCGTCCTCGGGCTTCTCGGGGTTGATCGGCAGTACCAGGCGCGTCTTCGCCTCCCCGACGACCATGCCCATCCCCGTCCCGTCGTCCTGACCTGCCTCGATCACACGTAGACACGTGGGGTCGGTGGCAGCGTCGGGACACTCGACGTAGACCGGGTCGTTCGCACACGCTCCGAGGAGCACCATCAAACCTAGGCGTTTCATCGTTAGCCTCCCGGTGAGAACAGGAACGGGTACGTGACGTTCGCGATGGCGCCCTTCGGGGGGAACTTGAGGCGGTTGACGTTGCGCGCGACGCAGTCCTTGACCGCTTCGTTCGCGAGCGTGGTGCCGCCCGTGGGCGACGCGGTGATCACGGCGCCATCCGCGCCGATCTTGAACTTGACGACGATCTTGCCGCCGATGCCCGGAGATCGATTGAGCTCCTTCTGGTAGCACGCGCGGAACATGCCGGCGCTGCGCTTGACGACACGGTTGATCTCCTCCTCGGTGTAGCCACCCGGATCACCGGACATCTCACCGACGTTGACCTGGACTTCCTTCGGGCCGGCGCCCTTGCAGTTCGGACCGGTGCAGTTGCCGCCCGGGCGATCCTTACCTGTGTCGACCTTGCCCTTGTTGGTCACGAAGTCGCCCTCGACATTGCCGCCGCCGCCGGTGCCCTTTCCCTTGCTGCCGCGAGTGGTGCCGGTACCGCCTTGCTCGTCACCGACGCCGGTGCCGGTGCCGGTGCCGAAGCCGAGCGCACCCTTCTTCGTGGTGTCGCCCTTGATGCCAGCGAACGCGCCGACGTTGACGCTCTTGTCGATGATGTTGTCGAGGATCTTTTTATTCTTGTCCTCGAAGAACGCGATCTTCGGCGGGTCGGGCTTCTCGTTGTCCTTCGCATTCTTGTTGCGCGCACGTTCCTGATCGCCCTTGCCACCGGACGCGCCTTCGTCGTTCTTCGTCGCCGTCTTGAGGTTCTGCTTGTTCTCGCTCTTCGGCGCGGCGTCCTGCTTCTCGACCTTGCCGAGCGTCGGCACCTGCTTCTCGGGCTCGAGCGGCTTGACCGGCTCGATGCGATCGGTGAGGTACGCGCCGGTCAGCGCACGCGGGCCGGGCCACACGTTCGGATCGTCGTTCGGGTCGTAGATGATGATCGTGCCGATCAGCAGCGCGCCGTGCAGGATGATCGAGAACCCCGTCGAGGCTTGCTGCTCGGGATCCGACATCGCGAGCGACCAGCACATGCCGAAGATGATCACGCCGGCGGGGATCAGCAGCGCCCCGCGGGTCACCCATTCGAGCGCCCCGAAATCGACCTGCATCTGGACCCACGCGAGGCCCATCAAGGCGAGCACCGAAGCTGCGCCGATCCCGAACCGCGCGAGGATGACTCGCATCTTCGAGCCGGGCTCGGTCACCAGGTGACCGGCGGCATACGCACACGCCATCAAGATGACGAGTCGCGGTAGCGCTTCCTCGAGCGAGCCGGCCGTCAGCGTGACCACCACGAGGCCTGCGGCGGCCAAGCCGACGATGAACATGATCGCGGCTGCGCCGGCGAGCGTCAGCATCGTGAACAGATCCGCCTGGCTCGGCAGGGGTGCCTCGACCGGGACGAACTGGAAGTAGATCTTGTAGTCACCCGAGTCGTCGAGATCGACGACACCCCAGTCACGCCCGCCGATCGGCGTCGCGCAGAACCCACCGGCCGCGCTACCGCCTTCGCGCTGGACGTAGTCGGCGACCGCCTGCTCTTTGCCGTCGATACAGATCGTGCCGCGCATCCCTTCAGACAGCGTCAGCACGTAGCCGCGATTGCCGGGCGACACGATCGCGAAGCCGGGCGGCAACCCGACGTCGGGCACGACGAAGGTGGGCTTGCCCTTGTGGCCGACCGTGATCTTCTGCGGAGCATCGGCCACGATGTCGTGCATCACTTCGTCGCGCCAGATCAGCGCGGTGCGGAGTGCAACGGGACGTGTCGTGGCCACTGCGCTCACAGGGCTTCTTCCTCCACCGTCCGGACCAGGTGCGGGATGAACGACCGCTTCTCGAGGCTCGCGCGCTCGAGCTCCTCATTGGCGCGTTCGAGGAAGTACAGCAGCTGCGGTGTGCGCGACTTGCCGTTGAGGTTCAGGTTGTCGAAGTTGAAGTTCTGCTCCTTCGAGCCGCCCTTCTTGGGCGTCTCGGCCTTGGTGGCGGGAGCCGGCGTAGGTGCGCCGTCGGTCTTGTCGGCCGTGAGCGGCGCAGGTGCCGGCTTCACAGGCGACTTCTTCCTCGGCTGCGCGGAGGCGACACCGGCACACATCAGCACCAATGCGACAGCGGACGCTAACCCCCTGGCGGGGGCGCCAAGCCTCAACTTCATTTCAGTTCCTTTCGTTTTTCCTCGGCAGCAGCGCGCTTGCCGTGGCTGGACGGAGCGTCTTGCAGGTACTGCTCCAGATCCTTCTTGCCGCCGACGGGATCTTCGAGGAAGTCGATCTTCAAGATCGCCATGTTGAACATCGCGTCCGAGCGTGGCGTGCCCCGCCTGGGCGCCTCTTTGATCACCGTCTCCCACACGCGCTTCGCATCCTTGAGCTCCTTGAGCCCGCGATGCGCCACGCCGAGCGCGACCCACGCGGCGTAGTCGTCGGAACGCTTCTCGACAACCACCATCAGCTCGGTCTTGGCGCGCGCATAGTCACCGGCATCGAGCAACACGGATGCTTTGTTGAAACGCGCGTCGATGTAATTCGCGTCGAGGGAAACCGCCTTGTCGAAGCGGTCGAACGCCTCCTGGGCCCTACCTTGACGCAGAGACAGCAGCGCGCCGGCGTTGTAGATCGCCGGGTCCTTGACGTCGTCGGCGAGGGCCTTCTGGAGGATCAGATCGGCGAGCTCGTAGCGCTTCTGCTGGATGTAGATCAGCGCGAGCTCGGTGTAGATCTTCGCGTTGACGCCCGACAGGCGCACGGTGTCGCGTAGCACGGCCACCGCATCGTCGTAATCGCCCGCATCGCGCAGCAGTGAAGCGAGCCGGGCGGCGCCATCGCGGCGGTTCGGATCGCTCTCCTCGGTGGTGCGCAGGGCGGTCTCGTAGTCCGTGCGCGCCTCCTTCTTGTGACCGGCGCGGCGGTGCGCCTCGGCGCGTGCGAGGAGCGACGGCGTGTGGTCCTTGTACGTGGCGAGCGACTTGTTGAAGTGGCCGATCGCCACGTCATCATCGCCTTCCTTGTAGGCGATCACGCCGAGGTCGTAGTTCGCTTCCCAGAGGTTCGCGTCGATGTCGAGCGCGTTCTTGAGCCGGACCTTCGCGGTGTCCGTCGCCTCGGGACCTCCGAGTCGCAGCGCGCGCATCGCGGCGTCGAACTCCTTCTGTGCCTTCGGGTTGACCGGATCGAGCCGCTGCACCGTGCGGCCCTTGGGGCCGATGTTCTTGGCGGAGCTGCCGCCACAAGCCCCTACGAACGCCAGGAGGAAGCCCAAGAGCAGCGCTGGCCCTGCAGGAACGTCCCGGGCACTCGCTCGCGCGATCTCGGCCACACCAACACCCGCCCCAGCCTCCAGGTGGCCTCCATCGCCTCGCTCGTCATCGGTCATCTTGCTATCTCCGTCACGAGCTCTTGCTTCGGTGGACGATCGCCGATGCGTTCGCGGCTGCGCGACTCGCGCTCGGGCGGGTACTTCGCTGCCGACAGCTTGCCGAGCTGCGTGCGGATCTTCGCGGTGAACTCGTCGTACACCTGCAGGTCGATCGCCTTCTTGTAGCCCGCGGTGTAGGCCTCGACGGCCTTGTCCTGGATCGTCACCGCGATCTCGTTGAGCTTGTCCTGGTACGCCTGCACCTGATCGGCCGGCAGGTTCGCGGGCGGCTTCGCGGCCGACGTGGCGAGCGCTTCCCCGAACAGGTCGTAGATCTGGCCGTAGCGATAGAGCGCCGCGGTCGCCCACTTCGGATCCTGGAACTCGGCGACGGAGATGTAGATCTTCTCGGCATCTCCGAGGAGCTTGGTCTTCTGGGTCAGGGCTTTGTTGAGCTGCGCGACCTTGACGTCGAGCGACACCTTCTCGTAGTCGCGGAACACCAGCTCGCCTTCGTAGTAGCGCGCCTCCGCGGCCCACGTGGTGCCGGCCTTCTTGTCGGCGCCGGTCGCGGCCTTCCACAGGCGCTGCGACGTCGCGAGCTCTTCCTTCGCACGCTGGAACTGACCGAGCTTGAAGCTCATCCTGCCCGCGCGGGTATACGCCTCGATCACGCGCTTGCCGCTCGAGCGATATTGCCGCGCGTAGTCGACGTAGGCCTTGTACGCGGGGCCGTCCTCGCCGGCGTTCTCCTGGACGACGCCGATGTTGAACGCCACGTCGGGCGCGTCCTTGCGATCGCGGAACTTGTTCGCGTACTCGCGGTAGTGCGCGATCGCTTCCTTGTTTTGCCCCAGCGCCTGGCGCAGCACCCCGGCGTTGAACAGCGCGTCCGGAGCCTTCGCGCCGGTGCGGAACTTCGCCCACACCAGCTCGTACGCCTTCGCCGCACGGTCGTAGTAGATCACGCGCTCGTAGACCAACCCGGCGGAGAACGCCGCCTTCTCGGCCATCTCGGTGTTCTTCTCGGCGTACTTCTCGGCGAGGTCGAGATAGATGTCCGCGGCCTTTTCGGGCTGCTTCGCCTTCTCGAGCATCACCCCCGCGTTCATCAAGGCCTGGCCGGCAAGCTTGGCATCACCGGTCTCCTTGGGCACGCGGAGATAGAACGTGGCGGCCTGCTCGTACTTGCCGGCCTCGGCGTACTTGTCACCGCTCTTCGTGATCGAGTCGACGATCAGCTTGCTGAGCAGTTCCTGCTTCTTGGGGTCGGCGAACGACGGCGCTGGCTTGAGCTTGCGCGCCCACGACTCGAGGTTCTCGTAGTCCTTGGCCTTGCCGAGGCACGACAGGATGCGATCACCGGCGGGACCGGCGTTGGTGTCCTTCGCGTACTCGGTGACGATCAGGCCGAAGCGTTTGATCGCCTCGTCACACTCGCCATAGTCGTAGAACATCTGGCCATTCTTGAACAACACACCGACGATCGTCGGGTCGTTCTTGAACAGGCTGGCGTAGATGTCGATCGCCTCGCCGAACTTCTTGTCGACGGGATACAGCTTGACCTTGCCGGCGGTGTCCTTCGGGCGCGCCTTCTCGAACGCACTCATCGCGTTGAGCAGCGCGTCCTTGTGGAGCTTGCCGACCGGGGCGCTCTTGCCGACCGCGAGGTACTCGTCGCCGGCCTCCTCGGTCTTCGCGAGCTTGAAGCACAGGATGTCGGCGCGGTAATAGCGCACCTCGATCGTCTTCTCGCTCGACTGCTTCGGTCCACCGAACGCGACGAGGTAGTTGTCGTACGCGGCGGCCGCGCGTGTGTAGAACACCTCGAGATCCTTCGGCAGGTACGCGCGATCCGCGCAGCCCTCGCCCGGCTTCTTGAGGTTGAGCCCCTTCTCGCGACGCTGCGCCTCGCCGTGGATGTTGGTCGCCGTCGAGCGCGTCAGCTCCTCGGTGATCAGCAGCGAACGGCCGAGTGCATCGCGGTTCTTCTGCGCCTTCGCCCAGGTGCTCGTCGGGCCGTAGCCCTCGAGCAGGACCTTGATCTCTTCCTGCGCCTTGTCGACGTCGAGCGCTGCGTTCCAGTTGCCGACGATGTCGCGCTGGTACTCGGCAGCCTTGATCGACTCGGGATCCATCTTGATCAGGAAGCGATAAGCCTCGTTCGAGCGATCCCACTCGGTCTGCGCGCCGTAGCTCTCGGCGACGCGCAGCAGCACGTCGCGCGAGTACTGCTCGCCGCCGATCGACGCGAGGAAGTCGAAGACTTCCTTCGCGGAGACACTCTTGTCCTCGGTGAACACGACGACGAGCTGCTCGAGCGCTTCGTCGCGGAGCGAGGCGCTGCGACGGCGTTGTGCGGCGGTGCCGGTGCGCTCGGCCTCGACGGCCTTGTCGAGCACGCGCTTGAAGTCCTTCGCAGCCTGCGTGGTGTTGCCGAGCTTCCACTCGCACCACGCGACCTTGAACGTCGCGAGATCCGAGGTCGCGGCCTCGTCGGGGATGTGCTTGTAGGCGGCCTTCGCCTCCTCCCACTTCTGGAGCGCGAAGTGATGCTCGCCGATCATCATCCACGCGTCGCCCTGCAGCGACGAGCGCGGGTACTTCTCGATCACCTCGTTGAACAGCTTCATCGCCTCGTCTTCGCGCTGGTCTTCCTTGGCCGCGAAGCCGATCAGGTAGGTGACGAGGTCCATCCGGCGGAAGTTGGGATGCTTCGCGTGGAGCTCGAGGTAGAGCACCTCGGCTTGCTTGAGATCGATCCGCGGCTCCTTGGGAGGTTCGCACGCGGCCTTTTTCTGGTTGCACTTCTCGACGGCGCGCGAGAACTCGTCGACCTGGATCAGGTAGAGCCGGCGCGCCTCTTCCCACAGCAGCTCGGCGAGCTTGAACATCCCCTCGGCCTTCGCGTCGCCGGTGGGCTTGCTGTCGAGGAACTGCTTGAGCAGGCCGATCGCTTCGAGCCGCTTGTCGTCGCGGCGCTTCTCCGTCGACGTCAGCAGCGCCTTGAGATCCGTGCTCAGCACCGGCGCTTCCGGCGAGCTCGGTCGCTTGCGGATGTAGAGCTCCTGCGCGGGGCCACGGACGGTGTTGACCTGGAGCTCGCCGGCTGCCTTCTGTGCGAAGGCCGGAGGCGCGCCGAGGAGTGCGAGTGCCAGAAGCACGCCGAACGGCGGGTGCGTAGTGCCGGCGAAGCCGGCGCGCAGTCGAGCCACAAGCCCGCCGAACGGCGGGCGCGTAGTGCCGGCGAAGCCGGCGCGCAGTCGATCGACTAGACGCTTCATCGCCACCCCTCGTATTCGTCGGCCCAGTACTCGCCTTGCCACGGCCAGTACTCTTCGTCATCGGCGATCATCGACGCGTTCCACAGCTTGCCGAACAGCTCCTCGGGGAACCGACCCGCCGCGAGGTCCTGGACCTCGATGTCGAGCTTGCGCTTCTGACCGATGATCGCGTCGATCTTGCCGAGCTTCGCCTTGTCGAGCACGCGCCGGACGTCGTCGTGGAGCTTCTCGACCGCGTCCTGCGCGAGCTTGTCACCCGCGACCGCCAGCTTCTGCGCCAGCGACTGCGCGGCCTTGTCGAGGCGGCGGGCTTCGCCGATGTCCGCCTGGATCAACGGCCGGATCCCGCTCGACGCCTGGCTGCCCACCGCATCGGCGGCACCATCGGCGACCTTCAGCGCCTTCGCTTCGGAGTCGGCAAGCTTCGTCTCGAGCTCGGCGAGCCGCTTGAGCTCGTCGTCGGCGACATCCGTGGGGATCGTGCCCTCGCGCTTGCCGCGCGAGAGCTCGAGCCGGCTGCTCGCGATCTGAGCGCGCAGGCGACGCATGTCCTCGACGACGCTGTTCGCATCGGCGAGCTGCTCCTGCTCGAACGACGTCTCCCCGGACACGGCCGCGACACGTCGTTCGCCGAACTGCGCGGCGAGGTTCTGCCACTGCCGCACGTTGTTCGGTGCGTTGCGGGCGAGCTCGTGGAGACCGGTCAGCGCATCGTTGAGCCGGATGAACTTGGGGTCGAGGCGGAGCAGCGCCTGGACCTCGTCGACCGGCGTCGCGGGCTTGGTCTTCTCGAGCGTGTTGGAATATTTGCTCTCGCGAAACCGCGTGATCGCGTCGGCGAACAGCTGATCGCGGAGGCCGCGATCTTTTCGAATCTTGTCGATCTCGTCGACGATCGGCTGCAGCTTCGCGACCAGCTGGTCGTAGTGCTTCTGCGACGCGTCGAACTTGCAGTCCGCCAGCTCGACGTAGCCGGCGAGGAGCGAGGCCTCGGCCCAACTGGGCGACGAGGGAAAGGTCGTGAGGAACTCCTTCACCAGATCGCGCGCGGTGGGCAGCTCGCGCTTCTGGTACATCGACCAGCTCGCCTCGAACAGCGCGTCGGACAGATAGACCGAGTCGTCGGGGACCTGGAAGTAGTGATAGTAGGCGTCGTCGTACTCGGAGCTCTCGTGCGCGAGGCGACCGAGCCCGAGGCGGGCGAGGTCCTTGATCGTGAAGTAGCGCTCGTCGACGACGAACGTGAACCGATCGTTGTCGGGCGTCGCGGCGATCTCGCACATCGCCTCGGCCGAGTCCTTGAGCTCGCCGCGGCGCGCACGGATCACGCCACGCAGGTAGACCGCCGACGAGTACATCCGGCTCTTCTTCGAGATCGTGACGAGCTCGCCCTCGGCATCGGCGAGCTTGCTGGCGTCGTACGCCGACCGGCCACGCAGATACGCGCGCTCGCCGGTCGCCGACACGGGGATCGGGTCCGCGTGCTTGACCGCCTCGAGCCGTGCGAGCACGCCCTTGTGATCGCGGATCTCGATCGCGATGTCGACGGCGCGGCGGTGCGCGGGACCGTAGTAGGGCGCAGCCGGACCACGCGCCAGCACGACCTCGAGGGCATCGAGCGCGGCACCGTAGGAATTCGCACGCGCGAGCGCGACCCCGAGATCGAACTCGGCGTTTTGATACTCGACGAAGTCCTTGAACGCGTCGTACCGGGGCGACTTGACGATCGCGTAGAGCGCGACCGCGGCGTTGCCGAACGCGCCGTCCTTGAGCAGATTCTCCGCTTCCTGCAGCTCGCGGCGCAGCGTGTTGATGTTGCCGCTCTCGGCATCGATCAACTTCATCGCCTCGAGCTCCTTGAAGTACTTGCCGATCGCGTCGAGCGGCGCGGGCGATGGCGTCGCTTCCGCGGGCTTGTCGCCGCCGGGCTTGTCGTCGGGCTGTGCCTCCGCCACGCTCGACGCCAACACCATCGCTGCGACGCCAGCGAGCCAGTGCCCTCGGGGCGAGACGAGCTTCACTTCTTGCCGCCTTTGGCCGCCGGCGCTTCACCGGGGCGCGCGATCGTCTTCACGGAGACGTCGAGCCCGAGGCCGTACGAGCCGCGCTCCTTGCGCTTCCACTCGTACGCGATATCACCGGCATCCTTCGCCTTCGCGGAGACGAGGAGGTCCTTGCCGGCGACCGCCTTCACCACGATCTGGTTCTCGGTCACCGAGGTGAACGAATCGTCGTCCTTGCCGGCCGCCTCGACGCGGAAGGTGATCAGGTGCTTGCCCGGGGCGACGAAGCCCTCGAACCGGATGCCGTCGTCGCCGGCGATGCCACCCGTCGCGTTCTCGAACACGCTCGCCCCGTCGAGCCGGATCACGGCCTTCGCCGGGTTGTAGTAGCGGCCGCTGGTGTAGGTCAGCTTGATCTGGATCCGCGTCGAGTACAGCGCGCTCGCGACGGCGTTCGCACGCGCGCGCGACTTGAACAGCTCGTCGCGCAGCGACAGGTACTCCTGCCGGAGCGAGTCGACATCGGGCTCGTTCGCTTTGGTCGGTTTGTCTTCCGGTGGATCCTTCGCGGCAGGCTCCGCGCTACCGCCACCGGCACCTGCGCCGCCACCACTTCCACCCGCGCCACCGGCCGGCTTGGCATCGGGACCGTGTCCCGAACCCTTGTCACCCGCCGCGGGTGCAGCGGGAGGCGCCGGTTGAGGATCCGGGGCGGGCGTGGGCTCGGCGGGTGGGGCCTTCGGTTTCGGTTTCGGCTTGGCCTTCGGCGCAGCGACCGCGATCAACGGCACGAGCAGAGCAGGGAGTGCGAGGCGCATGCGCATGATGGTTCTCCAAGAGACGGCGCGGGATGCGCTAGTTATGGAACGGTAGAAACAACGAGAGCGAGGCGGTGATCGCGCTGTCGTTGACGAGAAAGTTTTCGTCCAGCAACTCCTGGCGGAACGTCCGGTTGCGAGCGTCGATCCGGAACGCCGCGGCCTGACCCAGGAAGAGCTTAATCCCGAAGCCGAGGACGCCGGCGGCGCCTCGCGACGTCTTCGAGTCGATCACCCCGACACCGAGGTCGGCGTGAAGGTCGAAGTGGACGATCGAACCGCCGAGTCGCAGCTTGCCGTACACCGGGCTCCACACCAGGAGTGACTCGCCGAAGATCATCCGTGCGTAGGTGTCCTCGAGCACGGTGGCGCGGCCATCCTCGAGCGCACGGATCACGTCGGCGTTCGCGTGCGTGAAGGCACCGCCGAACTCGACCGCGGTCTCGTCGGTCATGTGAAAGGTGTAGGAGCCGCCGAGCAAGTAGGTGCCGCTGAGCAAGTCGGATGCGTAGTACCCACCGCCGACGGTGAGCTCGTGGCGACCTGCCTTGACGAACAGGCGGTCGACCGCGCCGCGCCGCTTGCGCTTGATCGCGAGGCGATCGGCGATCTCCTGGTCGATGCACATGCCCGTCGTGCGATCGAGGACCGCGGTCTTGGCTTCGTTGTTCGCCGGCTTGGTAGCCGGCTTCTTGTCGATCATGCGATCGCCGTCTTCCGCGAAGGCATTGGTCGTCAGGCAGGCAAGGAAGAGGACGGCGAGCTTCATAGGCCGCTCGGGAGGTACAGCGCGAGGCCGGCCGTGGTGATGAAGTTGTTGGTGTAGCGAGTCTCGCCTGCGATCTCCTCGACCGCCATCAGGTCGCGGAAGTCGAAGCGGATCGTCAACGCGCGGGTGACGAACAGATCCAGCGCCATACCGGCGTCGAACGACAGCCCCTGCACCGCGTCGTGGAACATCCGGCCGCCACCGGCGAAGAACATCATGTCGGCGTGGACGATGCCGCCGCCCATCTTCAGCTTCGCGTGGACCGGCGACCACACGAGGTTGCCGAGCGCGACGTACGCCATCCCGGGATCGAAGCGGTTGTCGCCGAAGAACTTGTTGAGCGGCGCGTCGAGATCGAGCGTCAGCGGCGTCAGCGCGAATTCGGCCTGGAAGCCGAGATCCTCGGTGAAGAAGAAGCCGAGCGAGCCGCCGGCGATCCAGCTCGACGACGTCAGATCTCCGCCGAACAACCCGCCCTGAGCACCGAGGACGATCTTCTTGTTCTTCTTGAAGTTGCGCTTCTGGACGCCGCGCGGCTTGAGCTGCTCGCCGAGCTGACCGCGGATCGTCTGGTCGAGACACGACGGCAGCGGTGCGTCCGACGGTTTGCTCGGTGACTTGTCGGGCCCGGCCTTGTCGACCGCCGACGGCGGCGCCTCCGCGTCATCCTCCGCGGCAGCTGGACGCGTACAGATCGCTAGCGTGGCCAGCGCGACTCCCCAGGAACGCAGCACTTTCGAAACGGTACTCTCGTTAGAGAAGCCAAACAACTCGACGACACCCGTCGATGGTTGCCCGGCGATCGAGGTACCCTTTTCCCGATGGATCACTTGACGGGGACAAGGATCCGGCGCGAAGCGACGCCGGCGACCGTCAATCTCCGCCGGTGCAAGCTGGTGGTCATCAAGGGCTCTCAGCGCGGCACCGAGTTCGTCGTCTCCGGCGACACCTTCCGCGTCGGCAAGGCACCCGAGAACGACCTGGTCCTCGCCGACGAGACCGTCTCGCGCGTCCACTTCGAGATCGCGCGCGACGCCAAGGGCTACCTGGTGCGCGACATGAAGAGCACGAACGGCACATTCCTCGACGGTGCCGAGGTCAAGGAGGCGTACCTCCGCGCCGGCTCGGTGATCGGGCTCGGCTCGTGCGAGCTCAAGTTCACCCCGTTCGAGGAGCGGATCGAGATCCTCCCGTCCGAGAAAGAACAGCTCGGCGAGATGGTCGGCAAGTCCTCCGCGATGCGGGAGATCTTCGGCCTGATCGAGAAGATCGCGCCGACCGATGCGACGGTCCTGATCGAGGGTGAGACCGGCACCGGCAAGGACATGATCGCGCGGACGCTGCACCTGCTGTCGCCACGCCACGACGCGCCGTTCATCGTCGTCGACTGCGGTGCGGTCGCCGGCACGCTGATCGAGTCCGAGCTGTTCGGCCACGAGAAGGGCTCGTTCACCGGTGCCGTGACTGCCAGGCAAGGTGCCTTCGAGCTCGCCTCTGGTGGCACCGTCTTTCTCGACGAATTGGGCGAGCTGTCGCTCGATCTCCAGCCCAAGCTGCTGCGCGTGCTCGAGCAACGTGAGCTCCGTCGGGTCGGCGGGACGAAGACGATCAAGGTCGATCTCCGCGTGATCGCGGCGACCCGCAAAGATCTGAGGAGCGAAGTCGAGAAGGGCAAGTTCCGCGAAGATCTCTACTTCCGCCTCAACGTCGTCCCGATCACCGCGCCCGCGCTCCGCGAGCGCCGCGAGGACATCCCACTCCTGATCGACTCGATGCTCGCGAAGCTCGGCGGTGTCGAGAACAAGGCGACGCTGACCGATCAGACGCGCGCCGCGCTGATGGCGCACGACTGGCCGGGCAACGTGCGCGAGCTTCGCAACGTGATCGAGCGCGCGCTCGCCCTCGGCGCGGACCCGGGCATGCTGGTCGCGCCGCTCGGGCAGGGCGAGCCGAAGGCGGCCCAGTTACACGAGAAGGTGGAGTTCGAGCCGAACGTGTCGTTTCGCGACACCAAGGAGAAGTGGAACGAGCTGTTCGAGCGCCGCTACCTCGCGTGGCTGATCAAGCGCGCCGACGGGAACATCTCCAAGGCGGCGCGCGACGCCGACATGGATCGTAAGTACTTGCATAAGCTTCTACGCAAGTACGGCATCACCGCCGGCGACGAAGACGACAACTAACGAGACTCGCTCGCCGGCGGCACGTCCATCGCGGACAGGCCTCGCGATCGCGAGCTAGTTCTGCTCACTGCGAACGCCGTACTCCGCCGCTACATCAGCAGCGGAGCTTCGAGTGGAAGACAGGGATGTAGTGCATCCGCGAGAGGTACGCGGATGCAGCGAGAGCGTTACCGATCAGACCGCTGCGGGCGCGGTGCGTGTGTGCAGGCGCGACACGTAGCGCGACGCAGTGCCGCGCTTGAGGATGCCCTTGGAGACCGCGCTGTCGATGATCGACACGGCGGACTTCACGAGCTTCGACGCGTCGGTGGACTTGACGTCCACCGCGCTACGCGCCTTCTTTACCGCAGTGCGGAGTGCAGCCATCGCGGCGCGGTTGCGCGCGCGGTGCTTGATCATCTTGCGGTTCTGTTTCTGTGCGGACGCGATGTTGGCCACGGGAGATCCTTCGAAGGGCTGGTTGGGTAACCCGAGCGCTCCCGGGTGTCAAGCATGGCGGGCGCGTTGCGAATCTTCGTCGGAAATCGGGAGCTTCGCGGGAGTATCCACCGGGGCGTGTGGATAACTTGCGGAGCACTTGCGCAGTGCGGCGTTGATCTCAGCGAGATCTCACCCGCTCGACCGTGTCTGCACAAAAAAGCATCACTTTCGCGACGCCTCCGCCTTCTCGGCGACCTTCGCGTCGTTCCACAGCGAGTCCATCTCCTCCAGGGATGATGCCTGAGGTGTCTTGCCTCGCTCGACCAGGCGATCCTCGATGAACTCGAATCGAGACTGGAACCGGTTGGTGGCGTCGATCAGCGCGATCTCGGCATCTACCTTGACCTTGCGAGCCAGGTTCACGACCGCGAGGAGAAGATCGCCGATCTCGTGGTGCTTCGCCGCTTGATCGTCCGAGTCGGCGACCGCCGCGATCTCGTGGATCTCCTCCTGGACCTTGTCGTGCGAGCCCTTCCAGCCCGGCCAGTCGAACCCGACCTTGCCGGCCTTCGCGGACAGCTTCTGGGCGCGCTGGAGGGCAGGGCCGTGCTTCACCCCCGCCAGCACGCGCTCCTGATCCCTAGGGGGGGCCTTCGCCGCCTTCTCAAGCTTCTTGATGGCCTCCCACTGCGCGAGCACCTGCTCGGGCGTGTCGACGCCCTTCGCGTCCGCGAATATGTGCGGGTGACGGCGCACGAGCTTGTCGGAGATCGAGTGGATCGTGTCGTCGATGCCGAACGCACCCTCGCGCTGCCGGATCGCGGACTGAAACACGATCTGCATCATCAGGTCGCCGAGCTCTTCGCAGTGGTCGGCCGCGTCGTTGCGTCCCATCGCATCGAGCACCTCGTAGGTCTCCTCGACCAGGAACGGGCGCAGGGTCTCGAGCGTCTGCTCGCGGTCCCACGGGCAGCCGTCGGGTGCGAGGAGCTTCTCCATGATCTCGACGAGGCGAGGCAGTGCCGAGCCAGGTTGGTCCATGCGGCCTTCTAGCACGCGTTTCACATGCTATACGGGCCTGTGTCCGGCGGGCCGTAGGGTTGCCCGTCGACCGAAAATCACCCGTGCCTCCGGTCAAGACCATTCGAAAAGAGAAGCTCTCCTTCGACGATCCCGAGGCGCTGCAGGCGCTGTGCGGGAGCAACAACAGCCGGCTCAAGCTGGTGGAGCGAACCGCGGGTGCGCAGGTCAACCTGCGCGGCAACGAGATCACGATCGAGGGTGAGGATGCCGCCACCGGGACGGCGAAGTCCGCGATCGAGCAGCTCTACGATCTCGCGCTGTCGGGCAAGGCGCTGTCGTCGGACGACGTCGTCCGCGCGGTCAAGCTCCTCCAGGGTGAGCCCGGTGGAGGATCGGTGCTGCAGGCGGTGTTCGGCGAGGTCATCCTGACCCCGCGGTCGGGGCGGCCGATCGCACCGAAGGGCGCCGCGCAGAAGCAGTACGTCGACCTGGTTCGCAACAACGACATCGTGTTCGCGACCGGCCCCGCCGGTACCGGCAAGACGTATCTCGCCGTCGCGCTCGCCGTGCGCGCGCTGCAGGACAAGCAGGTCCGCCGGATCATCCTGACCCGCCCGGCGCTCGAGGCCGGCGAGCGGCTCGGCTTCTTGCCGGGGACGCTCGAGGAGAAGATCGATCCGTACCTGCGGCCGCTCTACGACGCGCTCCACGACATGCTCGATCCCGAGCGGCTCGAGCGCTACCTCGGCGACAACACCATCGAGATCGCGCCGCTCGCGTTCATGCGTGGCCGCACCCTCGGTGGCTCGTTCGTCATCCTCGACGAGGCGCAGAACACGACGCCGGAGCAGATGAAGATGTTCCTGACGCGCATGGGCTTCGATTCGAAGCTCTGCATCACCGGTGATATCTCGCAGACCGACTTGCCCCGCGGCCAACGCAGCGGTCTCCGCGATGCGCTGGAGCTGGTCGACGACATCCGGGGCATCGGCACGGTGACGTTCTCCGACGTCGACGTCGTGCGACATCCGCTGGTCGCGGCCCTGATCCGGGCCTACGACGGTCGCGATCGCGCGCGGTCCGAGGCACGAGATGCACGGGACCGGCCCCCGGCATCTGAAGGCCCTGGTGTAAGCTCCTGACGATGGATGCGAGACGAACGCATGGGTGATCGTGACCCCGTGATCGTCGCGAGTCCGGATGATCTGGTGAACGCGGTCGCGCGTGATCGCCGGATGCTCGGCTATCGAGTGCGCCGTCAGGGCGATGGCTGGATCGAGCTCGAGGTGGTCGCGCAGCGCGCCCGCATGCCGGTGCTGCTCGTGCTCGCGTGGCCCGAGGTCTGGAAAGACCAGGAGCAGCTCAAGCCGCACCTCGTGCGCGCGCGCAGCGGCAACTACGGGTTGATCGTGGTCGGCACGGATCCGGAGCTCGAAGCAGCGCGGCTCGACGCGATGCCCGGCGACTCCGACCTCACCGCGATGGCGTCCCCGATGGGGATGACGCGCATGCTGCTCACGCTCCGCGCGCGTGCGGATGCGATCGCGCTGCGGATGGCGTCGGCGACCATCGAGCTCGAGCTCGAGCGCTCGCGCCACGAGAACGACATGCTGATCTCGATCGGCCGCGCGTTGTCGCAGGAGCGCGACATCAAGTCGCTGCTCGCGATCATCCTGCGCCGCGCCTGCGAGGTCACCAACGCCGATGCCGGCTCGGTCTACGTCGTCGAAGCCAAGGACCCGAAGGACCTCAAAGCCACCGACAACGACACCGACATGACCAACCGCGTCCTGCGGTTCGCGGCGTCGCAGAACGACTCGCGCCAGCTCCCCGCGCTGTCGGATACGGCGAAGATGGAGATCTCGGCGACGTCGATCGTCGGCCAGTGCGTGCTGTCCGGTGAGCGCATCAACGTACCGGACCTCTACGCGCTCGACGAGCCGGGCACCGGCAACAACCCGTGGGGCTTCGTCCACAACCGGACGTTCGACGACACCTATCGCTACCAGACCCGCTCGGTGCTCGCGGTGCCGATGATCTCGGCGCGCTCCGACGTGATCGGCGTGATCCAGCTGATCAACAAGCGCGCGAAGGGCTGGATCCAGCTCGATCTGCCGAACGACTTCGAGAGCGGCGTGGTCACGTTCGACGAGGTCAGCGAGGCGTACGTCCAGACGCTCGCGTCGCAAGCCGGCATCGCGCTCGAGAACGTCCTGCTCTACAGCGAGGTCAAGACGCTGTTCGACGGCTTCGTCAAGGCCGCCGTCACCGCCATCGAATCGCGCGACCCCACGACGTCGGGTCACTCCGAGCGCGTCGCGCGGCTCACCAGGGGGCTCGCGATCGCGGTCAATCGCCACGTCACCGGCCGCTACGGCGAGGTGCGGTTCTCCGACGACGATCTGACGCAGATCGAGTACGCGTCGCTGCTCCACGACTTCGGCAAGGTCGGCGTGCGCGAGCACATCCTGGTCAAGGCCAACAAGCTCTACGAGCACGAGCGCGAGCTGATCCTGCAGCGCTTCCAGCTGATCAAGCGCGGCTACAAGATCGAGGCGCTCGAATCCAAAATCCGGTACCTGACCGAGTCGTCGCGCGACTCGATCGCCGAGCGGCTCGCGGGCATCGACGGCGACGTGGTCCGCCGGATCACCGAGATCGACGACATCATCAAGTTCATCCTCCAGTCCAACCAGCCCACCGTGCTCGAGCAAGGTGGGTTCGAGCGGATCGCCGAGATCGCCGGGATGACCTACAGCGACGAGCACGGCTCGGTGATCCCGTTCCTGTCGGACGACGAGGCGAGCTCGCTGCAGATCCGGCGCGGCTCGCTGACCGACCACGAGCGCCACGAGATCAACAGCCACGTCACGCACACGTACAACTTCCTCAAGGAGATTCCGTGGAGTCGCACGCTGCGCGACGTCCCCGAGATCGCGCACGCACACCACGAGAAGCTCGACGGCACCGGCTATCCGAAGCAGCTGCGTGGCGAGGGCATCCCGACGGCGGCCCGGATGATGGCGATCACCGACATCTACGACGCGCTGACCGCGAAGGACCGCCCGTACAAGAAGGCGATCCCGCCGGAGAAGGCACTCGATATCCTCGCCAGCGACGTCAAGCGCGGCCAGCTCGACCACGAGCTGTTCGACATCTTCCTCGGCTCGCGCGTCTGGGCGCTGACCTCGCGCGATGACAAGTAGGCCGGACGGCCTGGATCTCGTCGTCGACGACGGCGTCGCGATCGGCAAGCTCGCGAAGCAGCTCGCCCGCGAGGTGGCACGGATGGTCCGGGCGGCGGCGCTGACCGACGGGCTCGCGGCGTACGAGGTCGCGCTGCGCCTCACCGATGACGCCACGATCCACGAGCTCAACCGGACCTATCGAGAGAAGGACAAACCCACCGACGTCCTTGCGTTCGCGCAGCGCGAAGGTCCTGGGGGCGCGCTCCATCCCGAGCTGCTCGGCGATGTCGTGATCTCCGTCGACACCGCGCGCGCGCAAGCCAAGCGCGGCCTCCACGCCGAGCTCTTGCACCTCGCCTCTCACGGCCTCTGCCATCTGCTCGGCTACGACCACCGAGACGACGAAGAGGAGCGCGTGATGAATCTCCGCGCCGCGGCGCTGCGCCGAGAAGCGCGCCGCAGCGGTCGCGTTCGCGGAGCCTAGGCCCAGCGCTCGGTTGACCTCGACCCTCCGGCTTCGCCGGAAGACCTTCGGTCCTCCAAGTTGAGCTCAGGGACTGGGAGCGCGCGCTGTCCCGCTCACCCGATCGAGTGTCCTCGGGGGCCTCACTCGCCTGGACTCAGGTGGTGTGGGCTACTGGCACTTGCCGCCGGTACACGTCGTACCGGTCGGGCAGGCAAGCACGCCCGCGGCGAACAGCGGCGACGTGCAGGCAGTCTGCGCGGCGACGGTGCCCTTGACGTGGAGCTTGAACGCGCCGTTGTTGCCGGACGAGTAGCCGTCGACCTGGATGGCGTAGTTCCCGGCGCTCAGGTTGGTGACGGTCAGCTTCGAGAGCAGGCCGGTGGTGGCGCCGTCGTCATCGCAGCCGAGCTGGGTGCCGCACGACGCGTCCTTGAGCGAGACCACGGTGTCGCTGACCGTCGAACCCTCGGTGTCGATCACGAGCGATGCGACCGGCACTGGCAGCTGCAGCGGGAACGCCATGTCGTTGCCCGTGTTGCTCTGGCAGGTCTGGTCGTAGTTGTCCACCGCCGCCGCCAGCGTGCCCGCGGTCTCGAACGTGGCGATCGCGGTCGCGTTGATGTCCGGCTCGCCCATGCAGAACACCTCGCTCATCCCGCTGGCGGACGAGCAACCGAAGTCACCGGCACCGAACGCGAAGTCCTTCGCGCCGTCGGTGTCGTCATCCAGGTTGTTCGAGCACACCGGGCAGCTCGCACCCGGGCACACGGTGTTCTCGTCGTCGGACGCGTTCGCACAGCCCGGGTCCTCGGGGAAGTCCTTCTTGCCGTCGCCGTTGTTGTCCATGCCGTCCGAGCACTGGGCCGGCTGGCAGGTCTTGTTGCCGACCGTGCCCTGGCAGCCAAAGCCCGGACCGCAGGTGAACGCACCCGACGTGGTGAGCGCGCTCTCGCACTTCGCGCCGTTCGCGATCACACCGCTGACGTTGACGGTGAACGCGCCGACGCCGGTCGAGTACCCATCGACGACGTAGAAGTAGGTCCCGGCCGCGACGTTGGTCATGGCGAGGGCGTTCGGGTCGCTGCACTTGAGCGCGGGGTTCTGGCAGCTCGAGCTCAGCACGCTGGTCGCGGCGTCGAAGCTCGAGGTCAAGTTGAAGTCCAGCGTGGTGAGCTGGCCGGGGACCTTGAACTCGAACGCGAGATCCTTCGCGGTCGCCGTCGACGAGCCACACGTGGCCTTGAAGTCGTCGGTCGCCATCGAGGTGTCGCCCGTCGTCGCCGGCATGGTCAGCGGCGTGACGTTCTCGCTCTGGACGCAGCTCTCGTTGCTGCCGGACGCCGCGATGCAGCTCGGGTCGTTCGGGAAGTCGATCTGTCCATCGGTGTCGTTGTCGAGGCCGTCGCTGCACACCGGGCAGCTCGCACCGGGACACACCGTGGTCTCGGTGTCGTCGGAGATGCTGTCGCAGCCCGGATCCTGCGGGTAGTCCTTCTTGCCGCCGTTGCTGTTGTTATCGAGGCCATCGTTGCACTGCGCGATCTGGCAGGTCTTGGTACCCGCGGTGCCCTTGCAGGCGAACCCGTCGTTGCAGGTCAGCGCGCCGGACTGGAGGAACGGCGTGTTGTCGCACTTCTGGCCGTTCGCGATCTTGCCGGTGACGTCGATCGTGTACGCGCCCTGCGACGAGGTCGAGTAGCCGTCGAGGACGAGGTAGTAGCTGCCAGCCGCGAGCGGGCCGGTGGTGAACTTCGACGGATCCGAGCAGGCGGCCGCCGACGTGACGCAGGTGGAGTCGAGCAGCTGCTGCGCGACATCGAAGCCGGTGCTGTTGATGGTCAACGACGCCATGCCCGGGAGGTCGAGGCGGAAGTGCTTGTCGGGGGCCGCGCCAGACGACGAATCGCACGTCGGGTTGAAGTCGTTGGTCGAGCCGACCGTGGTGCCGGTGGTGACCCGCTGGATGATCAGCTCGACACCCTCGGTGCTGATGCAGCTCTCGCTCGAGTCGCCAG
>JANNBP010000232.1:0-46689 GCA_031385555.1 Deltaproteobacteria bacterium | reverse complement strand
TACCTGCCGTGGCTCGGCTACCTCGACAAGCTGGCGAAGGCCGACGTGTTCGTGGTGATGGATGACCTCCAGTACGAGGCGCAGAACTTCATCAACCGCAATCGGCTGAAGCTGTCGAACGGTCCGCACTGGATGACCGTGCCGCTGCTCGCCGCGCCGCAGACCGAGCTGATCTGTGAGCGCCGGATCGACAACAGCGGCCGCGGTGGGCGGCATCACTGGCAGCACCGCACGTGGCGCACGCTCCAGATCCACTACGGGTCGTCGCCGCACTTCGCAGCCTACGCACCGGAGCTCGAGGACGTCTTCACGCGGCGCTGGGACTCGCTCCTCGAGCTCGACCTCCACATGCTCGATCTCGCGCGCCGCTGGCTGGCGATCAAGACGCCGATCATCCGCGCGTCGTCGCTCGAGCTCACGGGGGCGAAGACCGATCGCATCCTCGACCTGTGCAAGACGCTCGGGGCCAGCGTCTACCTGTCGGGGCGCGGCGGTTCGGCGGGATATCTCGATACCGACCACCTCGCCGCGAACGGGGTGTCGACGATGTGGCAGCAGTTCACGCATCCGACCTACCCGCAGCGCTACGGCGGGTTCGTCTCGCACCTCGGCTTCCTCGATCTCGTGCTCAACACCGGCCCCGACTCGGCCGCGGTGTTCCACAGCCAGCACGCTCAGCGCATCTCGAAAGGTCACCTATGAACCGCCTGCTCAAAGAGAACGGCCGCGTGCTCGCCTTCGGGGCGCATCCCGATGACCTCGAGGTCGGTGCCGGCGGACTCCTCGCGCGGCTGTCGCAGGAGGGGGCCGAGGTGACGATGGTCGTCGTCTCGATCCCGAACAACACCGAGCTCCGCAAGCGCGAGGCGATGGCCGGCGCCGACATCATCGATGCCGACCTGTTCGTGCTCTACGAGGATCGCCCGTGCCGGGTCGAGGACATCCCGATGCACGAGCTGGTGCGGCGGATGGACAGCATCGTCGGCGACGTCCGCCCCGATCTGGTGATCACGCACTCGTCGGGCGATCTGCACTGGGACCACGGCCTGGTCAATCGCGCGACCGTCTCGGCGCTGCGCCGCACGCCGTGCGATCTGCTCGCGTTCCTGTCGTCGCCGGAGATGAACGCGCAGTCGCGCGCGATCGGCCAGTGCTTCGCCGACATCTCGAAGACGATGGAGACCAAGCTCGCCGCGATGAGCGCGCACTCGTCGCAGGTCGCGAAGCTCGGGCTCGATTCCTCCCGCGACCTCGCGCGCGCGATGGGCCGGATCAGCGGCTACGAGTACGCCGAGGTCTACGAGGCCTTGCGCGTTCGCGTCTAGAACTGGCGCCCTGACGCAACTGGTCATCGACTAGTGAACCTCGGTCGACCACGTTCGCCTTTACTCGCCTGGTAGGTCGCCGTACGCTGCGGCCACTTCTGGGAGGGTTCATGCGCACGTCCGTTTTTGTTTCGGGTCTCGCATCGCTGCTATTCGCCTGTGGCGGAACCGACCCCGCGGCCGGGGATGATGATGGTGGTGGCGACGAGTCGCTCACCGAGAAGGATCCTGCGTTCACGATCGAGAGCAACGAGCTCACCGTGATGCCCGGCGAGGAGTTCACGAAGTGCTTCTACTTCACCACGCCGAACACCGACAAGGTCGTGGTGCACAAGTGGGAGTCCGTGATGACGCCCGGCAGCCACCACATGATCATGTTCCGCTCGATCAGCGGCAATCAGCCCGCCGACGGCACGATCGATGACTGCAACGGCGACGTCGCCATCCCGATCTACGGCACCCAGGTCCCGCACGAAGAGATCCTGTTCCCCGACGACGATGGCAACGGCCAGCCGCTCGCACAGGAGCTGTTCCAGACCAAGGGCTACTTCCAGATGCACTACTTCAACTCGGGCGAGGAGCCGGTGCAGGCGAAGGTGACCGTCAGTGCCTACGCGTTGATCCCGGAGCTCGCCGAGCACGTCAGCAGCTATACGAAGACGGATCTCGTCGCGACCTACAACAACGACATCGCCATCCCACCGCATGCGATGGATCTGAACGTCAAGGCGACCTGCCCGGCGCCCGCCGACGCGCAGATCTGGCAGGTCTCGACGCACTCGCACAAGCAGTCGATGACGACCAAGATCAGCGACGGCAACGAGATGGTGTTCGAGAGCTCCGACTGGGAGCACCCGGGCGATCGCCGCTGGAGCGCGCCGGAATTCCACACGTTCAAGTCGGGTCAGATGACCTGGGAGTGCACGTACACGAACCTCGGCGATAACCAGGACCGCACGGTGCGTGCGGGCTCGAGCGCGAAGACCGACGAGATGTGCATGATGACCGGGTACTACTTCCCGGCGAGCGGCCCGCGCGGCTGCTTCATGAACAACGGTAGCTGCACCTGCCTCTGAGCCCAGAGGCTACTTCGCGGGGAATCGCTGGTACGCGACCGCGAGGGCGCTGGCCAGCGACTTGAGCTCGTCGGGATTGCTATCATCGATCCCGTCGCCTGCCGCGAGCACCGCGACCACCTGATCGTCGACGACGACGGGCGCGGAGCTCGGATGCAAGGGCCCGCCGAGCAGCTCGAACAGCGGATCCTTGCCGTCGGGCAGGGCGGCCGCTGGATCGACCGCGGTCTGGATCAAGGTGCTCGACGCGATCGCGACATCGATCGACTCGACGCCGGCCTGCAAGCGACTGCCATGACCGCGTGCACCCTTCGCGCGATCGGCGGCGATGGTGACGAGCAGCAGCGAATTCCAGCGTGTCGCGCCGTGCTTCATCAGCAAGCGATCGGCGGTGGCGCGCGACAGCGCCTTCTCGATGTCGCGCACGATGTTCGCGCCGGGGGGTAGCTTGCGATCGAGCGAGGGAATCGGCGGGATCGCGACGGGGACCGAGCCCGCGCGGGGATGCTGCGGTCCCGTCCCGGGGGCCGAGCTCGCGCGCGGATAGAGTGGTTGCGTGACCCGCACCGGTGGGAGCACATCGACGGGCTCGGCGGGCGGTACCTCGACGGGAGGTGGTGTGATGCCGATCGTGCTCATCTGATCGAGGACGTCGGGTGGAGGCACGCCCATCCCGACCTTCGAGTCCTCGAAGTCGTCCCAGTTATCGGTGGTGGTTCGCGCACGTGCAGGGGCCGGCGGTGCCGTCGGTGGACGCTGCGGGATCGGTGGCGGTGCCGTGGGCGGCCGCGGCGGTGGCTTCACCGGCTTGTGCGGGCGTGCGGTCTCGGCGTCGAACACCGAGCTCGGTGCTGGCGGCTCGAGCTTCGGATACGTCGGGCGTCCCTGCGCCACCGCCAGATCCGGCTCGTCCGGAACCTCGGTGACCTTGCGTGCGACCGGCTGCGGTGCCACGGGCAACGGCGTGGCTGGGCGCTTGATGATGTTGGGTGTCGCGCGATGTGGAGCCGCCGGACGATCGTCGGGGAGGATCGGCACGGTCACGGGGCGCGTCGGTCGGGTCGACACCGTCGGCGAGGCGTCCGGCTCCTCGATCAGCTCGTCGAGCGACCGCGGCTGTGCGACCTCGAGGAGTGGCTGGAGCTCGATACCGGGGATCGGTCGCGTCGGACGGGCGGGGCGAGACGGCCGCTCCTGGGGGGGAGCGTCGTCGAGCTCGAGCTCGAGCTTGATCCCGATCGCGGGTTGCCCTGGCTGGATCAGCTCGGTGGGCAGCTCGACCATCGGCATCGACGGCTCGACGATGATCGGTGCGGGGTCCGGCAACGTGTGGATGATCGACGACACGGACTTGCGGCGGTAGAGCGATGGTGGCGCACGATCGATCGGGGGCAACTCCGGCGGCAGCGCGCTCGGCACGCCACCGGCGAGCCGCTGGATCAAGCGCTCGAGGAAGATCGCGGGTGCGATCGCGAGCTCGATCGCCGTGCCCAGCTCGCGGCTCAGCATGTCGGCGAGCGCCGGCGACGGATCGCGCGCGACGACGACCAACGCGCCGACGGCCGTCTTGGTCAGCGGCACGACGCCTAAGTTGCGCATCAACGCCTGGGGAAAGGTTCGTGCGAGTGAGCTGTCGCGCTGCTCGAGGTGACGCTCGAGCGCCCCCGGATAGCCCGACTGTTCCGACAGGGCGAGCGTGGCGTCGTCGATCTCGATCTCGGCGCGCAGGATCAACAGCGACGCCAAACGGTGCTTGCGGTCTTCCGTCAACAACCGCTCGAGCTCGCGGGGACGAAGATGCTCGTGGCGAACCAGGATCTCGCCTATCGGAGCGCGCACCAGCGACACTGCCCGTAAGTTTACCTGACCTGCGCGCTCGACCGGGCATACGTGGCCGTCTTCCGTCGTCTTTGTGTTAGCGTCCCGCCGATGCTGCGCTCGCTGGTTCTCACGTTGGTCTTGGGGTCTGTCATCGGTTGCGGTCCGAAGAAGGGCGGCAAGTTGGTGGTCGATACGCCGGCGCTGCCCTACAAGGCACCGGATATCGAGGAGCTCTCGGGGGTCTCGGACGAGCCCGAGGAGCCGCCGGCCGAGGAGCCGAAGGCCGACGCGGCTCCCGCCCCGGCACCCGCCGCCGCGGCTGCGGCACCCGCGCCCACCGCACAGCCCGTTTCGACAACCGCGACGAAACCGCCCACCACAGCCCCTGCAAAGGCACCTGCAAAGGCGCCCGCAACGCCAGCGACGCCCTCGAAGAAGCCGTAAGCTTCTTCGAACTATGTGCGGCATCATCGGCTACGTCGGTACTCGTCAAGCAACGCCGATCCTGATCGGCGGCCTCCGCAAGCTGGAGTATCGCGGCTATGACTCGGCAGGCGTTTCGGTGTGGAACGACGGCGTGTCGCGCGTCGTGCGCTGTCGAGGAAAGCTCGCCGGCCTCGAGGAGAAGCTGATCAAGGAGCCCGCGCCCGGCTCGATCGGGATCGGGCACACGCGCTGGGCGACGCACGGTCGGCCGTCCGACGAGAACTCCCACCCGCACAAGGTCGGCGCCGTCAGCGTCATCCACAACGGCATCATCGAGAACCACCTCGCGCTGCGGCAGGAGCTGTCCTCGCAGGGCGCGAAGTTCTCGTCGGAGACCGACACCGAGATCTTCGCCCACCTCGTCGAGCGCGCGCTGACGGGTGGCGCCCCGGACCTCGAGACCGCGGTCCGCAAGTCGCTGTCGAAGGTGCGCGGCTCGTTCGCCTTCGTCGTGATGAGCGACAAGGAACCCGGCACGCTGGTCGCCGCGAAGAACTCGTCGCCGCTGGTCGTCGGGCTCGGCGATGGCGAGAACTACGTCGCCTCGGACGTCACCGCGATCCTGAGCGAGACCCGCCGCGTGATCTTCATCGACGAGGGCGAGATGGTCGTCGTCACGCGCGCCGGCGTGAAGATCACCGACTTCGAGGGTAAGGAGAAGACGCGCGAGCCGAAGACCATCACCTGGTCGGCGGTCCAGGCCGAGAAGGGCGGCTTCAAGCACTACATGCTCAAGGAGATCCACGAGCAGCTGCGCGCCGTCGCGGACACGCTGGTGGGTCGCATCGACCTCGAGAAGGACGACGTCTCCCTCGACGGCATCGAGCTCGACGTCAAGAAGATCAAGCGCATCATCTTCATCGCCTGCGGTACGAGCTATCACGCGTCGATGGTCGGCGAGTTCCTCGTCGAGTCGCTGGCGCGGATCCCCGTCGAGGTCGACCTCGCGAGCGAGTTCCGCTACCGCGATCCGATCGTCGGTCCCGGCGATCTCGTCGTCGCGGTCTCGCAGTCGGGCGAGACGATCGACACGATGGAGGCGATCCGCGAGGCCAAGAAGAAGGGCGCGCAGGTGTTCGCGATCAGCAACGTGATCGAGTCCTCGATCCCGCGCTTGTCGGACTACGCGTTCTACACACACGCCGGTCCCGAGATCGGTGTCGCCTCGACCAAGGCCTTCACCACGCAGCTGATCGCGATGGTGCTGTTCGCGATCCACCTCGGCCGCCGCACCGGCACGCTCACGAAGGAGCGCGCGCGCGAGCTGCTCGCCGAGCTCGTCGCCCTGCCGAACAAGATGCGCGATGTCGTCGAGAGCAGCGCGCAACTCCAGGCGATCGCTCGCCGGTACGGTCACGCGAACGGCTTCCTGTTCCTCGGTCGCGGAGCGCAGCACCCGATCGCGCTCGAGGGTGCGCTCAAGCTCAAGGAGATCTCGTACATCCACGCCGAGGGCTATGCCGCCGGCGAGATGAAGCACGGCCCGATCGCGCTGATCGACGAGCACCTCCCGGTGGTCGTGCTGTGCCCGCGCGGGCCTCACTACGACAAGGTCGTCTCGAACCTGGCCGAGGTGCGCGCCCGCCAGGGTAAGGTCCTCGCGGTCGCGACCAAGGGCGATAACGAGATCGGTGGCCACGCCGACGACGTCATCCTCGTTCCCGAGACCGCGATCGAGCTGCAGCCGGTGCTGACCGTGCTGCCGCTGCAGTTGCTGAGCTACTACGTCGCCGACTTCAAGGGCACGGACATCGATCAGCCAAGAAACCTGGCGAAGTCGGTTACCGTCGAGTAGTGGCCACCAAGAAACTGACGCACTTCAACGACGCCGGCGCGGCCCACATGGTCGATGTCGGCGCGAAGCCGGAGACCGAGCGGGTCGCGATCGCGAGTGGCTCGATCACGGTGTCGAAGGACACCGCGAAGGCGATCGCCGGCGGTTCGATCGGCAAGGGGGATGTCCTGGGCATCGCCCGGATCGCTGGCATCCAGGCCGCGAAGCGCACGGCCGACTGGATCCCGTTGTGTCACCCGCTCCGGCTGACCGGGGTCGACGTCGACCTCCGGCTGGCCGGAACTATCGTCTCGATCACGGCCACCGTACGGGCCTTCGATCGCAGCGGGGTCGAGATGGAGGCCCTCGCCGCAGTTTCTGCGGCAGCCCTGACCGTCTACGACATGTGCAAGGCCATGGATCGAGGGATGACGATCTCGAACATCCGGCTCGACGAGAAACGTGGGGGGAAATCAGGGACGTGGAGGCGTAGTCCTGGCGGTTGACGAGGTGCGTTGTCATCGCGCCAGGTCGCAGTCGCTGACAAGAGGCGTTAGTGATGTCGGGGCTAGGTGGGCCGTAGATCAGCGATGCTCCACCGCATGCGCAGTCCCAGAGGGTCGCAGATCGCGGGTGCTTTGATGTCGCTCTCGCTCGCGGCGACCACCGCCTTGGCGAACGACAACCCCGGTAGCCCGCTCCCCGAAGCCGAGGACAACCCCTTCGGCATCTTCGGCGGTACCGCCGCCGCCGCGGGTGAGTTCAAGGCCGTCGTCATGCTCGAGGTCGGTGGCGGTCTGTGTACCGGCACGCTCGTCGATCCCGAGTGGGTGCTGACCGCCGCCCACTGCGTGGATCCCGCCGTGCTCGGTCAGCCTTCGCAAGCGGCCGTCACCGCCGGAACCAAGGTGCACTTCGACACGATCGACGTGTTCAAGAGCGCCGGGCGCGTGATCAAGGCGGCCGAGACCTTCAAGAAGCCGGCCTTCAACGTCAACAGCCTCGGCGCCAACGACGTCGGCCTGATCCGGCTGGTCACGCCGGTCACCGACATCGAGCCGATTCCGGTCAACTTCGACCCGGCCGCCGCGCCGGTCGGCCTGACGCCGATCCTGATGGTCGGTTTCGGGAAGACCCAGAGTGGTGGCGTCGGCAAGATGTTCAAGGTGGACGGTCGCACCGCGATCTCCTGCCAGAGCTTCGGCGGCTCGAACCAGTCGCTGCTTTGCTATTCGCAGACCGACGGCACCGGCAAGTGCGAGGGCGACTCGGGCGGTCCGTCCTTCGCGACGATCGGTGGGGTTCGCAAGGTCGTCGGCATCACGTCGTTCGGCGATCAGGACTGCCTCCAGTTCGGCGCCGACACGCGCACCGACGCGGAGAAGGCCTTCCTCCTCGAGCACGTCCCGGCACTCGCCGGCTGCGTCGACGACACCGAGTGCACGGGTGTCGACCAGGTCTGCACGAGCGGCAAGTGCGTCGACGCACCCTTCACCGGTGGTGGCTTCGGTGCGACCTGCACGAACCCCGACGAGTGCGATACCAGCCAGTGCGCGACCGGCCCCGGCGGAACGCTGTGCACCGCGGCCTGCCAGGCCGGTTCGGATGGCGCGTGCCCGGCGGGCTTCGAGTGTCTCGCCGGTGAAGGCGCGACGTCGGGCCTGTGCTGGCCGTCGGACCTGATCGACGACGGTGGGTGCTGTGATGCGAGCGGCCGCGGTGCACCGACGATGCTGCTCGGCATCGGGCTCGTGGCGCTCGTCTGGCGTCGCAAGCGTCGGGGCTAGTCAGCCGCGGCTCAGAACGAGCCCGACCAACGACTGTAGACCCGTCTCTGAGACCCGTCTCTGAGAGCGCGGCGGTCGTCAAGATCCCGACCGCGTGGCCACCACGTCCGAGGTTGCAGTTGCCATCGCGGGCGATCCTCGAATCCTCGACGACGAGATCGCACCAGGACAACGACGAGCAGGGCCTGCTCCTTCCAGGAAGCGGCCCGCAGACGCCCGATCACATCGAGCTCACGCTTCGGGCACACCGAAGGGTCGCGTCGCAGCGCCTGACCAATCAGCCGCAGGTCTCGACGCACTCGAGCGCGCAGCCGTCACCGTCGGTGTCCGCCGGCACATAGCCCGGAGGACAATCGACCTCGACCGCAGGGCACACCACGATGGGAGCGCACTCGAGCGCGCAGCCATCTCCATCCACGTCGGCGGGAGCCTCGCCTTCACAACACTCGACCGCGATCTCGGGGCAGGCGACCGGGGCGCATTCGAGCGCGCAGCCATCTCCGTCGACGTCGGCAGGCTGTTCCCCGTCGGGGCACTCGACCGCGATCGCCGGACACACGACGGGTGCGCATTCGAGGGCACAGCCATCGCCGTCGACGTCGGCCGGTGCCTCGCCGTACGGGCACTCGATCGCGATCTCGATGCACGCGACGGGGTCTTCGTCGCCGATCGGGGATTGCTTGGAATCCGTGTCATCCGCCACGCAGGCGGTCAGCGCGATCAAACAAGGGACAAGACAACGAGTGAGCTTAGACATGGCAGGCTCTCGAGCAGGCCGCGTGCCGACTAACGCCCGTGTGGAATCAACAGGCTACGCAGGCCCCCCTCGGCTACCGCGAATTCCTCGGCATCGACGGCTCGAAAAACTGACCTGTGTGACGCCGCTAACGCGAACCGGCTCGCCGTTCGAACAACAGGAGCTCGCCGAGCGTGTCGTGCTCGCGCGTGCCGATCTGCTGCATCCCGAGCCCTCGGATCACGGCGAGGGAGGCGGCGTGCCACGGGAACGTGGTCGCCTGAACCGCGCCGATGCCCTCCTGCGCAAGTGCCCACTCGACCGCGGCCGCCGTCGCCTCGATCGCGTAGCCGTTGCGACGGCAATTCTCGGCGATGCCGTACGCGACCTCGGCGACTCCATCGGAGGGATGGCCGTGGAACACCACGCTCCCGACGACGCGCGGCTCGTCGCGGAGCACCACCAGCGAGTCGCCCCACAACCGCACCTCGGGGTTCGCGCGCAGCGCTTCCCTCGAGAACGGGAAGCCTTGTCCGACGAGCTGGTCGTTCGGCCACGACCGGGGAAACGTCGCGCCGACGATCGCCTCGGCGCGTGCCTTGTCATGATCGAGCACCGCCTCGATCGCCTCGAGCGTGATCGGAACCAGGCGCAGGCGATCGGTGACGAGTGCTGGCATCAGGGTGGCTAGGTGGAGTGGCGTCGCTCAGGGCCCGTTGATCGAGATCCCTGCCGTGAACGTGATCTGCGTCGGACCGTTGGTGATCAGGCCGTAGCGCACGTCGATGTCGAGCTTGAGCAGCGTGCCCACGAGGTACTGCTGGAAGCCGGCGCTCGCGACCGGACCGACGAACGCGCGCTGCATCTCGATTCGCTGATTCGCGCGCAGCAGGCCAGGTCCCGCACGGACGACCAGATAGCGGCGCGGATTCGCAGCCGGTCGCACGCGCGCGCCGATCGTCAGATCCATCTGCATGGTCTGCAGATCGGTGACCTGCGCGGCCTCGGCGTTGTAGTGCGTGGTGAAGAGGGTGCTCCACCGCACCTCCCAGCCGACCCGCTTCTGTGTCGTCATCGGGTGCCATGCCGCGTAGAAGCTGAACGGATCGAGGTAGCCGAAGCCGAGTGCCTTGGCATCGGCGCCGGTGCCGGCGAACCCGCCGAGCAGCAGGCCCATCGAGCCCGAGGGCAGGGGCTCCGCAGCGGCGCCACGTGGAAGGAGGAGCAACGCGAGCGCGAGCCGCATCAGAACTTCGACGTGGTCGCGAGGAACGTCATCTTGTCGTTGGTCGAGCGCAGGCGACGCGACAGCGTGCGCACCCAGTTCCACAGCAATTCGTACGCGAGGTCGCGATCGACGAACAGCAGGTCCTCGAGGTCCTTCCGGTTGACCACGAACAACCGGCACTTCTCGTGGCACATCGCCGTGGCCGAGCGCGATGCATCGTCGATCAGCGACATCTCGCCGAAGTAGTTACCGGCGCGCAGCACGGCGAGGGCTTCCTCGCCCATGCCGGGGATGACGCGGCTGATCCGCACCGCACCCTCGACGATCAGGTAGAACTTGTCGCCCGGCGAGCCCTCCGCGAAGATCGTCGCCGACGCCCGGTATTGCTCCTCGACGCCGATGTCGACCACGCGGCGGAGATGGGCCGTAGGGAGGCCGCTGAACAGGTCGATCTGGGCAAGGATCTCGAGCGTCGACTTGCCTGCCAGGTCGAGCCCGGGAGCCTTTTCGTCGTCGTCAGCCACCGCTTGCAGGGTCCCACACGCACCCCGAAAACGCAAAACGGCCCCGGTTGCCCGGAGCCGTGTTCCTCGCGAACCAGGATCGGTCAGGGATGGATTACGCGCCGACCTTGAGGGTCAGGAGCAGGCCAATGATGAGCGCGTAGATGACGAGCGACTCGATGAGCGCGAGGCCGAGGATCATCGGGCCGCGGATCTGGCCAGCGGCACCCGGGTTACGGGCGATGCCGTCGAGCGCGGCGGCGGCCGCCTTACCCTGACCGAGACCACCGCCGAAAGCCGCGAGACCGATCGCGAGACCGGCGGCGATCGCGATGAGTCCGTAGTTCTCGGCGAGGCCTTCCGCCTTCATCGTGTTGATGTCACCAGTGGTGACATCACCTGCGAAAGCGAGGGCAGGGAGGCCGAGGACAACGAGGAAGGTGAGGAGGGTGCTGAAGATCTTGATAGTGCGCTGCATGGTGATTTTTCCTTTGTGGTGGTTCGCGGAGGAACGAGAAGTGAGGGGTTAGTGCTCTTCGTGCTCGATCGCCATTCCGAAGTAGACCATCGCCAACGTGCAGAAGACGACGGCCTGCAGGAGGCAGACGAGCAAGCCAAGGAGGAGGAACGGAAGTGGAACGAGGATCGGGACGAGGGCGAAGAAGGACATGAGGACCTTGTGGTCGGCCATCATGTTGCCCATCAGACGAATCGCGAGAGACACCGGCCGCGCCACGTGGCTGACGATCTCGATCGGCAGCATCAACGGGATCAGTGCGGGCATCGGTCCGAGGAAGTGCTTGAAGTACGCGAGGCCGTGCTCCTTGACACCGAAGTAGTGCGTGAGGAGGAAGACGAAGATCGCGAGGCCGACGTTGGTCTTCAGCGTGTCCGTGGGTGCCGAGAAGCCCGGCAGCAGCGCGAACAGGTTGTTGAAGAAGATGAACAGGAACATCGCGCCGATCAGCGGGTAGAAGCGGCGCGCGTTCTTCTCGCCCATGCCGCCTTCGACGAAGCCGTACATCGACTCCGCGAGGTACTCGAACGTGTTGCGGAAGTTCATCGTGCGCGGCGGCACGAGCCCCTTGTCGGGCGTCTTGAGCCCCGAGAGGAACGCCTTCGCGCCGAGCGCCGTGAAGATCACGACGAGCAGCGTGATCAACACGTGCGTCATGCTCCAGCCACTCGGGAACATGCTCGTCAGCAGCGACTTGCGCTCGAGCTTGTCCTGCATCCAGTGGTCGAAGCCTCGCCACCAGTCGAACCGGTTCAGATAATCGAACCAGGTGCCGTGTTCACCCATGGTTGCTCTCGCTCGCTGGCGTGGACCGCAATGCGCTGTAGATGCCCTCGATGACGATCGAGGCGATGAAGATCGAGTAGCCGACCGCGAAGGCGATCACGTCGATCGGGAGGAACAGAACCGCCACCGCGACGAGGCCCATCAGGGCCATCATCTTCGGCAGCATCAGCATCGCGCTGTTGCCCGACTTGCCGGCAGCGGCGTCGGTCGTCCACTTCACGATCAGGCGGCGCAGCACGTAGAAGTTCGCGCAGGTCAGCGCGCCACCGGCAGCGAGACCGAGGAGGATCGGCCTGGGCTGGGTGAACAACGCGATCAGCACGAGCACGGCGGTGATGCCGTAGTTGAGCCGTTCGATGCGCTGGATGCTCGGACTAGCCACGGGCTTCCTCCTGACGAGCGACACGATCACTGCGGTCGACGGCGCGCATCACGCTGCGGAACCCGGCGATCAGTCCGATCACCATGCCGAGCAGCATGAACCACGGCGTGCTGCCGACTTCATCGTCGAGCCACATCCCACCGAGCACGCCGAGCACGACCGAGATGCCGAGCTCGAGGCCGACGGAGCTCGCCGACAACGCCTGGTACATGTTGCGCGTGCGCTTCGCCGCGTGGTCGTCAAACGACTTCGTGAGCACAGGCCTCTGATGCGGGGGCGGGCCCTGCATTTCCTGCGACAAATCGCCGCGATGGGATGAGGATGGGCGGGTCAAGCGCGGCCCATTTAGCATCGCGATTCCGCGGGGTCAATCGGCCAACGCCACTCGTGCTTCGGAGACGATCTGATCGATGTCCTCGTCGGTATGGGCGAGCGACACGAACATGGCCTCGAACTGGGAGGGCGGGAGGAACACGCCACGATCTCGCAGCTTTCGGAAGAATGTCCCGAACCTGGCGGTATCTGCGGACTTGGCCGAAGCGTAGTCAGTCACCGGGCCCTGGCAGAAGAACAGCGTCAGCATCGACCCGACGCGGTTGACGCACGCCGGGATCTTCGCAGCGTGAGCGGCGGCGAGCAGACCGTCTCCCAGGCGCTTGCCGAGGTGCTCGAGCCGTTCGTAGGTCCCGGGGCGACCGAGGATCTCCATCGCCTTGAGACCGGCGGCCATGGCGAGCGGGTTCCCGGACAGCGTACCGGCTTGATAGACGTCACCGAGCGGCGCGAGGTGCTTCATGATGTCGGCGCGACCGCCGAACGCGGCGGCCGGGAGCCCGCCACCGATGATCTTGCCGATCGTCGTCAGATCCGGAGTGATGTTGTAGAGAGCCTGCGCGCCGCCGAACGCGACGCGGAGGCCGGTCATCACCTCATCGAAGATCAGCACGGTGCCGTGCTTCGCCGTGATCGCGCGGAGGCCTTCGAGGTAACCGGGCGCCGGCACGACGAGCCCCATGTTGCCGCACACGGGCTCGATGATGATCGCGGCGATGTCACCCGCGGCCACCAGCTTCTCGACCGCGGCGAGGTCGTTGAAGGGAACGATGAGCGTGTCCTTCGCTGCACCTTCGGGGACACCGGCGGAGCCCGGGATGCCGAGCGTCGCGGCGCCGGAGCCGGCGGCGACCAGCAAGCAATCCGCGTGGCCGTGATAGCCACCGTCGGCCTTGATGATCTTCTCGCGCTTCGTGAAGCCGCGCGCGAGCCGGAGCGCCGACATGGTGGCTTCGGTGCCCGACGACACCGCGCGGATCATCTCCATCGATGGAACGGCGTCGCGCAGCGTCTCGGCGAAGCGAACCTCGATCTCCGTGGGCGCGCCGAACGTGGTACCGCTCGACATCGTGTCGCGGATGGTGTCGAGGATGTCGCGGTGCGAGTGGCCGAGGATCAACGGCCCCCAGCTGCCGATCAGATCGATGTAGCGATTGCCGTCGACGTCGAAGATGTACGCGCCATCGCCTTGCGAGACGAACAGCGGATCCGCGCCGACGGAGCGACACGCGCGCACCGGCGAGTTCACACCGCCGGGAATCACCGCTTTCGCGCGCTCGAAGATCGACTGGCTCTTCTGGATCGACATCGCACGAACCTACACGAGTTGTGATACCTCGATGAGATGGCTCGCTGCGTTCCGTTCGTGATCCTGCTCGTCGCCTCGACCGCGCTCGCGCAACCCAAACCACGTCCATCGGCGGCGCGCGTGCCGACTCGTTCGGTGCCGTGTCTGCCCGCGGATTCGACGCTGCATTCCAACGGCACCGATGCCGTGGTGTGCTGGGACAAGGGCTGCATGAAGCTCGACTTCCAGGCCACCGACGCGAGCTGGATCGTGAAGCCGGCGCCGCAGAAGACGTGGATGATCCCGCAGGCCGAGGTCAAAGATGATCAGGTCTGCCTCGGCAGTAAGTGCAAGAAGTTCGGGAAGAAGCTCGCGGCCGCGGTCGCCGAGTACAAGAAGAACCTCGATCCTCAGTCGGGGCCGGCGGTGCTCGCGGGCACGACGGATCTCAAGGCGGTGGTCGTCGGGCACGACCAGGTGTGGAACGTCGCGGGTGACAGCAAGCTTTCGTTCACCGCGCCGAAGGCGTATGCGCGGACCGGCGAGAAGCCCACCGCGGGCGGCACCGAGGTCGCGGGCAACCTGCTCGTCGTCGGGTGGTCGGCGTGCGCGGGGCCGTGCACGATGTATCAGCTCGCCGATTCGTCGGGCCGGCCGAAGGGTCCCGAGGGACCGGGTGGTGGCGAGGTGTTCCAGCTCGACGCGAAGCGGTTCGCGGTGGTCAGCGAGTATGCGGAGATCTCGATCTTCGAGCTCGGCACCGGGAAGCCGCGCGGCGTGGCGAAGCTCGGTGCCGGCCCCGAGCAGAACTGGACGATCCGCGCCGACGACAGCACGATCTTCTCGATGTTCCAGAAGAACGACGGCATGCAGGTCGTCAAGGTCAACGCGTACGAGGAGAAGGGCCTCGCGCCGTCGTGGGACGAGTCGATGTACCTGCCGAACTGCAAACCTTAGCGAAGGCCCAGCAGCTCGACGGCGAACGCGGGGTCGATGCGATAGCAACCCGGTCCGCCGAACAAGCACGCGCGGCGGATCAGCGAGAGCTGGAGATTGCCGCCTGCGATCTCGCGACCCTCTCGTGCGATCCGGAAGTCCATCGAGCCGAGCTGTCCGTTGAGGTCGTAGACGTCGTAGGTGTGAAACGGGTCGCGTTGATGCCCCATGAACGCGACCGTCCACGACTGGAAGACCCCCTGTTGGTGCCACTGCTGATCGGGTGGCGCGATGTGCTCGGCGATCCGCGTCGCGAGCTCGTGGCGAGAGATGCCGAGGCTGCGCAGCGTCGCCGCGTCGTCGTGGATCACCTGACCGAGGTGGGTGCCGGGTTGGATGAATCCAGCCTGGCAGTCACTCGGCAACAGCCGGGCGTAGAGCTGCTCGCTGGTGATGCCACAGTAGTCGGCGAGCGCGTGCTCGATCTGTTCGGGTGATTGCTGATCGAGCTCGGGTGGCAAGATGTCGGGCAGCGGCGCGCGATCGATCAGCGCGTGGAAGGCATCGAGCATCTCGCGCGGGAGGCCGGCGTACCCGTCGGGGTCGCGCCGCAACCAAGACATCGCGGTGGTGAAGCTGTTGTGTGTCGTCGTCGGGCCGAACAGGCAGCGCAGCTGTGCCTGCGCGAACACCCGCATGCCGAGCTCGGCATCCCAGACCGCGTGGGTGCCCGCCCAGTGCGACCCGCCGAAGCCCATGCCGCGCTCGAACAGGTTATCGAGCACGCTGTTGCGAAAGCGACCGACGGTCGCGGCGAGCTCGTCCATCCGCTCGAGCACGGCGGTCTCGAACACGCGCGGATGCGATCGCATGAACCCTGCGAGCGCGGCATCGCCGGCGATCGCGCTGCCTCCCTGCATCAGCTCCCACACGTTGATCAGACCTCCGGCCGGCACCACGTCGGCGTCGTCGGTCATGCACATCGCGAGGGCGATGGCCCAGGCCTCGTCGAGGGAATCGAGCTCGGGGAGCTCCCACGCGACGTCGGCTTGCTCGAGTGCAAGCGTGATGTCGGGTGCAAAGCGGCGCTTCGTGCGCAGCTCCCACAACCGGCGAAGCAGCCGCCGACCGTGGAGGCGGACCCACGCGTCCTGGTCCGGCATCGCGAGCGACAGCACGAGCGTCTTGATCGGTTGCGGCCGGATCGTTTCCGGATCCATATCGGCACCGAGCAGGTCGCGATAGATGTTGCGATGCGGCTCCAGCGGCGCGACCGAGGCGATGCCGCGCACCACGCCTGCGGCGACATCGAGCGCATCGAGATCACCGCGGCGCGACTTGAGGAAGGCGCTGAGCGTATCGAACGCCTGCGCTTGCTCGCCGGCGAGGTTGCGTCCGAGCGCGACCTGCTCGGGTTCGGCGGCTTCGAGCAAGGCGACGAGTGCGGGTTCGTCGAGGGGCATCGACGCGAGGGTAAGGCTACTCGAGGCCGACGCGCAGGAACCGGCCACCCGGATCGACCGCGACGCTGATCGGTGCACCGAGCCCGGGGAGGTCGGGTAGGGCGATCGCGGCGTTGCTGCCGATCAGCTCGCCCGCGACATCGCCGAGCTTGAACTCGATCGCCGCCTCGAGGCCGGCGTCGGGTCCGTCGTAGCGCTCGTCGAGCAGCCACACCGTCGCGTCGGTGCCGACGACCGTGGGGACCAGCTTGCCAAAGGCGGGAGCGAGGTCGAGATCGAGCGTCAGGATAGCGCCGAACCGGAACACGTCGGTGCCGTCGAGCGACAGGTTGACTCGCAGGTCGCCGAGCTGGACGCGCAGCATCCCGGGGCCGTCGGGCGTGGCGGTGACGAGTGGAGGCAGCTCGCCGTCGATCATCACCTGCGCGATCTGGGTCGAGAAGATGTCGAGCTCGGGCACGAGGATCCCGAGCACCGAGATATCGGCATCGGGACCGGGCCGCGTCAGGCCGCCCGCTCTCCACGACGCGAACAGCAGCTGCCCGACGAGGTTGGCGTCGAGCAGCAGCTCGTTCGTCGCCGGCTTGACGAGGGCGCCGTCGATCTGCGGTACGCCGGGCGCGAGCTTGTCGCCACCCGCCGTCGCGGACGCGGCGATCCGCGCGATCAACTGGTGGTCGACCTTCTCGAGGCTGCCGAGGCAGAGGTGAAGGGCGACGGACTGATCGAGGAGATCGAGCTCGCTCGTGCGATCGAACACGGTGAGGTCGGCGAGCTTCTCGGTCAGCAAGCCATCGGCGCGGGTGCCGACCTCCGTCGCGATCTGCTGCTTCGCTTCCTCCGCCTTGTTGCCGGAGAACGCCTGGATGATCCAGTTCTGCAGCGGGCCGCCGAGGCCCCAGACATCGAAGCCCCAGCCGTTGACGATCACCTCGGGCGTGGTGTGCGCGAACGAGCTCAGGCATTCGCCACTCGAAGTTGCGCTCAGCTGCGTCCACACGTCGATCGTGCCGCCCAGCTCGCCGCCGATCGGGATCGTCGAGACCAGGCCCTGACAGCTACCCTCGAAGTAGACGTAGAGGTTCGGGATCCGGATGCGCAGCCAGAGGTCGCCTCGATCCTCGACGAGCTCGACGGCCACGTCACCCTGCGAGGCCTGCACGGGCCAGGTCACGCAGCGATCGTCTTGCGATAGCACGTCGCGCTGCAGGATCTCCGCGGCGATGTCGATGTCGCCTGCTTCCCCGGCGAGGCCTTCTCCCATCGACGCCAGGATCGCGTCGTCGAGGACGAGCGAAGCGGCGGCGGGGTTGTGCGCACCCTCGGGGAGGAACCTCGCCGCGAGCAGCGTGCGATCACCCTTGCGAGTGTGGCCGGCGTCGTCGGTGGCGAGCACGGTGACGTGCGTCAGGCCGAGTGCAACGGGGACCGTGGCGCTGAACGCGCCCTCGTCGAGCGTGGAGGTCAGGCCGCCGACCTCGACGCTCGCGAGACCCTCGGTGGCCGTCGCTTCGCCCTTCACGATCCACGTCGTCGAGGTCTCGGGCTGGACGAACCGATCGGTGCCGGACATGTCGACCGTGATCGTCCAGCCCTTTGGATCCGGTAGGGCCTCGTCACCCGGGGCCTTGTCCTCCGCCGAACAACCCATCACACACAGCGCGAGCACGTATCCACGCATCAGAGCCCTCCGAACCAGATGGAGGTCCAACCAGGTTGGACCCGCAGATGTAGAGGTCCAACCGGGTTGGACCGGACAGAGGCACCTTATGCAACTTATCGCGCTCGGTCCATTGTTGACTCGGCGTCAACAGGGTGCAGCGCGATGCGCAACTAGCGCAGGAATCGCTAGTTGACGCAGAGTCAGCAGCCGACGGAGATCAGTCTTCGGCGGCGTCTTCGGCGTCGTCGTCTTCGTCCTCGGCCTCGTCGCCGTCTTCCAGCGACTCGTTCGGGATCGTGTCCTCGCCCTCGATCGCTTCGATCGGCGTGGCCTCGATATCTCCGTCGCTATCGCCTTCGGCGACGCGCTCGATCGCGGCGACGCTCTCGCCATCGTCGAGCCGCATGACGCGGACGCCCTGCGTGGCGCGCCCTTGCACCGAGACATCGCTGACGCGGATCCGGATCAGCTTGCCCTTGTCGGAGATCAAGATCAGGTGGTCCGTGTCCGTGACGATGCGCGTGGCGGCGACCTCGCCGTTGCGGGCGGTGGTCTTGATCGCGATCACGCCCTTGCCGCCGCGGTTCTTGGTCGGGTAGTCCGTCACCGCGGTGCGCTTGCCATAGCCGCGCAAGCACACCGTGATCAGCGTCGACGCCGAGTCGCGCGCGAACGTCACCATGCCGACCAGGCGATCGCCGGTGCGCAGGTTCATGCCGCGAACACCGCCGGCGGTGCGACCCATCGGCCGCACGCGATCCTCGGTGAACCGGACGGCGAACCCCCTCGCGGACGTCAGCAGCACGTCATCCGCCTTGGTCACCATCGCGGCGGCGATCAAGCGATCGCCTTCGTCGATGTTGATCGCGCGGATGCCGTTCGACCGGACGTTCTCGAACTGCGCGAGCTCGGTCTTCTTCACCGTGCCCGACTGGGTGGCGAAGAACACGCTGGTGCCCTCGCGCCGGAACACATCGTCCTGGAACGGGAGCATCGCGACGACCGTCTCGCCATCCTGCAGCGGCAGGATGTTGATGATCGGGCGTCCCTTCGCGGTGCGTGCACCCTCGGGCAGCTCGTGCACCTTGACGTGATACGCCCGACCCTTGTCGGTGAACATCAGCAGGTGGTCGTGGGTGGACGCCGCGAACATGTCGACGATGAAGTCGCCTTCCGCCGACGCAGCGCCCTGGATGCCGCGACCGCCGCGGCCCTGCGCTTCGTACTCCTTCATGCGCGTGCGCTTGATGTAGCCGAGGCGCGTGCGCGTGACGACGACGTCTTCCTCGTCGATCAAGTCCTCGGTCATGATCTCGCCGTCGCGGTCCTCGATCCGCGTGCGGCGCGGGTCGGAGAACTCCTCGTGGATGGCGTTGAGCTCGTCGATGATCGCGCCCATCAACTTCTTGTCGTCGGCGAGCAAGCTCTCGAGGTAGTCGGTGAGGCCCCAGAGCTCCTTGTACTCGGCTTCGAGCTTCTCGCGCTCGAGGCCGGTCAGGCGACCGAGCCGCATGTCGATGATCGCCTGCGCCTGGCGCTCGGTGAGGAGCACGAAGCCCTTGGCCTTCGCGGCGGCTACCTCGTCGGCCGGACGACCGGCGCGCTCGAGGAAGCCATCCATCCCGCCGAGCTTCTCGGCCATCAAGCCGACGCGCGCTTCGTCGGTGTCCTTGGAGGCGCGGATGATCGCGATCACGCGATCGATGTTCATCACGGCGAGGCCGAGGCCCTCGACGATCTCGCGCCGCGACCGCGCTTCGCGCAGATCGAACAGCGTGCGGCGAGTGACCACCTCGCGGCGGTGCTCGACGAACACCTGCAGCGCGCGCTTGAGCGACAGCAGGACCGGGCGGCCCTCGACGATCGCGAGCATGTTGACGCTGATCGAGACCTGCAGCTGGCTGTGCTTGAACAGGTTGTTCAGCACGACCTCGCCGACGGCATCTTTCTTGAGCTCGAACACGACGCGCATCGGCTCGGTGCCGCTCGCCCGCGCACGCTCGGTGCCGATCGATTCGTCGCGGATGTCCGCGATGCCCTCGAGCTTCTTCTCCTTGACCATCTCGGCAACGGCTTCGACCCACCGTTGCTTGTTCACCATGTACGGCAGCTCGCTGACGATGATCGCTGGGCGATCCTTGCGGACGTCCTCGAAGTGCGCGACGCCGCGCAGCGGGATCGTGCCGCGGCCGGTCTTGTACGCGGAGCGGATGCCGAGCCGCCCGAGGATCACACCGCCGGTCGGGAAGTCCGGGCCGGTGACGATCAGGTTGAGCTCTTCGTCGGTGATCAGCGGGTTCTGGATCACCGCGAGCACGCCGGCGATGATCTCGCCGAGGTTGTGCGGTGGGATGTTCGTCGCCATGCCGACGGCGATGCCGGTGGCACCGTTGACGAGCAGGTTCGGAACCCTGGTCGGCATGACCGTCGGTTCGACTTCCTTGTCGTCGTAGTTCGGCTGCCAGTCGACCGTCTCCTTGTCGATGTCCGCGAGCAATTCGCCCGCGAGCTTGGTCATCCGGCACTCGGTGTAACGCATGGCCGCCGGCGGATCGCCGTCGACGCTTCCGAAGTTGCCCTGACCGTCGACGAGCTGATAGCGCATCGAGAAGTCCTGGGCCATCCGGACCAGGGCGTCGTAGACCGCGCTATCCCCGTGCGGGTGGTACTTGCCGATGACGTCGCCGACGATGCGGGCGCACTTCAGGTACGACCGGTTGTACGTGTTCGACAGGCCGCGTTGCGCGAACAGGATGCGCCGGTGAACCGGCTTGAGCCCATCTCGCGCGTCCGGGAGGGCGCGCGCGACGATCACGCTCATGGCGTAATCCATGAACGAGCTCTTCATCTCCTGTTCGATGGAGATGGGCGTGATGTTGGATGCCACGTCCGACATAGAAGGGATTTTCTATAACATGTCGGGCACCGTGCCGAGGTTCACCGCCCGACGAAGTTATCGCCCCGCGGCGATGCTGGCAGGTCTCGGATTCATGCTGCTGTGCGGGGTGATTGCAGGGGCCGTCGCGATCGACGGGAGCGGCGAGATCGCCCCCTACATCGCGGGTGCCGGAGGGCTTGCGTATTTCATCGCGACCATCGTTGCGATGATCCCGCAGACGGTGACGCTCGAGGTCGCGGGCACCACGGTGACCCCGTCGTGGAGGCGCGCGATCGAGGTCCAGCGCGTGGAGGTCGGGGCCTGGGTGCTCGCCGGGATCGACGCGGCGAGCGGGCTGGTGGTGACCGTGCACGGGACCGGCGGGACGCTCCGGATCGGCGGCGAGAAGCACGCCGGCGAGGGCTACCAGCTCGGGGCGCCATCGCGGTCGGTCGACTGCCAGCTCCCGCAGGACGCATTCGACGGGCTGGTCGAGGTGCTGGGCGTCAAGCGCGGCGCACCGGGGCCGCTGGTCGTGCCGCTGGTGCGCAGCTCGCAGAGCATCTCGGGCGTACTGCGCCAGCTGGGACCCTGGCTCGCGACGGTCACGCTGCTCGGCATCATGGGCCTCGTGGTCGGCAACACCGCGTGGGGCGAGCGCCTGCTCGCGAGGCCAGAGGGTTCGCTCGGGATGGCGATCGCCAGCGGCGGGCTCGCGATCGTCGGCCTCGGCTGGATGATCCTGCGCGCGCGGCGCGTGCGGCTGCCCGCGCTGGAGCTCTGCGAGGAAGCCGAGGCGCTGGTGATCCGCGATCGCCGAGGGACCGCGCAGCGCGTGCCGTGGAGCTCGATCGCGATCGAGAAGCAGACGCACTCGGTGAGCTCGCGCGCCGGCACGTTCTCGATGCCGGTGTTGATCCTGACGGTGCCCGATCGCAAGCCGCTGCGGCTCGGTGCGTGGGACACGCAGCTCGCGTGGCCGGGGCAGCCGGCGAAGACGTGGCGGGCGCCGAGCTGGGTGGTCGGCGCCGCGCAATGGCCGGCGTTCCTCGACTCGCTGAAGCGGCACGGCAGGCTGTGAAGCTCCACCACTCCACCGCGTTCGCTGGCCGACATCGCGGCGCGGTACCGCACCTTCTAGCGGTACGGGCCCACGGTCAGCGCCTCGCCGGCCCAGTGCGCGGCGAGCTCGATCGCGGCACCGAGCCGGTCGCGCTCGACGTGACCACCGTCGAACGCGATCTCGACATCGTGACGGCGGACCATCGTCGTGCTCGGCTTCGCCGCGTCCAGCAGGGTGCGCGCCCGGGCATCGATCGGTAGCGTCCCGGGGCTCTGATCGCTCGGCGGCGGCCACGCGGCGCGCGGCAAGCCGTCGGTGATCAGCGACAGCGTCTCGCCGCTCGAGCCCTGGCGATGCGCCGACACGATCGTGCGCAAGCGGCCCGGATCGCCGGGACCGAGCCGCCGCACCACGCGCACCACCACGTCGATCGCGCCGCGGCGCACGCGCAGCACCGGCTTGCCACCGACGTCGATCCGCGTCGAGGGTTCACCGCCGAGTGCACGTCCGTGGGTCGCGAACGCCTTCGCCCATCGCAGCGGCCGGCTGGCGAGGAGCAGGGAGACCAGCAGCATGTCGACCATGCGCTCGACCGACGGTTCGGGATCCTTGCGGCGCGCGCTGACCTCGTCGTTGCTGACCTCGTGCAACCACGCGCCGTCGCGGATCAGCAGCGCGGTATCGCGCTCGGCATTCTTCGACGACACGTAGCGCGAGGTGAGCAGGGCGTCGCGGCAGTGGGAATCGAGCCACACGCCGGCGAGCGCGAGATCGTTGGTCTCGACGAGGACGCTGTCGTCGAAGCTCGGAGCGCGCGGGCCGTCGTTGGTGTGGCGATCGTTCCACCGCAGCAGCAGCTCGAAGCCATCGGTCGAGGGAATGCTGACGACGACGCGGGCGATCGGCTCCATCTCGAGCCGCGCGCGGTACATCGAACCGTCCCACGTGACCTCGGCGTGCATCCGCGTCCCGTGCTCGGCGACCCGTGCACCCGGGAACCGGTCCTCGATCTCGGCGCGGAGCAACGACTGCACGGACGCCAAGTCTAGCGTGCCTGCCTGGTTGCGGCCCGCGTCGAGCCGGCGTAAGCCTGCGCGTCGATGTCGAACCGCCTCGCCTCAGAGAGCTCTCCCTACTTGCGGCAGCACGCCGACAACCCGGTCGCGTGGTGGCCGTGGGGAGAGGATGCGTTTGCCGAGGCCAAGCGCCGCGACGTCCCGGTGTTCGTCTCGATCGGCTACGCCGCGTGCCACTGGTGCCACGTGATGGCGCACGAGAGCTTCGAGGATGAAGCGACCGCGAAGTTGATGAACGAGAGCTTCGTCAACATCAAGATCGACCGCGAGGAGCGCCCCGACGTCGACGCGATCTACATGAACGCGATCATGGTGCAGGGCGAGGGCGGGGGCTGGCCGCTGTCGGCGTTCTGCTTGCCGGATGGTCGTCCGTATTTTCTCGGCACCTACTTCCCGAAGGTGGCGCGGTTCAACCGGCCGAGCTTCAAGGATCTGCTCGGGGCGATGGCCGATGCGTTCCAGACCCGGCGCGCGGACGCGGAGGACAACGCCGTCCAGCTGCTCGAGGGACTGCAGCGCGTCGACGAGCACTATCGTCCCAAGGCGATCGGCGAGGAGCGCGACAAGCTGACCAGTTCGTTGCTCGTGATGGCGGGGCGGCAGCTCGCGGAGAAGTGCGACAAGGAGCGTGGCGGGATCGCCGGTGCGCCGAAGTTCCCGTCGAGCTCGTCGCATGACCTGCTGGCGCGCGCGGGGCGGTTCGCGTTCGGCGAGCCGGCGCGCGAGATGTTCGATGCGTGGGCGTGGGGCATGTCCGAGGGCGGCATCTACGATCACCTCGGTGGTGGCTTCGCGAGGTACTCCGTCGACGCGAAGTGGTTGGTGCCGCACTTCGAGAAGATGCTCTACGACCAGGCGCAGCTGCTCTCGATCTACGCCGCCTCCGCGGCGATGGCCGGCGAGTTCTCGCACCGCGCGCACGAGGTGATCCGCGAGACCGTCGGCTTCCTCGAGCGCGAGCTATCGGACAAGCACGGTGGGCTGTGGGCCTCCATCGACGCCGACAGCGAAGGCGAGGAGGGCAAGTTCTACGTGTGGACGCCGGCGCAGCTCAAGGCGGCGCTGGGGCCGGTCGACGCGATCGTGTTCGCTCACACCTACGGCGTCACCGAGCTAGGCAACTTCGAGCACGCGACGAGCGTGCTGTCTCGCGTGACGCCGCGGACCTCGCCGCTCGAGGAGGAGCACCTCGCCGACCTGCGTTCGAAGCTGCTCGCGGAACGTGCGAAGCGTCCACGCCCGGGCACCGACGACAAGGTGCTCGCGGGCTGGAACGGCCTCGCGATCAGCGGCCTGGTCGCCGCGTGGCGCGCGACGCTGCACGAGCCGGCGCTCGCCCTCGCACTTCGCGTCGCTGGGTTCGTCAAGGACAGGATGATCGACGGCGCACGGATCGCGCGCGTGTTCCACGAGGGCACGACCAAGGCGCTCGACGGCACGCTCGATGACTACGCGTTCGTCGCGCTCGCGTTCCTCGAGCTCGCCGAGGCGACCGGCGATCGCACGTGGTGGGACCTCGCGGTGAAGCTGGTCGGGACGATCCGCGAGCGCTTCGTCAGCGAACGCGACGGCGTGGTGCTGTTCTTCCTCGCACCCGCCGACGATAAGCTGCTCGTCCACCGCCCGGAGTCCAACCACGATGGGGCGATCCCGGCCGGCGCCGCACTCGCCGTGCAGGCGCTGCTGCGGATCGGCTTGATCGGTGGCGACGGGGCCGCGCTCGAGCTCGCCGAGAAGTATCTGGTCCAGCGGCTCGCCGGTGTGACGGGGCCGAACGCCTGGGCCACGTCCGCATTGCTCGCCGCGCTCGACTTCTATCTCAAGCCGCGGATCGTGGTCATCACCGACGGCAAGAGTCGCGACCTGCTGCTCGCCACCGCGCGCGGAGCGTACGCGCCGACCCTCGCGATCGCCGGGCCGTGGGCGGCACCGTCGTTTCTCGAGGGCAAGACCGCGGCGCCCGATGGCACCGCACGCGCCTACGTGTGCAGCGCGACGGCGTGCTCGCCGCCGACGTCGAACGCCGATCAGCTCGAACAGTTCCTCGACTAGACGCTGCGCGCGATCGGCGCGCGATGCACCCACGCGAGGACCGCCATGATCGCGGCGATCTGCAGGAACGGACCCGTGCGGATCGGCTCGGCCGTCTCGGTGTACATCGCCACGACGATCCCCGAGATCAAGACCAGGGCGATGACTGTCGCGACGATCGCGAACAGCTTCGTCGACCTGCGCTCGCGCAGCGCCATTACGGTGGCGAGCACAGTACTCACGCCCAAGGCGACCACGGCCGCGCCGAGGGCCATCGTCAGCGTCCCGCTCAGTGCCTGCCATCGGGACACCACCAGCTCCTCGAGCGCGAGCGGACGCAGGGCGAGGAACGGCAGGTACAGCAGCGCGTTCCACGTGGGCAGCATCGGGAGATGTGGATCGCCGCCGGCGCCCGCCGGCTGACTGCGCACGAACCCCCATAGGAACAGCGGGAACGCGATCGCGATGAACGCGCCGATCGCATGCATCGCGGTCAACAAGCGAGGGTCGTCCTGGCCGTCGACCACCGCGATGATCGCGTACACCGCCATCCACAACACCTCGTTCGCGATCGCGGCGACCACGTAGACGCCCAGCGACCGGCCCTCGGACCCGCGATACAGCCGCAGGCCTGCACGGAGTTGCAACAACGCGACCGCGAGGTAGGCCGCGATCCATGCGAGCTGCGAGAGGATATGGGCGCCGTCGGGTGCCACCTCGATGATGATGCGGACCTGCTCGACCAGTTGCACCGCGATCCCAAGCAGCCCGCTGAGCGCGTAGATGATCAGCATGACGCCGACCTCGCGTCGTGCGTTGCTGCCAGCCGTTCTCGCCATCGCGAGCGCGACCACGAAGACGATCGGGTGTCCGAGTGACTCGCCAGCCATCGCGAGTAGCGAGAGTCCACCGACCTCACGCGGTCGAAGCTCGAACACGAAGACCACCACGAAGCCGACGACCGACATCAGGTAACCGGTCAGCGCGATCCATCCCGCCGTCGGCTTGTGGAACGCGAAGGCGCACCCGGCGCCGATCTGCAGGACCGAGGTCGCGAGCGGCAACGCGGTGAGCACGATCGTGGTCGAGTCCGGATCGGAGTCGAACCGCAACATCTGAAACAAGCCGAGCAGCGGCGACCCGAGCGAGCGGATCCCCGTGATCACCAGAAGCAGCCCGAGACATCCGCGTGCGTCGAGCCGCGGCATCGTCAGACGCTGCGCTTCATCGCGTAGATCAGCAGCAGCGCGAACGTCAGCACCGGGATCAGGTACGGCAGTACGACGATCCCACCGAGGTCGAACCTCGACCACCCGATGATGAACTCACCCCAGGTGACGGCGAGCGTGATCATGAAGGCGCCGATGCCCTCCGGCCAGTCGGTCTCCATCTTGAGGCCGAGCCAGAAGATGATCGCACCGACGAGGAACAGCACCAGCGCGAGCGTGTAGCTCGGCAGCCCGAAGAACGTGGACATGCCGTCGCGGGCGGTCTTGGGGTCGTTCCACACGACGTTGACGACCACGGCGATGAGCACCAGCAGGACCATGAAGATCAGGTAGGTCCAGACCTTGCTCCGGCCCTTCCCCATGAACTCCTTCTCCATCACTTCGGACATCCGGTGATGATAACGCGGATGACGGGCAGTCAGCGGCCGAGACGAGCGCGTTCCAGCAGGGGCTTACGCATCGCGAAGAGCCGGCCGGCCTTCGCGAGCGGTTCGAGCAGATCGCGGACGGCCTTCCACTCGGCGGCGGCGTTGCGTGGCTCGACCTCGGCGAGCCCACCGTGGATCTCGGCGAGGAACACCGGCCACTGCGCGTTGTGTGGCGCGGCGGCGGCGGTCTGGGTGGCGATCGCGAGTGCCTCGGTGAGTGCGGCCTTGCGCGCGACCGGATCGGCGGACAGCTTCGCGACCTCGGCGGTGGCGAGCAGGCCCTGCGTGACCGTCTCCCTCCACTCGTGGTTGATCGGATCGGCGGCGACCAGCACGCGTGCACGGGCCACCCCGGAGCGCACCAGCTCGGCACCTGCCTTGGGATTCTTGAGCGCCGTCAGCTTGCCGAGCGCGATCTCCGTCGACGCGAGCTCGTTCCGGAAGCCGGTGTGCTTCGGCGCTTCGTTGACGAGCGCCACGCGCAGCGCGAGTGCCTGGTCGTGCGCCGTGGTCGACTTCCCCAGCTCGTTCTTGAGCGTATACGCGTTGCCGAGCTTGGCGTGCGACCACGCGAGCGAGCGCCGGTACGGTACGTTCTTCGGCGTGGCGTCGGCGAGCCGGTTGCGCAGCTCGAGGGCGGTGCGGTAGCTCGCGATCCCGCGATCCAGATCGCCGAGGTAGATGTAGCCGTCGCCGGCGCGCGTGTACGAGCGCGACAGATCGACCTGCCACGACGCGTTCTCCGGATCGCGCTCGACCAGCTCGTGCTGGATGCTGATCGCGGCCTCGAGCTCGGCGAGCCCGGCCTGGAACGCACCGTCGTCGAGCTCGGTGAAGCCGAGGTCGGCCATCATGTTCCCGTACATCCGCTTCCACGCGGTGTTCGACGGATCGCGGCGCAGCATGCCCTCGAGGATCGGCATCGCCAGCTGGTACGTCTTGACCGCGCTCTGATCATCACCGGTCTGACGCTGGAGATCGGCGACGGTGTTCTGCACGTCGATCACACGCTCCTGGATCTCGACGTTGTCGGGCTGGCTCTCGAGCAGCGTCTCGCGCAGCCGCAGCGCCGTCTGGTACTCGGTGAACGCGGTCTTGGTATCGCCGCGCGCCTGCGCGATCGAGCCGAGCTTCAGGTGACTCGTCGACACCGCGAGCACTTCCTCACTCGGATTGTCCGCCGCGAGGACCATCGCGCGCTGCCGCAGCGCCTTGCCCTGCGTGTACTCGTCGAACGCGGCGTCGAGCTTGCCGTCGTTGCGCGACAGATCGCCGAGGCGATCCTGGTTCTCTCCGGCGTGGAGCAGCGCCTGTCGGAGATGTGTGGGGTCGAGGTGCGGTGCTTCCGCGAGCACCTTGGTGAAGCCGGAGCGCGCCGTCTGGTACGCATCGAGAGCGGCGCCGAGCTTGCCGCGCCCCTGCAGGATCGTGCCGATCTGATAGTCGAGCCGCGCGAGCATCGCCCGTGCACCGAGCGAGTCGGGGCCGGTGTCGCCGTCGATCAGGGCGGCGACCTGCGCGCGCACGTCGGTCCATGTCTTGAGCGCCCGCTCGGTCTTGCCGGAGTCGCGCTCGGCGCGGCCGATCAGCTCGACGGCCACGGCCATCCGGGACACGTCACCACTCGGCATCCCGCCGGGGATCGTCGCGAGTGTCACGTAGTACTCGCGGATCTGCGCGCCGAGGTTCGCGAGCAGATCGAGGCGCCCGATCTGCGCGAGCCGGACCTTGACGTCCGACAACATCTTGTCGATCAGCGTCTCGGCGGCCTGTCGCCGCGTATCGGCGAGCGTGCGCTCGTACTCCGCGGAGTCGCGCTCGTAGACGATCTGCCGGATCGCGAGCGTCCCTGCGACCCCGATGATCACGATCGACAGCGCGCCGATCGTGACGGCCGCGCGATGCTTCTTGATCCAGCGCGCGAGCTTCTGCGCCGTGGTGTAGCGGTGCGCGGAGACCAGCTGCCCGGTCTGGAACCGGCGGAGCTCCTCGGCGAGCTCCTTCGCCGTCGGGTAACGCTTCGCCGGCACCGGATCCATCGCGCGCTCGACGATCGCGACCAGATCGAGCGGCGCACCCTCCTCGCGATCGTGCAGGGGGACGACCTTGCCGAGCGCCGCCGCGGCGATCACCTCGGTCGCGGTGCGGGCGTTGTACGGCGGGACGCCGGCGAGCAGGTGATAGAGCATCGCGCCGAGCGCGAACACGTCCGCACGCTCGTCGACCGGCTCGCCACGCGCTTGCTCCGGGGCCATGTATGCGGGCGTGCCCATCACCGCGCCGGCGACGGTCAGCGTCGAGCGATCGATCGACATCTTCGGCGTCACGTTCGGAGCTCGCCCCGAGGGCACTTGCTCGCCTGTCGGCTCGCTGGCGTCGGGATCGAGCGCCTCCATCGCGCGCACCGTCTTGCGCTCCGGCACGCGCTGGACCGAGTCCTCGCCGGCGTCGAGATCCTTCGCGAGGCCCCAATCGATCACCACGGTCTCGCCGAACTCGCCGATCAGGACATTGCCGGGCTTGAGATCTCGGTGGACGATCCGCTGGCTATGAGCGTACGCGATCGCGTCGGCGGCGGCGGCGATGCGCGGCAGCAGCGCGAGCCGATCCTCGAGTGTACGGAGCTCGCCGATCACGCGATCGAGCGGGCGACCGGCGACGTGCTTCATCGAGAAGAACGGCTCGCCCGACGGCCATCGCCCGGCCTCGTAGACCGGGATGATCCCCGGGTGCTGTAACCGCGCGGTGATCAGCGCCTCGCGCTCGAACCGGCCGAGGGCATCACCGGCGGGCTCGAGCAGCACCTTGAGCGCGACCGGCCGACCGAGCCGGCGATCCTGCGCCGCGACGATCTTGCCCATGCCGCCGCGCGCGATCTCGGTCTGGTTGATGTAGTTCGCGTCGTCGACGGTGGGGAGCTTCGGCTCCTCGGTCGCCTCGAGGTGCGCGAGCGGTGCATCGATCGTCAGCTGATTCTCGAGCTCGGACATCGGTCGCGGGCGTGGCGTGCCCAACACCGCAGGCGTCGGCCGCTGCGACGGGGCGATCGGCGCCATCGTGGCCGCGAAGGCTTCCTCCGACGAGGTCGGCGAAGGCTTGTTGCGAGGCTTGTCCACCTGTTCTCGGCCCTCTACGGTGAGACTACTGTCATGGCGGCCGCGCTGCACGTCGTAACCGCCGGAGTCGGCCCCCGCATCGTGTTCGTCCACGGCAGCGCCACCGATGCCGCGACGTGGTCGATCCAGCTCGCGCCTCGCAGCTTGCTGCGCGAGCACTTCACGTTGATCTCGTACACGCGGCGGAGCACCGGATCGGTCGAGGACCATGCGGACGATGCGATCGAGCTGATCGGCGACGTGCCCGCGCTGATCGTCGGCTCGAGCTTCGGTGCGGTGGTGTCACTCGAGGTGCTGCGAAGGCAGCTCCCTGCGATCCGTGGTGCGGTGTTGATCGAGCCGCCGATGTCGGCCGACGATGCAACGCCCGCGGCGCCGCTCGCATTCCTCGGCGAGTTCGATCGCCGCCTGGCAGAGCAGGGCGGTCCGGCTGCAGGCGAGTTCTTCCTCCGCACCGTGCTCGGCGAGGTCGCGTTCGACCGCATCCCCGAGGCGTTTCGCGAGCGCTCGATCGCGCGCTGGGCAGAGATCCGCGCCGACTCCCAGGCGCTGATCGCGTACCGCCCGAGATATCCCGAGCTGTCCTCGATCGCGACGCCGGTGCTGCTGCTCGGCGGGGACCGCTCCGCCGCGTACTTTCGCCCGACGCTCGAGGCGCTGCGCAGGTCGCTGCCGAACGCGACGCTCGAGGTGATCCGCGGCGCCGGGCACATGCTGCACGCCGAGGCACATCGTCAGTTTGCGGAGCTGGTTACCGCGTTCGCCGGTCACTGCACGCTTGCGCCGGACTAGCGGATCGTCCAAGGTGCGCCTCCATGTTGAAGGGCTTCCCGCAGACCGATGAACGGCCACCTGCCGTCGTCGTCGCCGTGCAGTTGCCCGGCACCTCGGATGGTGAGCTCGAGTCCTCGTTAGAGGAGCTCGAGCGGCTCGCACGCACGCTCGGCCTCGATCCGATCGCGCGGATCACGCAGCGGCGCGCGAAGCTCGCACCGGGTGTGGTGCTCGGCGAAGGCAAGCTGCTCGAGCTCGCGAGCTGGACCGGCGGCGACGGCACCGTCCCCAACTACGTCAAGCCGGGCTCGCGCAACGACGCCGCAGATGATGCCGAGCTGACGGCCGATCTCGACGAGCCCGAAGCCGAGGACGCAGCCTCCGGCGAGAAGCCCACGGCGAGGGCGAAGGTCGTGCTCGTCGATCACGATCTGTCCCCGACCCAACACATGAACCTCGAGCGGGCGACGGGCGTCGACGTCCTCGATCGCACGAGCGTGATCCTCGAGATCTTCCATCGCCACGCGAAGACCCGCGAGGCGCGCCTGCAGGTCGAGGTCGCGCGGCTCAAGTACCTGTCACCGCGGTTGCGCGCGAACTCCGGCGGTGGCGATCGCGTGCGCGGCGGCATCGGCGGCAAGGGCGCAGGCGAGAGCTCGCTCGAGCTCGATCGCCGCCGGATCCGCGATCGGATCGCCGAGCTCCGCTCCGAGCTCGCCCAGATCGAGGGCGGCTCGAAGACCCGCCGCGAGCGCCGCAGCGAGCTGCCCACCGTGGCGCTCGTCGGCTACACCAACGCCGGCAAGTCGTCGCTGATGCGCATGCTGACCTCGACCGAGGTCTACATCGCCGACAAGCTGTTCGCGACGCTCGACACCACGGTGCGCCGGCTCCAGCCCCCGAGCGAGCCCGACATCCTGGTCAGCGACACGGTCGGCTTCATCAAGAAGCTCCCGCACGATCTCGTCGCCTCGTTCCGCTCCACGCTCGAGGAAGCGGCGGGTGCGGATCTGTTGCTCCACGTGGTCGACGCTGCCGACGCGGCGCTGTCCGATCACATCGCGGTGACCACCGAGGTGCTTCGCGAGATCGGCGCCGACGACGTGCCCACCTGGCTCGTCCTCAACAAGATCGATCGAGTCGACGAGGTCGGTCGCAATCTGCTCAAGCTGCAGTACCCCGGCGCGGTCCAGCTGTCGGCGAAGGATCGTGGCGATGTCGCGATGCTCCGCGAGAAGCTGATCGAGGAGTTCGGCGGCGCGATCGAGGAGGCCGAGCTGGTCGTGCCGTACAGCGCACACCGGATCGTCCACCAGATCCACGAGCGCACGTCGGTGCTCGAAGAGCAGCACGATGAAGGTGGGACGCGGCTCCGCGTGCGAGCACCCTCCACCGTGCTCGAGTCGATCCGCAAAGAGCTCATCGCCGAGCCTGTTCCGGTCTCCTAGGGGAGCCTGTGGCCTAGAAGCGAGCGGCGTAGCCGGCGAGGGCGCCGCCGCTGGTCGGGATCACGTACGCGGTCCTCGCCTTCGACGAGCTGCCGCCGCGCACGAACAGATACACGCTGAGTCCGGTGAGCACCGCTCCGGCGCCGACGGCGAGATAGCCAGGCACCGCGTTGTTGTAGACGTCGGGACAGGTCACGCCCGCAGGCGGCGAGGTCTTGCAGTCACCGTCTTGCGACAGCAGATAGCCACCGACGCCGAGGGCTCCCACCCCGACCACCCCGGTGATGTACTTCCAGCCACCCCACGCACCGCCTCCGCGATCGACGATCGGTCCGGGCCCACCGATGATCGGCGCTTTCACCGTGTCGACATCGACACCGTCGGGCGGCGTCGCCAGGTCTCCGACGAGGAAGGCCGCAAGCGCCTGCAACCGCTCCGCCGGAGGCGCCGGCTCGAGCTGGACGCTCGCGCGCCGGATCTCCGTCTCTCCCCGGTTCCGATTGACGAGGATGCCGACGATCGCCGACTTGCCGCGCACCTGATCGATGCCGACGACCAACACGGCGGTCGCTTCGACCACGTTCGCGAACTGCGAAGCGCGCTCGATCTCGAACTTCTCGCGATCGGCGGCGCTCGTGAATGCGAGGCCCGTCCAGCTCGGCGACGTCTGGACGACGACATCGAGGTCGGCATCGATCGTCACCACCGCCGTCTCCTTTGGGCGCACGGTGACGCGGTGTTGCCGCGACAGCCGGTTGCCGGGGAGCTGGACGAACACGCGGTAGTCACCGGCGGGCAGGTTGTCCTTGGTCACCGTCCCGATCTGCTCGTAACGCTCGTTGATGAAGATCACGCCCGAGTCGGTGCTCGACTTGACCAGCAGCTTGCCGACGCCGTTCGCGACGACCGCCTTCTTCGCCTTCTCGAAGGCCTGCGCCGCGTCAGCACCCCAGGTGCCGCGCGGCACGCCCTTGTCGGGAAAGCTGCGGACGAACTCCGCCCACGCGGTCGCCGCCGACAGCGTATCGCCCATGCGCTCGTACGACAGCGCGACCACGATCAGGGCCGTCTCGACCAAGCCGAGGGCGTCCTTGTTGGTCGCGAACGCACCGGCATTCGCGTGCGCCAGATCGATCAGTGGACCGAGCTCGTTCGCGGCTTCCGTGTACTTGCCCGCGACCCACGCATTCTTCCCGGCCTCGACCTTCTTCGCGAAGTCCGCCGGCAACCCCTCGGCGATCGCGGGTTTCGACGCGCGGGACTCGAACGAGCGGCCGACCACGTCGTAGCCTCCGGCGAACCCCTTGCGAGCGAGCGCCTCGAGCAGCGGCGCGAGTTGCTTCGCAGCAGCTTCGGTCTTTCCGCCGGTATACGACTCGAGGACGATCTTGTTATCCGCGGCGACGGGAACGCCCATCGCCAGTAGCACGCACAACGAAACGAAGAACTTCATGGCCCATTCCCTCGGCACACCGTCACCGCGGTTGCGCGAGTATCTCAGCGTTCGCGCCGCGACTACAGGGGATGGACCGTGAACACGCCCTCGCCGTCGTAGGAGACGTCGTCGGTCGGGACGCTCCCCGAGGCTTCGCTCTCGACCACACTGCCCTCGTCGACGTACGGCTTGAGATCGACACGGGCGTCGACGGCGAACTCCATCGAGGTGACCGCTCCAGGGGAGACCACCGAGGCGATCTCGACCCGCGGCAACGCCGATCCGTCGGCGCTGCTACGCACGAACACGTGGATCTCGTCGACGAACTCCCACGTATCGGCGTCGCTCGCCGGGCGATCGGTCTCGGTGATGTCGAGCACCAAGCTCGACAGCGTGACGCTGTCGATCGGCCCGGTGGTCTGCTTCTGGATCTCCGCCGAGAGATCCAGGTTGAGGGGCAGCGGGAACAGCGCGGCGATCGGCGCCGGGATCCCCGAGCCCTGGACACGTTGCTCGGGAACGGGCTGGCTGATGTCGAAGTCGGTGATGCCGCAGCCGGTGAGGAACAGGTAGACGAGGAGAGACCGCATCTCCTCATCGTAGGGCCGCTGCCCATACCCGTCCGTGAGACGGCGGTGAGGGCACGGGTATCCGACATTGGCGGCGCGCCTATCGAGGGTCCGCGCTGCGGTTGCGTCCTTTGTTCGACGACGCAACCGCGCGAGATCACGGCATGACTTCGTCGGCGCCCATGTCGGGCTGGAGCCCTTGCGGCCGTTGCTGGCCGTCGATGTCGACGCTGATCTCCGAGGCCGTGGCCTGATCGATCGCGGGGCTGTCGTTCTTCAGCCGGTAGAAGTCGGTCTCGTGGACGTGGGCGACGTCGGTATCCTCGAACCGCACGTCGAGTGTCGCCATGTTGCCTGCGCCCGCCGCCGCCGTCGGCCCGGCGAACAGCGAGTGGTCGAACGTACACGTGCCTTCGAGCGAGGGGCTGTTGCCGAAGCCGGCGACGATGTTGTTGTGCGCCGGGAACGCGGTGCCCGCGCAATCGACGCCGGCCTTGGTCGCGATCGCACCCATCACGATGTTGTCGGCGATCGTGTTGAATTCGAAGAGCACCTTCGTCGGGTCGGGCCCGACCGCGCGCATCCCGCCGATGCTCGAGTCACTCTTGCCGTTCGCCACCAGCATCGTGTTCGTGATCTCGAAGTCGATGTCGGTGAGTGCGAGCCCTCCATCCTCGTTGCCGGACACCACGCAGCCGCGCATCACGAGGAGGTTGCCGGACGTCGCCACCACGCCGTTCTTGGTGTTGTCGAGCAGGAACACGTGGTCGAGCGTCACCGACGCGCCACTGTCGCTGATCTTGATCGCGTCGCCGGCGCTGCCCGATAGCTCGACGTCCTTGATCGTCAGCGACGCGGTGCCCGTGACCTCGATGATGACCGGACCCGCCGCCCGCACCACCGGCAGCGTGGCTCCTGGATCCCCGACGAGGAGGAGATCGCGGTCGACCGTCAGCTTCGCCGCCCCGTTGATCGGTGCGATGCCCTGGACCTTGATCACCGGTCGGCCGGTATCGAACGCCTCCTGAAGGGTGTCGCACGGCGACAGCGCATCGCAGGTGCCGGCCGCGCCGGCCTCGACGTACGCGACCTGCGCCGTGGCGAAGCACGCGCCGGTGGCGACGTTACACGCCTGCGATTCGCAGTCCGCGCTGGCCTTGCACCCCTCGCAGGTATTCGTCGTCGTGTTGCAGACCGGCGAGGTGCTCGCGTTGTCGCAGTCCCCGGTGTCGATGCAGCCCACGCAACGGCCTTCGGGAAGCTTGCACACCTCGTCGCCGCACTCGGGATCGCCGGTGCAGGCTTGTCCTCCATCCGTGTCGAGGCAGACACCGGGGATGTCGCACGACTGCTCGTTCCTGATCTTGCAGGCGGAGAGCACCACCACGAACAGGGCGATTCGGGTCATCAATCCCTCCAGACGACAGGATCCACGGAGGCCATCATACCCGCAGTGGCCGGGCTCACTCTCAGAACGACCCCGCCCAGCCGACAAAACTACCGGTGCGGCTCAGCGCAGCGACCGGCCGCGACTCGTGGTTCTTGGTCGTGCGATACCAGAGATAGCCCCCGCCGACGGCGAGCACGCCGCCGAGCCCGATGCCGAGACCCCACGGTGCGGTATCCCGGATGAACTCGGGCTCGTCGGGCCCCCTGTCCTTGTCCATCGCGAACAAGATGCCGCCGGTCACGATCATCGCGACGCCGGCCCCCATCGTGACCTTGGGCAGCGTGCTCGAACGGTTGTCGTGGAGCTCGACGAGTGCCACCTCGATCGACGATGTCTCGCCGGACTTGATCTGGATCTTGCGCTTCTCGGCGCGATGGCGATCTCGCGTCACGACGAGCTCGTGATCGCCCGGAGGGAGGTCCTGCTCGAGGGGCGTGGCGCCTGCGGGCTTGCCGTCGATCGCGCACGCGGCGCCGGAGGGGTTCGACATCAGCTTGAGGCGACCGCTCGTCTTGGGGCCGCTCTGGAGCAGCTGCGCGAGCAGATCGTCGGCGGTGGTCCTCAGCGTCGCCTCGTTGCAGCGCTCGCAGAACCGGCGCGCCGACGCGACCTTCTGGCCGGCCTCGAACCAGTACGCCGTGACGGTGATCGTCTTGTCGATGTCACCGCCGGCCTGCAGCTCGACGCGCGCGAAGATGATCGACTTGGTGCGGCCGCGCTTCTCGATCACGGCGCGCGCGCACGGCTCGTCCTCGATCACGAAGCAATCGGTGAGCGTGTTGATCGCATCGGCGGGCATCGCATTCGGCACCAGCGTGTGACCGTGCTGCTTGAGCCAGCCTTCGAGCTGGCGCACCAGCATCGGTTGCATCGTTGCTTCACCCGCCACCACGACCCCGATGTCCGCGCGTGCGGACCCGACCAGCAACAGGAGGACGACGAGGGCGTGTTTCACCATGGGTAGTGGATCTTGGTTTCCTGGCCTGCGGTCACGATGACCTTGCGCTGCACTTTGATCGGCGGCTCGACGTCGGGGTTCACGAGCAACAAGGTGTGAGGGCCTTCTGGAAGCTCGATCTGGAACATCGTGTCCTGGTACTGCCTGCCGTCGATCCAGACGCGGGTGATGGGATAGCTGGTGATTTTTAGCTTCCCCATCTTCGCCGCCTTGACGCCCGGGTCACGTTTTCTCCCGGCATCGACGGGCGGTGGGGTGCCTGCATCGACGATCGCCACCGCCGTGGCGTCAGGTGGAGCGGCGGCATCGGGGGGCGCTACCGCGACGTCGGCGGGCTTTGCCGCGGCATCGGGTGCGGTGGCATCGGGCGTCAAGGCTGCGACCTGAGCGTTGTTGCCACCGCGCACGGCCACGGTGACGCCGAGCGCGATCGCCCCGGCCGTGATCGCGACGGCGATGATGACGAGCGCGATCGTGCTGCCCTTGCGCTTCGCCGGCGCCGGCATCGTCCCGGTGGCCGCATTCATCACCGCGCCCATGCTGACGGCGGCCGCGGGACGCGTCTGCGCGCGCTGCATCTCCGGCGGTGTCTGCATCGGACCGGCTGCGGTTGCGTCGAAGCCGAGCAGGGCAGGATTGTAGCTCTGCGGTTGGTTGCGGATCAGGCTCTGGCGCACCGGTGCCTGCCCGGCGAAGCGCTGGGCGAGTGTCGCGACCAGGACCTCGCGGCCGGCCTTCGGCGCGTCGGCACACTCGAGCAAGTCGTGCAGCGCTTCCTCCGCCGTCGCGTAGCGCATCGGCAGATCGCGCTCGAGCATCTTCATGCAGACGCGTTCGAGGTCCTTGGGGATGTCGCCGCGCAGCGAGCGTGGCCGCGGAATCTGGCCGAACAGCACGGCTGCGAGCGTGGCGCGGGTGTCTTCGGCGACGAACAGCCGCCGTCCAACCATCATCTCCCACAGCATCACACCGACGGCGAACAGATCGCTGCGGCCGTCGAGGCGCTGGCCGTTCGCCTGCTCCGGGCTCATGTACGCCGGCTTGCCCTTGATGAACTCCGACGCGGTGGCCTCGCTCGCGGACCGCGCCTTCGCGATCCCGAAATCCGAGACCTTCACCATGCCCGTCCACGACAGCAGCACGTTGTGCGGCGAGATATCGCGATGGACGACGCCGCGCGACTCGTTGCCGACGGGCAGGTCATGCGCGTGACCGAGGCCGCGCAGCACCTCGGCCATGATGAAGATCAGCACCGGGAACGGCAGCAAGCCGGTCGCGCCGAGGGCATCGAGGTCCTTGCCCTCGACGAGCTCCATGACCAGGAACAGACGGTTCTCGGGATCGCGGTCGAAGTCGATCACCGACACGATGTTCGGGTGGACGAGCTGCGACGTGATCTGCGCCTCCGAGACGAACATCCGCGCGAACGCTTCGTTATCGGAGTAACCGGGTAACACGCGCTTGATCGCGACGCGCCGCGAGAAGCCTTCGGCACCCATCGTCGATCCGATGAACACCTCGGCCATCCCTCCGCCTCCGAGCCGATGCTCCAGCCGGTATTTCCCGGAAACCGCAGACAAGCGCGGTGATTATAGGGGTCTTGCGGGCGTTGTGGGCTATCGCGGGACGAAGCCGTGAGGTCCCGTGATCGCCCGGCTCGCGAAGTACTTGCGGGCGGCCTCGGTATGGAGGGAGAAGGCGAACACCTCGTCGAGCCCCTCCGGTCCGAAGATCAAGCCACGCTCGGACGCCTCGGGGTCCGGGGCAAACGGCACCATGCCCTCCACCGGTTGTGGTGGTGCGACCGAGAACATCAACACGCGGTTCGGCTTCGGCGAGCTCGACGCCCACCACAGCTGCTCGAGGGTGGCGGGATCCACCTTGACGCCGGTCTCCTCGACGACCTCGCGCGCTGCGCCCTCCTGCCACGACTCGTGATCTTCGAGGAACCCGCCGGCCAGCGCGAGCTTGCCGATCGCTGGCGGGATCGCACGGCGGATCACCAGCAGGCCGGTACGACCGCCGTCGACGATCTGCGCGAGCACGACGCAGACCGGGACCGGGTTGGACCACACCGTCGTCTTGCACGACGGGCAGCTCCGCGGGTAGCTCGGGGCCTCGGGGTACTTGGTCCCGCAGAACGAGCAAAACGTGTCGCGAACGAGAGGCATCGCACCGAGAATCCCACACTTAGCTCCCCTTGCACTGGGGTCCTGCGGGCCTACCATGAGGCCACCTTGACGACCTGCCCCACCTGTGGTGCCAACAACACGTTCGACTCGAAGTTCTGCGCGCAGTGCGCGACCCAACTCGGCGGCGGTGCGACGCCCGTCGATCCCGGTGCGCCACGAGCAGTCCACATGCCTCCGCCCCCGGCCTACGGCTACGGTGCGCCCAACCCCTACGGGATGAGCGAGCCGCCGCGGTCGACCAACTCGACCACGATCTTGATCCTCGGCATCCTCTCACTGGTGGTCTGCGCGGTGATGGGGCCGATCGCGTGGTGGATGGGGAAGGCCGAGCTCCAGCAGATGGATGCGGGCCTGGTCTCGAACCAGGACCGCGGCAGCGTCAACGCCGGCTACATCTGCGGCATCATCGGCACGGTGTTGATGGGGATCAGCTTGTTGATGATCCTCTTCGTGCTCACCATGGCGCACTAGTGAACCTGCGTAGTTAGTCAGTTAGTTAGACGTTCGCGCGATCAGGAAAGATCGAGCGCAACCGCGGGCAGGTGAGGGCGAAGCGCTGGCCCACGATGGCCAACTCACTTGCTCATCTCGAGACCCGGCTCGATTCGACCCGCCTCCGCGAGCAGGCGCCCAAGATCTCGATCTGGGAGCCGCCCGGTGTGGCCGCTGCGAAGGTTGCACCCGTCGCACTTCCGATCGAGGCGCAGCTGATCGCGGCGATCGAGCAGCCGCTGCGCTCCGGCGAGATGCATCGCGTCGGCAACGATCGAAAGGAGCGCGAGATCGCCACGCTGCTCGACACCCTGACGCCGGTGCAGTCGTTGGCGCTCTGCACGCGCCTTGCAGCCGGCACCGCGAGCGATCCGCTCGTGATCGCGTTCGGCCGACTCCTCGTCGAGCGTCGCAATCGGTTGATCACCTTCCTCGAGCGCCGCCGCCGCGGCCGCTAGGGTCCGACGGAGAACGAGAGCGGACCGAAGCCGGCGCGCCTCGTACCGTCGAGGATCGCGACGATGCGCCCGTAGATCACGGACGGTTCGGCTTCGAGGATCACCGGCAGACCCGCTCTGTACGTCGAGGCCTTCAGTCGAGCCTCGACTGTCTGCTTGATGTCCTCGTCGGTCGTCGCCGTCGTCAGCGGCATACGCGGACTCCGAGCGATCAGGAGCTCCGTCGGCGAGATCCGGATCATGACGACGTCGTCTCGATCGGGGAGCGGCACCGTGCGTTCGATCGGCGGCGGCACCGGCGCAGGGATGGGAGCCGGCGTTGGCTCGGGTGTGCTCGGCGGCGCTTGTTCGCACGCGACGAGTACCAGCGCGACGACGCGAAGCATCAGCGCGGGATCAGCGAGCTCTCGCCACGCGCGACCATGTCCTTGCGATACGCGTCGACCAGCCGCACGAACGCGTCCGCGAGCTCGGGATCGAACTGGGTCCCGGCGCAGCGCTCGATCTCGCCGACCGCGACCTCGTGAGGCAGCGCGCGGCGATACGCGCGATCCGAGGTCATCGCATCGTATGCATCTGCGATCGAGACGATGCGGCCGACGAGCGGGATGTTGTGACCGGAGAGGCCGCGTGGATAGCCGCCACCGTCCCACCACTCGTGGTGGCACCAGCAGCCGTCGATCAGGCCGTGCAGGCACGGCACCGGCTCGAGGATGCGCTTGCCTTTCTCGGGGTGCTGTCGGAACACCGCGATCTCCTCCGGCGTCAGCTTGCCGGGCTTGTTGAGCATGTCGTAGCGGACGCCGATCTTGCCGACGTCGTGCATCACGCCGGCTTGCACCATCCGCTGGATCTCGAGCTCGGGCAGCGTCAGGCCGCGCGCGAGCACTTCGGTGTACGTGGCGACGCGCTCGGAGTGACCGCGGGTGTAGAGGTCGCTCTCTTCCAGCGCCTGGGCGAAGCCTGCGACGGTCTGCTGGAACATCTCCTCGAGCGAGACGTTGGCCTTCGTCAGCTCGTCGTTCGACATCCGGAGCTCGGAGTAGAGACGCGCGTTGTCGATCGCGGAGGCCGCGCGCGACGCCAGCACCGCGAGCATCTTGCGGTGACCCTCATCGAACTTCTTGCCCGGCGTGAACGAGAACACGTCGAGGACGCCGACCATGTTGCCGCGAACTTGCAGCGGCACGGCGACGAACGACGTCAGCGTGTCGGGGATCGAGGCCTCGGTGAAGAACCGGCCGGCCTTGGTGCCGTGCGCGATGATCGGGACGCCCTGCGCGAATTGCTCGAGCAGGACGTTGAACGACGGCGAAGGCAGGCCGCCGGGCAGCACCATGTCCGCGGCGAGGATCTTGACGCGCTCCTCGTAGCGCTCGCCTTCGCGCAGGTGCAGCGTGGCGACGTCGGCCTTGACCTCGTCGAGCGCCGCGCGCAGCACGACGTCGAGGATGTGCTCGATGTCATGCGATAGCGCGATCGCTTCGGAGACGCGGTAAATGGTCAGCGCCTCGCGGAGCCGAATGTTCTCGGCCTGCAAGCGCTGGCGGTACAGCGCGCGCTCGACGACGTGGATGACCTCCTCGACCTTGAACGGCTTGAGGAGGTAGTCGTACGCACCCTTCTTCATCGCCTCGATCGCCGTCTCGACGGTACCGAAGCCGGTCATCAGGACCGTGAGCACGCCGAGCCGCTCCTGCTCCACCTTCTCGAGAAGCTGCAGGCCCGAGAGCCGCGGCATCTTGAGATCCGTGATCAGCAGATCGTAGGGACGGAGGCGAAGCTCGGTGAGCGCCTTCTCTCCATCCTCGACGGTGTGCACCGAGAAGCCTTCGAGCGTGAGAAACTCGGCGAGGATCTCCCGGATCACGCGCTCGTCGTCGACGACGAGGATGCGTGCACTCTCGCCTTCAGTCGCGGCGGGGCGAAGCGACGAGGCGGTCACGTGGTGATCAGGACGCCGGGGTGGTGGCGTTCGCCATCGGATCGGGGAACTGGCTCGGCTTGCCGCTCGCCTGATCGGCGGTCTGCTGCGCCTTCAACCACTCCTCGCGCGTCGAGGCCGCCTTGGCCTTGCCCGACTCGGCTTTCGTCTTGGACGACGCCGCGCGCTTGCCACGGTCCTGCTCCTGCTTCGGATAGTTCGCGAACGTCACGCCCGCGGGCGCGATGTTGTTCTTCTGCGCGACCTGCGACTTCGCGAGCTCGAACTGCGCCTCGCGCCAGTACATCTGCTCCTGCTCGTTGCGCCAGCTGACCTTGAGCCAGTTGCGGTAGGTCTCGTAGTAGCGGATGCGCAGGTCGGCGGCCTTCACCGAGAGCTCGGCCGTGCGGAGCTCCTTCTGCGCGACGTTGAGCTTGTTGGTGTCACCCGTGCTCTCGGCGAGCTTCTTGTTCGAGACCGCGGTGTCGACCTCGAGCTTGGCCTTCGCACGATCGTTGCGCGCGGCGGTGAGGCGGGTGGTCATCTCGTCGAAGTCGGCCTTGGCCTTGCCTTCGCGCGCCTGCGCCAGCGTCCACTCGCGCTGCGCGTCGAGCGCGGCGGTCTGCTGGCCGACGTCGACCTGGATGATGTACTTCATTTCGAACTTCGAGCTCAGCGGACCGGGAGGCGAGTCCTCGTCTCCACCGCCACACGCAGCGACGCAACAAAGGGCGCCGATCATCAAGATCTTCGAGAGTGCACGCATAGTGGAGGCGAGCCTACTACGGTTGTTTCAGGCGAGCTACCATCTAGGCCGTGGCTACGCTGCTCGCTGTCGATGTCGGAAACACGAACACCGTGATCGGTGTGTTTCGGGACGATCCGGCGCGCTCTCTCGCCGCTCACTGGCGCATCCAGACCGTGGCCGCGCGCACGTCCGACGAGTACGCGGTGCTGCTCAAGACGCTGCTCGACATGGAGGGCATTCCCTGGCGCTCGATCGACGCCGGGATCATCTCGAGCGTCGTGCCTCCGGCGGTGTTCGGGATCCAGAAGTTTTTCAAGATCTACTGCGGCGGGCCCGCCCTCGTCGTCGGGCCCGGCATCAAGACCGGGATGCCGATCCTCTACGAGAATCCTCGTGAGGTCGGCGCGGATCGCATCGTCAACGCGGTGGCGGCCTACGAGGAGATCAAGGCGGGCGTCATCGTCGTCGATTTCGGCACCGCGACCACGTGGGACGTGATCAACCCCAAGGGCGAGTACATGGGCGGTGTGATCGCGCCCGGCATCCAGATCTCGAGCGAGGCGCTCTACGAGCACGCCGCGAAGCTGCCGCGCGTCGAGCTGGCACGCCCGGGCAAGGTCGTGGCGCGCAACACCATCGCGTCGATGCAGGCCGGGCTGATCTACGGCTACGCCGGCATGGTCGACGCGCTGGTGGGAAGAATCCGCGCCGAGGTCGAGTTTCCCGCACGCTGCATCGCGACCGGCGGGCTCGCCGCGCTGATGGCCACCGAGACCAAGTGCATCGAAGCCACCGACGAGCTGCTCACGCTCAAGGGGCTCAAGATCATCTACCACCGCAACTCGGCGCCATGAACGAGCACACACCCCTCGATACGAGTCGGATGTCGCCGGCCGCGCAGCGCGCCCTCGGGCCGGGGCCGGGCAAGTTGATGGCCGCGCGCGGCCTGGTGCCGCTGCCGCCGCTCGATCAGCTCGCCGTACTCTATCAGCTGACATTCGAGAGCGACGCCAACCTGTCGCAGGTGGCGCGCGACACCGCATCGAAGCTGCCCGAGAAGCTGGTCGCCGGCACGCTGGTGGATCCGAGCAACGATCCGCGCGTGCTCGACTACTTCGGCACGCTGATGGTCGACAAGCCGTCGGTGTTCGACGCGGTCGCGCTCAACCCGTCGACGGCGGACGCCACGATCACCACGCTCGCCGGTCGCTGCGGTGCACGCGAGGTCGATCTGCTCGCGCAGAACGAGCAGCGGATCCTGCGCACGCCCGAGATCATCGCGGCGATGTACATGAACCGCAAAGCGCGGATGTCGACGATCGATCGGGTCGTCGAGCTCGCCGTGCGTAACCACGTGCGCGTGCCCGGCCTCGCTGCGTGGGACGAAGTGGCGCGCGCGCTGTCGGTCGGAACGTCGACGGATCCCGAGGACGACCATCGGTTCGATGCCGTGATCGCCTCGCGCAATGACTCGGCGCTGACCGTCGGTGATGGCGAGGAGGTCCCCGTCGATGACGGCGGTCGCACGCAGCGGCTGATCGAGCTCCACGTCACGGTCCCGAACCAACCGGCGACGCGAATCCCACTGCGCCGGATGCGCACGATCATCGGCGGCGAGGAGGGCACCGAAGGCTACGTGCCGAACATGCCGCTGCAGTGGTTGGTGGCGCAGCTCGACGAAGATGAGAACGGCATCACCCTCGGGATCGTCGCGACGCGCGAGACGCTGCACGCTCCGATCAAGCAGCACATCTTCATCGGCGACGTCCGCCTGATCCTCGCGCAGACGCCGTTTCGCGATCTCCCGATCCCGCACAAGGTGCGCGCCGCCACGCTCGGCGATGCGTTCGTCCGCGCCGAGGCGATCCGCGACGCCAACAAGATGGTCTCGATCGCGGCGATCAAGTCGCCCGGCGTGACCGACTCCGAGGCCGCGGCCTACGCCGGCAACCAGGTGCTGTCCGAGGACGTCATTCGCTATATTGCCGCGCGCCGCGAATGGACCAAGCTGTACGGCGTGAAGGTCGCGCTGTGCCGCAATCCCAAGGCGCCGATCGCGGAGACCACGCGGATGATGCCGTTCCTGCGCGAGCGCGATCTCAACGATCTGCTGAAGTCGAAGGGCGTGCCCTCGGCCGTGGTGGCCCAGGCACGCAAGCTCCAGATGCAGCGTCGCGGCGGTAACAAATGACCGACGCGAGACCGGTCGCGACGAGCTTCGTCTCGCGCATGGGGCTCGCCGTGGCCAAGCCGCGCTGGGCGCTCGCGATCGCGGGTGGTCGCAAGCATCCCGGGCGCTCGGGCAGCGACCTGTTGAAGATGCTGATGCTGGTGCTCGTCGCCACGCAGCTACGCGGGTTGATCGGCGCGGTGTGGCTCGGCGCCGTCGTCGAGGCGACGCTCGGCGTGCAAGCCGCGATTCGCGTGATGACCGGCTCGCTGACGATCACGCTCGCGTTCCTCGTGATCGCCGCGCTGCTGCTCTACGCCGCGGGTGGCAAGCGGCGCGATCTAGGTCGCTCCTTCGATCTCGCGTGCGTCGCGGCGCTGCCGCTGTTGTTCGTCGATCTGGTCGCGACCACCGCGATCCGCACCGTCGATCTCGAGCTGCCGCTGGCCGCCTCGTTCGCGCTGCGCGCCGTGTCGTTCGCATGGGCCGGCGTGGTGCTCGCGTTCGCGGCCCGCACCGCGCGGGCCGGGGTCGCGGAACCACCCACGTCACCGGAGCTGGTCGCGACCGGTCGCAAGGCGGGGTGGGGCGCGATGGGCGTGATCGCGATCGGCCTCGTGCTCGCCGTGATCTGGGCCGTGGGCCACCTCGACGTCATGCGCCCGGTCACCGAAGGCTCGCCGGCACCCGCGCTCGCCCTGCCACGGGTCGCCGATGCGAAGGGTACGCTCGGTCCGAGCCACGCGCTGTCCGACAGCCTCGGCCGCATCGTGGTGATCGATTTCTGGGCGACCTGGTGCAAGCCATGCCTCGCGCAGATGCCCGCCCTCGAGGGGCTCGCGCGCCAGCAGGATGTCGACGTCATCGCGATCAACCTGGATGACCCGGGGCACGCGTTCTCGATGTTCGACACCGCCGGGTTCCGCGACCTGATCCTGGTCGCCGACGATGGCGAGGTCAGCGTGCGCTACGGCGTCAGCTCGATCCCTCACACCGTGATTGTCGATCAATCCGGCATGGTTCGCGGCGTCTACCGCGGCGGCCACGATGTTGCAGCGTCCGTCGAAGCGCTCCGGAAGTAGTTCGGGAATTGGACATATAGGTACGAGGGGTGTACGACCGATGCATGGCCAGCCTGGTCTGCGCCACGTGTCGCAAGCTCATCCCGCCGGGAACCTCGGCGGTCCGCTGCACGGTGGCTTCATGTAATACCGGTCGGCTCAAGCTCCGCTTTTGCTCGGCGGGGTGCTGGCAGAAGCATGTTCCGACGGCACGCCATCGGAACGCCTCGTACAGCGTCGAGACGCCTCCGGCAGACGAAACCAACTCGGCGAGCTAACTCGCAGTCAGTTTTGCGAGGGCTTTCGCTAACATGTTATTTTTTCGGGCGTGCGACTCGGGACCTGCATCGCGCTCGAGCTCGCCGTGGCAACGGGGATGGTCGGCGGCGTTTGGATCGGGACCGGTTACCTGGCCGCGCACACCGATGTCATCGGCACGCGCGAAGCGGTAGCGAGCTCGATCCCGCGCTCGGCGCCGGAGCTGTTGCCGGCGCCCGAGCTGTCGGTCGAGATCTCCACCGTCGTCGACAACGTGTTCGGTGCTCCCGATGCGCAGTTGCTCGGACCGATCGGCGCCGCGGCGGTGACGAAGATGAAGACCAACCACGGCGGCACGTCGCTGTCGCTGCGGCTCGACTTCGCGAACGGCACGCGCGCCGCGTTCAAGCCCGAGCAGACCCACTTCCAGAGCGATCCTCGTCGCGAGATCGCGGCGTACCGGATCGATCGCTTGCTCGGCATCGGTCACGTTCCACCGGCGAAGGAGATCGAGGTCTCGGTCGCGGAGGTGCTCGCCGCCGGCGATCAGGGGTTCCGCGCGTACTACGCCGGTCGGCTCGACGAGGAAGCCATCGCGCACGGCGGCAGGCTGCGCGGCACCGCGAGCTGGTGGGTCCCCGAGATCAAGCTGGCCGCGATCGCGAGCCCGGCGAGGCGAATCCCCCTGGGTGGGATGGGTGGCGAGGGGAAGGGGGGAGCGCGAGCCGGCGAGCCGGCGATCGCGAGCCCGGCGAGGCGAATCCCCGTGGGTGGGATGAGTGGCGAGGGGGAGGGGGGAGCGCGAGCCGGCGAGCCGGCGATCGGCA
>JANNBP010000205.1:0-7757 GCA_031385555.1 Deltaproteobacteria bacterium | reverse complement strand
CAACCTCGGGAACAGCGCGAAGCGTGACGTGCAGTGGGTGCCGCGGGTCGACCTTGGGCCGCTTCTTGTGACGTTCCGAGGAGCGCGCTTCCTTGGGCGGACGTCCAGCCCCCCTTGCGCTTGCCTCCTCGTCCATCCACTTCGCGCGGACGCAGGTCGAGCGACTGCTGGACATGGCGCTTGCGTGGCCGACCCATCGACAACCCATACCACTCCGGTAGGTCGCCGGTTGTTCATAAACGCGTTGACACTGTCCTCGACGTCCTGACGATGCTCCTCTCGAAGGCATCGTTGCGCGATGCTCACCAAGAGGACCTGATCGATGCCGCGAGCGTAGAGGTCTACGTCAACGTCCGGGGTGGCATCGGGTCTACTTCTTCCAGGCGCCGAAGTCGTTGGAGTGGATGCCGATCGACACACCGGCCATGAACACCGGCCGGTCGTCGAGTGTCATCCCGCCGGTGACCGAGAGCGTAGTCTGCTCCGACAGCCAGACCGACGCGCGCAGCCGGGGCTCGACCACGAGGTTGGAGATGTCGTCGGTGTCCGTCGAGTAGCGCACCGAGCGCCAGCCCGAGGCGAGCTCCGCCCCGAGTGCACCGGCGGCGAACGGGAGATCGACGCCGAACACGCCGTACACCCCGGCGGTCGACGAGCCGCGCGAATCGAGGGCGCCCGTCTCGAGCTCGCCGCCGACGTACGTGCGGTGCCGCATGCCCAACGTGAACTGCGCGGTCGCAGCGACGGCCTCGTACGACTCGGTCATCACCTTCGGTGGCGGTGTCGAATCGCGAAAGGCGACCGCCGAGCTCATCGGTGCCGAGAAGTGGCGCGCGTTGGCGCCGAGCTGCAGGCGAGCTGGACGCTTGTTGCGGCTCGGATCGAACACGCACGCCGAGAGCAAGATCAGGAAGATCGACGCGTGCTTCATTTCTTCTCCTTGGGATCGGGCAGCTCGCTGATCGCGGGCATCAGCACGATCTCGATCCGGCGGTTGCGACTCATGTCCTTCACCGAGCTGTTCGAGCCGAGCGGATCGTGCTCGCCCGCGCCCGAGGGCAACAGGTTCTTCGGGCTCATCCCGGCGGCGACCAATTCGCGCGTCACGGTCAGCGCGCGCGCCGTCGACAGCTCCCAGTTGTCCTTGTAGACGGAGCTCTTGAGCGGCTGGTTGTCCGAGTGACCGACCACGAGGTCGCGCGCGGTGTAGTTGCCCTTGTCGTCCTTCGGACCCTTGTCCTTCAGCGTGAAGCCGATCTCGTGGACCTTCATCTTGCCGTCGTCGGACAGCTCGGCGACGCCCGAGGGGAACAGCACCTGCGCCGGCAACGACAGCACGATGTTGCCGTGGCGGTTCGTCACCTCGATCGCGCCGGAGTCGACCATCTTCGCGAACTGCGTCTTGAACTGCGAGGCAGATGCGAGCTGCGCCTTGTTGAGCTCGAGTGCCTTCGCGAGCTCGGTGAGCTGATCCTTGTTGGTCTTCAGCTGATCGGAGAGCGTCTTGCTCGCCTTCTCGAGCGCGACGCGCTCGGTCGTGCACGTCGTCGCCGCCTTGCTCGCGGTGTCGAGATCCTTCTTGCAGGTGCCGAGCGTCGTGTCGGCGTCGGCCGCGAGCTTGGTCGCGGCGACCTGGGCGTCCACCGCATCGCTCGCCTGCGCGCGGTAGTGCCACGTGAAGTAACCGCCCGCGCCGGCCGCGCCGGTCATCAGCAGCGCCCACAGCCAGAGCCGCCACGGGAACCGCCGGATCTTTCCTTTGGGTGGTGGGGGCCCCGGCTTGACGACGACGCCACTCGAATCGGCTTTCCCCATGCGGTGACGATATCAGGCAACGAGCATCTCGCGCGCCGCGGCAATGGCCTCCTCGGAACCTGCAAGCAGCAGTACATCTCCCGCGCGCAGTGGGTCGGTAGGTGAGGGTGTGGCAACGCCATGCTCTCCGCGCCCGATCGCGAGCACCGAGGCGCCAGTGCGCGCACGGAGGTCGAGCTCTGCGAGCGTGCGACCGATGGCGGGGGACGTCGCGCTGAGCGCGAGCGGCGTGACTCCCGCGAAGCCCGGCAAGATCGTCGCCACCTGCTCGAGCGTCGCGGTCGAGATCTCCGAGGCGGGCTCGTTATCGGGGCGGGAGAGCAGCTCGAGCACGAGCTCGCTCCCGGCACGCACGTGACCTTCGAAGTCGGCGATCGAGCGACGCACGACCATGATCACGAGGACGAGCCCGAGCCCGACGACGAGGGGGCTCGCCGGCACGAACGGCTGCGTCGCCGCGACGGCCGGGACCGACAGCGCGAGGGCGATGCCGAGCTCGAGCGTCATGATCAGCGCGCGGCGTGGGGCACGACCGAGATCGATGCCCTCTTGATCCTTCGACGGGATGACCTCCGCGGCGAGCCGGCGCGCGATGACCGAGATCCGCCGCATCGCGCCGACGGCGAACGGTGCCGCGAGCAGGATCGCGCCGCCGACCTGCGCGAGCGTGTTGGCGGTGCCGTAGATGGCGAGGTCCTGGAGCGAGCTCTCGCCCACCGTCGACGCCGCGATCACGATGCCGACCACCATCGCGGTGTCGATCACCATGACGACGACCGGGCGACGAAACCGCTTCCACGTCGAGGTATCGCGTGCGCGCAGCCGGCCGAGCCAATCCTCGTAGAACGACACGAAGGTGCCGATCCGTCGCGGCAGGCGCGCCGCCACCCAGCCGGAGATCTTCTCGCTGTTGCGGATCAGGATCGGCGAAGTTAGCGTGGTCGCGCAGGCGATGCCGACGGCGACCGCCAGCAGATCGATGTTGCCGGCGGGCACGGCGGCGGCGATCACGAACGACAGCTCGCCGATCGCCGCGAGCGAGAGCCCTGCGCGCACCGCAGGTCGAAACCCGTGGCCCGCGAGGAACACGCCGATCGAGATGCCGATCGGCTTCGCGACCAGCACGACCACGGTGAGGATCGCGATCCTCCACCCCTCCTGAAGAAGGAGTGCCGGATCGATCGTCATGCCGACGGAGACGAAGAACACCATCGCGAAGACATCTCGCATGGGCTTCACCGCCACGAACATGTCATGGCCTAGGCCGGACTCGGCGATGAGTATCCCGGCGACGAAGGCACCGAGCGCGACCGAGTAGCCCGCCTCCTGCGCGAGCGCGGAGATGCCGAAGCACAATGCGAGCCCCGCGATCAGCAGGGTTTCGGGACGCGCCTTGCGCGAGATCCAGTTGATCCCGCGGGGCACGATCAACAGCCCACCGACCATGGTGAGTGCGAGAAAGCCTGCGAGCTTCGCGAGCGTGAACATCAAGTCACCGGCGTCGACACCGCCGACCTTCTTGACGCCGGCGAGGATGACGAGCAGCAGGATGGCGATCAGATCCTCGAACACGAGGATCGCGAACACGATCTCGGTGAAGCCGCCCTTCCAGCCGAGCTCCTCGAACGCCTTCGCGACCAGCATCGTCGACGAGATGCCGAGACAGGCTCCAGCGAACAGCGCGCTGATCGGGTCGAAGCCGAGCAAGCCGGCGACCAGCGTGCCGAGCGAGATCGCGAGGGCGACCTCGAACAGCGCGGTGAGTGCCGCGGGCAAGCCGACGCGCGCGATCGTCGAGAGCCGGAGCTCGAGGCCGATCGTGAACATCAGCAAGATCACGCCGAGCTCGGACAGCACGTGCACGAGCTCGACATCGGCGACCAGCGGTACCGGCACGTGTGGACCGATCAAGAGACCGGCCAGCACGTAGCCGAGCACCACGGGCAACCGCAGCGCCTGAAACACCACGGTGACGAGCATGGCCGTGCCGAGCACGACCACGAGCTCGATCAGCACGTGCGATTCAGGCATCGCTTCCTATTTCTTCTTCTTCTTGGCAGCCAGCGGATCCGCGAAGTGCTTGTGGCATCGCGGGCAGACCCGGAACGCCTTCGGCTTGCGATCGACGAGCTTGTGAAGGCCGCAGTGCGGACACGTGATCTTGCGGGTCCGCGAGAACGTCGCCGCGAGTGCGATCGGATTCATCAGCAGGCTGCCTGGAAGACCATGACGAAAATTAACAGCCCACCGAGGACGGTACCCATGATCGCCGCAAAGTGTTTCTCGCGCCAGGTAGGTTCCCGATCCGGGAGGTCGTGGTGGGAAGGTACTGCGGGTTCTGCGGCAACAGGGCGATGACGTTGGCGCGCGCGCGGCGCGGCGAACGACTCGTTCGAGTCTTCGGACATGAGTAGCTCCCTCAGTGCGTGGAATCAGGACGGGTGTTTGGAGAACGACCCGACCGGAGGACCACGTGAGGAGCGCGCGAAGACGATAGGAACGACGGTGTGCGCCGGTGCGTCCGTCTCGAGGACGAACGCGAAGCGCGGCGGTGGGACGATCGTGAACGGAACGGACGGGATACCGAGCGCCAGGGCACGCTGGTCCCGCGGGTCGCGCGACACGCCTTCTCGGCGCGGTGCGAGCTCCACCCGAGACTTGGTGACGTCGAGCCGCGCCTCGGTCGGGTCGTAACTCGGCTGTGGTGCAGGCCGTGTGGCCGACACCAGGCAGAGCACGACGAACAGGAACAGCGTACGCACGACGATCGTGCGTAGCATCTCATGACGCGATCGCCCATGCGAGATCAGCGTTCCGCGATCACGCGGGCCACGGACTCGGCATCTCGGGCGATACCGTAGAGGTACTGCGAGGCCGCGCTGCGCGAGCACGACGATCCGACGACGAACACGCCGCGGTGCGAGACACTCTCGTTGCGGCGGCAGCGCGCAAGGCCGCGGGGCGTGCGCGCGAGATCGGCGGGTAGAAACGCTGCCTCGTGGCGATAGCCGGTGGCGAGCACCACCAGGTCCACTTCACAGCGGTGACCGTCCGCGAGCGTGGCGATCGCTCCGTCGATCCTCGTGGGCTCGCGATGCACGGAGATCCCGAGCGCGCGGAACCCGCGATCACCGGCGGGCACGGTCGCTCCCGCGCAGAACGAGCTCGGCCGAAACCACGAGAGCAACGGCAACACGGCGAGCGCCGGATCGAAGCCGAGGATCGTCTGCGGGCCGATCGCGAGCTTGCGCGTCGCCACCGTGGTGCCGCAACCGCGGCGCGCGCAGTGCTCGGCGATCTCGACCGCGCTGGTCGCACCGCCGACGATCAGGATCCGCGAGCCGGGACGAGCGTGCGTGGCGGTTACCCACTGCGCCGAGTGGATCACCGGCACCGATGGTGTCCCCGCGAAGGCAGGTCGGTTCGGCGAATCGAACACGCCGCTGGCGACGACGATCGTCTCGTAGGAATCGTCGTCGACGGCATACGCGGGACCGACGGCGCGCACGTGCTGCACGGTCTTGCGCTCGGGCGCGAGGTCGAAGGCGGCGGCATACGCGGTCAGGTACGCGAGGTACTCGCCGACGGTGAGGTACGGCGGCGGCCGATCGATCGGCAAGCCGGGCAGCGCGGTGAGGCTCGCCGGGGACGTCATCAGCATCGTCGGATCGATCCGCGCGTACGCGCCGCCGATCCGGCCGTCGCGATCGACGAGACGAACGTCGAGGCCGTGGCGACCCAGCATGGCTGCCGTCGCGAGCCCCGCCGGTCCGGCGCCGATCACCAGCACCGTCATCGAGAGCGCTCCGTCATGCGCGTCCTCTCCGCGTAGAGCTCGAGGAGCGAGACCATGTGGGCGATCGCGACCGGGATGATCGCGTGCGCTGCGCGCCGGATCTCGGTCTGCGGGAGCTGCTTCGCGAGGCCCCTGCGAATCATCCAGCGACCGAGCGGATGCTGCGTGCGATCCGCCGGGAATCGGTGGGTGAAGGTTGCGAGGCTCTCGATCAGGTGCGAGGCCTTCGAAGCCCGCGGTGGGCTCGGGATCTCGATCGCTCCGAGCTCGTCGCGGTGCGCCTCGACGTACCACTCGAAGCCATCGCCGGCGGAGTGGATCACGCGATGGACGTGGACCGGGCACGCCATGTCGGCGAGCAGATGCGCGGCACGACCGAGGGTGACGAAGCCCTTCGCAGTCGGTCCCTCGGCCACCGCGCGATCGAACCAGCGATCGGCGGCGCCGCGCGCGCTCGGCCAGAATGGCAAGAAGCCGCCAGGGCGGCCCGGGCCCCAGAAGTGCGAGAACGACAGGTGCTCGAACGGCTTCGGCGTCTTCGGGATGTACACGACATCTTCCCGCAAGGCTCCCAGGGTGATCGCCCGGCGATAGCGCTCGACCGCCGGCACGCGATCGGCGGCGCGATCGATCAGCAGCGCGAGGCCGTTGATCCTCACGGCATCGCCTCGTCGCGATCCCGAGCTGCTGACCTCAAGCCGCCGACTACGTCGCCTCCCGGCAATCGCGTGGCAGCGCGAGCAGGTCGCCAACCCACGATCATTTCGCCTCCCGGCAATCGCGTAGCAACGCCATGAGATCGCGATAGCGCGGCTCGCCGCCGTGCTCGCGACAGAATCGCTCGAGATCCGCGAACCACGCCTCGAGCGCGTGCGGTGGGAGCTCGAGCGCCGCGAGGATCTCGCGCAGCGGTTCGCGATCGTTACTCGGCATCGGGCTTCCCCGCGCGCAGCCAGCGCGTGAACCGCTCGCGACCGATCCGCCGCAGCTCGAGCGTGAACAGCACCGCCCCGACCATGGCTCCCGCATACCACGTGCAGCAGCGCGCCAGGATCGCCGCCGTCATCGCCGGTGGCCCCATCGCGGGATCGAGGAGGTGCGCCGCCGCCGCCTCGGAGACGCCGATCGAGCCGGGCACCGGCGCGATGTAGCTGACCATCATCCCGACGGAGAACGCCGAGTACGACTGCGGCACCTCGGTCGCGACCCCGACGCCGGTTGCCAGGATGTGCCCGATCGCGAACGCGACCGCGAGGAACGCGAGCGATGCGAGGTGGACGCCGGCGTGCATCGGTTTCAGCGAGCGTCCGATCCGGCCGATCGCCGTCGGGATCTTGTCGAGCCCCTCGAAGAATTTTCGCTTGCGAGGCCCGAGTTCCGGCTTCGCGAGGTTCCTCGCGCACCACCGGTGGATCGGGCCGGGCACGAGGATGAACAGCGCGAGCAACGCGACGATCACGCCCGGCGAGATCAGCCAGAGCGCCAAATGATCCTCGATCACGGACGGGATGTGACCTGGCTCGGCCGTCTGTAGCCCGACGAGGCCGGTCAGGATCACCCACGTCACCATGTAGATGCTCTTGGTGATCGTCGCGGCGGTGGCGTCGGCGACCGGATAGCCGTGGACGACCAGGATGATGACCATCACCGGCAGATGAAGCTCCGACGACGGCGTCAGGCTCGACACGAAGTAGCTGATGCCGACGAGCTTGATGCCGAGCGAGAACGGAAACGGGTGACCGAGCAGCCGGAACAAGCACCAGTAGCGCAGCCAGTCGAGCGCGTAGAACGCCACCGTCAACAGCACCACGATCACCCAGCGCCCCAATGACACCTGCCCGGCCAACTCGGCCGCGCGATCGAGCCCGCCGGTGTAGCGCGCGAACAGCCACAGCGTGCCGGCGAGCGACGCCGCGCCGATGACGACCCACGCGATCGTGCGCACCACGCGCCACCCGAGCGAGGACTCCGACATTTGCTGCATGCTACCGCATCACCAAACCATCCGATTTCCGGCGCAGGTCACGCCAAACCTGCCCGCGTTTGCCGAGCAAGGAGCCCGACATTTACGACGTGCTACCGCATCACCAAACCATCCGATTTTCGGCGTAGGTCACGCCAAACCTGCCCGCGTTTGCCGAGCAAG
>JANNBP010000200.1:0-2601 GCA_031385555.1 Deltaproteobacteria bacterium | reverse complement strand
CACGAACCGCGGCGGTCTCGTCGTTCGCGCGCGCCTCGATCGACGGCGATACCCGATCGGTAAGAAGATCCCGAACAAGGAGTTCGCGACTATCAACCTCGAGCCCGACCACTGGCACGGTGACTGGAACTACGTCATCCGGCCGCGCAAGGAGAAGCGTTGACCGGTCGACTTGAGCATTCGCGGCCCCTTAGCAGGTGTCTGGTAGTCCTCAATCATTGTCGGTACGGATTGTCATGTGCTGTGCCTTGTGCACTGCCAATACTGCTTTGAACAAGGCTTGCACAGTCACCATATTGTGATTCATGTATTCAGAAAAGTCCGCTCCCCATTTCACATGCTGGACATCGCCGTCTTGGACGACGAACTGAAAAGAACGAGTAGCTCGATCCTCATCCTCAAGGACCACATCATAGGCACCTCCACCCACGCGAGCTATGGATTTTATTGCAATCATCTAAACACCGCGTAACCGGTCCAGACACGATCGAACTCAGAGGATAGCATTCTGTAGGTGCTCCCACCCGCCCAAGGGTCTCGAATCAATACATGCCCTCCCTGCAATCCGTCGACTACCACGAAGTGTCCAAGTTTTGACCCGGACTCATATAGCTGGACTGCGAAGGGGCGTCCCAGACCGAAGAGTTTCGCTGGCTCCTCCACGTATCCAGCTCGCCATCCAGCACCAAGTGCTCGCGCTAGCGAGGATGCGTCCGTGGGCGCCCCAGCCGACGCGATCAGATGAGTCTGAGAAATGCCACTAATCATCTCCCCGCAGGCAGCGCCGCACGAGGTTGACGTCAGTTGAGCCACAGCACCGCCACTATTTTCGCCGATCGTCGCCCAACCTCCGCCAGCCCCAGCGCTTGTTCCTGCTCGTGCCACAGCTCCCACTTCGGCAACGGGACCGACAATCGACGCAACGGCGGCGAGGGTCTTGACTAGACCGATGGCTTGATCGTTCTTCGCCGCCGACATTGCAGCGACGTTGCCGCTGCGGGCCGCACGTCTCTCGTCCCTGATTCCACGGACGAGCTGCGCTTCCCCGTCGAGGAACAGCGATGCTGTGCCAGCGATCGGAAAGAGGTTGGGATTGTAGGATCCAGCCTCTGCGTCCGCACGCCCAAGTCCATCGGCGCTAACGTTGAGGTATTGGTCGAACGAACCGAAGCCGATCGTACCGGCGAAGCCATCGAGGAAGTCGCGCGACTGCCACTGCGGCCACATCGCGATCGGCGCGGTGTCGTAGGCATCCTTCGACAATAGAGAGGGACCGGCTGGTCCGCCTCCCGAGCCTCCCGAGCCTCCCCAACTCGTCGCTAGCCCGATGCCGATGCCCAGGGCCACGCCGACGCCCAGCGAAGCGTCGCCTGTGCCGCCGCAGGGACCTCCCGACGAGCTCGCGCAGAGTCCCAGCCCCGGATCGAGGCCGCTGGGGTCACTGAGGTTGATCGGATCGTTGAGCGCAAATGCGTACGGGTTGGTCGAGCTCGCGGTCCGCGGGATGATGAGCGGATCGCGACTCAAGAAGCGGCCGATGATCGGGTCGTAGATGCGCGCACCGAGGTTGACGACGCCGAGGTCGGCGAGGAGGTCGCCGCCGTTCCATTGCTCGGTCGTGTAGAGGAGGGAGCTCGGTGTGGATGGAGTCGAGGTGGCTTCTCCGAACGGCCGATAGCTGACGTCCTGGACGAACGCGCTCGAATCGTTGGTCGCCGTGAACCGCGTGCCGCGCTGTTCGCTGAACGGGAACACGAAGGGACCATTCGCGCCGCGCCGACTCGCGCCAACCCCGGGAATCTGGCGCACCAGGATCGACTGGGAGACGCCATTGACGATGGCGTTGCGCCGCTGGATCAACCCGTATCGGTGATCGTTCCGAGAATCCGTGGGGCCCTTGACGTCGAGCCTCGAGATCTCGCCTGACGCATCGTAGCGGAACACCGCGCTGCGCTTGAAAGGCGTCGTGGTGATCGTCCGCACCGCCCCGGAGGGGAAGTAGGTCAGGGCGCGGGTGTTGCCATCTCGCGCCAGCTGCTTGACCACGTTTCCCGAGCCATCGTGGGTCACGTTGCAGCCGGTCGGAGTCCCGCCGTAGTCGATGCGACAGATCCGGTCGCGGTCGAGCGTGTCAGGCGTGATCGACACCTGGCTCGGGCCGACCTGATCGATCAGCCGCACGCGATTGCCGAGCGGATCGTAGTCCGCGGTGATCCTGAACGCCGGGGATCCTCCGATCGACGAGCGGAGCTGCCCAAGGGCGTCGTAGCTGTTCGTGGTGAGTGGATTGGTCGCGCCGTCACGATCCTCGCGCTTGAGCTCGCGGCCGATCGCATCGTAGAGGAGGTGCGTCGTGCCCCGTACCTGTCCGCTGGCGAGCGTGACCATCTCCTGACGCGGCAGCCGTCGTCCGGTGTCGTCGTGGGTCGCGTCGTACACGATGGCTTCGCCATAGATCGCGTGGCGGACGCGACCGAACACATCGAGCTTGTCGGCGGCGTAGAGCGACTTCGACGTCTGGCCTTCGGCGAAGGTGACCGCTCGGAGGCGGGACGCCGAGTCGTAGTCGTACCGGTACTGCTCGGCGGTGTAGCCGGTGTC
>JANNBP010000173.1:0-13959 GCA_031385555.1 Deltaproteobacteria bacterium | reverse complement strand
CACCGCTGCGAGCGCCTGCATCGCCGCCATCTCCGCCAACGCTGCGGCCGCCTGCCCCGCCTCCGCGAGCGCCTGCATCGCCACCGTAGCTGCGACTGGCTCCACCGCCACCGCCGCCGCGAGCGCCTGCATCACCACCGTAGCTGCGTCGGGCTGCACCGCCACCGCCGCCGCGAGCGCCTGCATCGCCACCGTAGCTGCGACCGCCTGCACCGCCACTGCGATCGGCACCGGCGCCTGCACCACCACCACGAGCGCCGGTGGTTCCGCCGCCGTCTCGCTCACCTGCGTCACCGGATCGGTTGGGGCGAGCCGCATCATCAGTGAAGCGACTGCCGTAGTTCCGGCTGCCGCCACCACCAGCGTCGCGAACACCGGGGCTCCGAGGGGCAGTGCCACCTCGTCCGCCGCCACCAGCCTCGCCACCGTAGCTGCGTCCGCCGCCGCTTCGTCCGCCGGCTGCACCGCCGGCTGCACCGCCGCCGCCAGCGTCAGCGTCGCCACCGTAGCTGCGTCCACCGCCGCTTCGTCCGCCGGCTGCACCACGTCCGCCGCCGTCGCCGCCGCCGCCGCCGCCGAAACGACGTCCGCCGGCGCCGCCTCCGCCGCTTCGTCCGCCGGCTGCACCGCCGCGTCCGCCGCCAGCATCGCCGCCGCTGCGTCCACCACCGGCATCGCCGTCGCGACGCTCGGAGGCGTCGTCTCGACTCTGACCGCGCTGCGGTGCGCGCCCACCGCGGCCTCCCGGTTTGCCGCCACTCGCGTCGTCGGCGAGCTTCGCGTACTGAGCTTCGGGCGAGGCTCCGCCAGGCGAGGCCGCCCAGTCCTCGAGATCGTCGCCCTTGAAGTCGTCGTCGGTCTCGAAGCCCGGATCCGCGTTCGGATCGAGCTCGTCATCTTCGTCGGTCTCGTTCGTACGTGCAGCGCGACGGTCTGCGTTGGCCTGCTGCCGGAGCGCGAGCTCCTCGGCTTCGACTTCGGCCTCGGCACGCGCCTTGGCACGCGCACGCCGCGGGATATCGGTCTGTTCGCGCGCCGAGTGCCAGCGGCCGCGGGCGGTCGGGCCGAGTGGCAGGCCGGCGATCCTGCGCAGCTCGTTGAGCTCCTGCTGATGGAGCTCGCGGGCATCGCCGACACGCAGGTCGTGGAAGGTCAGGTTCGCGAACGCGACGCGCTGGAGCTTGTCGACGCGGTAGCCGAGCGCCTCGATCATCCTGTGGATCTGGCGATGCTTGCCCTCGTGGATCGTGATCGCGAGCCACGTGTGCTTGCTCTCGCTCGACAGGGCGTTGACCTCGGCGGGCGCGGTCACCGTGCCGTCGTCGAGCATCACGCCCTTGCGGAGGTCCTTGAGCTCGTCCTGGTGGAGCTGACCGTGGACCTTCGCATGATAGGTCTTCGGCACCTCGCTCGAGGGTGCGAGGAGGCGTGCCGCGAGCTCGCCATCGTTGGTGAGCAGGAGGACACCCTCGGTGTAGAAGTCGAGGCGACCGACCGGCTTGACCGGAATCGGCACGTTCGGCAGGTAGTCCATCACCACCGGGCGACCGCGATCGTCGGTGACCGCGGTGATGCAGCCCTTCGGCTTGTTGAGCAGGACGTAGAACAGGTCGAGTGCGACGACCGCCTCGCCATCGACCTCGACCTGATCGGAATCGGGATCGACCTTGGTGCCCAGCACCTTCACGATCTCGCCGTTGACGCGAACGCGTCCGGCGGTGATCAGGTCCTCGGCTTTACGCCTCGCCGCGACACCCGCCGCCGCAAGATAACGCTGCAATCGAACGGGTACGGCCACGGCTCACTCTACAGGATCGGGCACGGCATCCACCTCGTCGGCGTCCGGATCGACGAGCTCGGTGCGAATCGGTTCGCCCGAATCATCCTCGTCGGCGCGCGGGCGCGGCTCCATCGAAGCGCGCGCCGCCGCAAACCCGCCCGAACCGCTAGGCCACTCGTCGTGGTCGACGCTCGGTGATGCACTGACGACGGCGTTGCCACCAACCGTGCCGGCCGACCCCTCCGCGAATAGCCCGCGAACGACATCGGTGCCTGCATCGACATCCTCCGGTGCGGCGTCTGCGAACAGCGTGGCCGGGTCGGTGGAGGAGCCCTCGGTCGAGGACTCGTGAAGGGCGTCCGTCGTGGGCTCCGTCGCAGGCTCGGAATCGCTCGGCGCCGCCACGTGCACGGACACTTCGGTGCCTTCAGGCGACGCGGTGTCGAAACCGATCGCGGGTGGGATCTCGTCGACATCGGCCTGCGCGACGAAGGCCTCGTCGGCGGGCGACAGCCGGACCGGCGTCTCGCCAGCCGGGTCGACCAGGATCGACGCAGCGACGAACGCATCACCTTCCGTCGCCATCGCGGCCGGGACCTCGACATCGACAACCGCAGCGATCGCGACGCGGTCATGGTCGGCAACCAGCGACTCGCCGACGAACGCGTCCCCGATCGAGGCCTCTCCCGCCTCACGCTCCTGCATGAATGGATCGAGCTCCGCGAGCGAGCCTTCGTGGAGCTCCAGTTGGGGCTGCGTCGAAGCCTCGCCATCCAGCGATGCGGTCATCGCATCCGACAGGTCGAACGCGAGGTCATCGGTGATCGACGGTGACGTCAGGATCGCATCCGCGAGCTCGGCCGCATCGTTGGCGAGCCGTGCCGAGGCGAGCACCGCTTCGGGCGACGACGCATCGGCGGAGCTCGGCTCGGTCGACGGAGCCATCGCGAGGATCTCTTCCGCCAGCTCGGCGGCATCGTCTGCGACGACCTCGGAGCCGGCCGCCGGCGCATCGATCGACTCGCCAGCCAGCTTCGAGTCGGCGTCGCCGGCGTCGCCGGCATCGCCGGCATCGATCGGCGCATTCGGATCACTCGCGTCGAGCATCGCGTCCGCGTCGCTCGCGTCGAGCGTCACGTGCTCGCCATCGTCATCGGTGGCGTCTTCGCGCAGACCAGCCGTCTCGATCTCCGGCGCCGAGCCACGCGCGTGCGTGTTCGCATCGAGCTCGTCGTCGAGGGCGTCGAACACCATGCGTTCGTCCTCGTCGATGCGTGCGTTGCGCGCATCACGCTCGGCGTTCTCTTCGCGCACCGAGTCCGCATCGAGCTCGGCGACGTACTTCGCGATCAGATCCGCGGCCGTCGGCTCGGGAGCCGCACCGAGCTCCTCCGACGACCCACCGCCGGACGGCCCCCCGCCCATGCCTCCCTCGCCCGGGCCGCCGTTGCCGGAGCCATCGTCGTCCGGCAGATCGCCGAGCTTGTCGGTGATCACCTGGCGCGACTCCGGTGTCAGCTCGCTGTACTCGCGTAGCGTGGGCAGCTCGCGCAGATCGCCGAGGCTGAAGAAGTCGAGGAACTCCTTGGTGGTGCCGTACAGCATCGGGCGACCCACTTCCTCCTTCTTGCCAAGGATGCGGATCAGCTGGCGATCCATCAGGAGCTTCAGCGTCGCCGACGAGTCGACGCCACGGATCTCGTCGATCTCGGGCCGCGTGATCGGCTGGCGATACGCGACGATCGCGAGCGTCTCGAGCTGTGCGCGCGTCAGCCGCACCGGCCGGCCCGCGATCAGCTGCTGCACCCACTGCGACCACTGCGTGCGCGTGCGGAACTGATAGCCGCCCGAGACCTGCTGCAACACGATGCCGCGATCCGCATAGTCCTCGGCGAGCTCGAACAATGCTTGCTCGAGCCGCGGGATGTCCGAGACGCGCGTCAGCTGGCGGAGCTTCTGCACCGTCATCGGCTTGTCGGAGGCGAACACCAGCGCCTCGACGAGCTGCTTGAGTGCCGGCGCGTCGAGCTCGGTGGCGCTCGTCGGCAGGGCAGCGACGCCCTCGCCTTCTTCGCCCTCGGCCGCAACTCCGTCGGCGCCATCCGCGCCTGCTTCCATCGCGGGCTGATCGCCGTCGATACCCGACGCTTCGATCGCCTCGCCTTCGACCGACTCTGCGGCTACCGCGTCGGCCTCGGTCGCTTCGAGCGACTCGTCCGTCGCTTCATCGTCATCGCTGGCGTCGACATCGGCGGCTGCTTCGAGCGATCCGCTGTCTGCGGCCTGCGCTCGCTTGCCCTTGCGCGGCGTGCCTTCGACGGCCTCCGATCCTGTCTCTACCGACTCGTCCTCGGATTCGACCGACTCGTCGGCGGCCGCTTCGATCGATTCACCCTCGGCGTTCTGCTCGGTGGGCTCCGCCCGCTTGTTCGTACGCTTCTTGCGCGGGGCTTCGACCGCGTGTTCCGACCCTACCGACTCGTCCTCGACTGACTCGGCGGCGGCCACCTCGATCGATTCGATGTGCTGTTCGGTCGCCCGCTTGCCCTTGCGTTTGCGCAGGGCGACGGAAGGGGCATCGTCCGACGTTGCCTCTACCGATTTGTCCTCGGATTCGACCGACGTGTCGGCGGCCGCTTCGATCGAGGCGCCCTCGGCGTGCTCGTCGGCTTTTGCTCGCTTGCTCTTGCGAGACTTCGGCGCCTCCTCGCCTGCTGCTTCGAGCGATTCGCCAGTGGGCTCGGTCGCCTCAGTGGTAGCATCCGCGGACTTCACCCGCTTGCGCGTGCGAGATTTCGGCGGAGCCCCTTCGACAACCTCGTCGTCGCCGGCTACTTCGACAGCGTCATCGTCGCCGGCCTCGACCGACTCCTCATCGCCCTCGCGAGACTTCGGCGCTTCGTCACCGACCGCTTCCATCGAAGCATCGTCCGCGGCTCCATCCACCGCATCCGCGGACTTCCGCTTGCCCTTGCGAGACGTCGACGGAGCCGCTTCGACAGCGTCGCCTGCATCGCTCGCCGCTCCGATTGGCTCGGCCTGCTTCGCCTTCTTGCCCTTGCGGGTCTCGACGGCTTCGGCGCTGCTGCGCAGATCTTCGATGGCCGCGTGGACCACCTCTTCGTCAGCCACGGGCGCCACGACTAGATCGCTGGACTTCTTGGCCTTCCGGATCCGGACCGGCGGATCGGGCTCCTGATCATCCGTGGGCATCGCGACGCGAGCGACCGCCTGATCGGGCCCACTACCTTCGGCAAGGATGTCCTCGGGAACGCCCTCTGAAAGGGGGGTCGTTGCTTCGGATCCGCCGGCTTTCTTGCGTTTACGACTCACAGGGACCACTCACCTACCACAGCGGTCCGACATCCCGTGCGGGCGAACGATTACCCGCGCCAGTCCTCGGTGCCTCGTGCGATCCCGGCTTCGACGCGGGCCCGGAGATCGTCCCCGTTGCGTTCGATGATGATTTCCTCGGATTCGTCTTCCAACTGCGTGATCCGCAGGAGGCGCAGCTTCGCCATCTCGAGGATCGACAGGAACGTCACGACCGCCTCGTGGCGGATGTCCTTCGCGGACCGTTTGATCCCGTCGCGCAGGAAGCTGAACATCGACGTGAACGTGAACCGGTGCTCCTTCTCGAGCCGGTCGGTGAGCTCCGAGATCCGCTGCGAGACCGACAGGCGATCGACCAGCACGTCGTGCGTGACCTCGACCTTCGCGGCCTGCATCACGCGCTCGAAGGCCTCGATCAGCTTGTGGACCGGGAACTCGGCGAGCGGCGCGATCGCGTCCGGATCGATGTCGTCGGCGACCGCATCCTCGACCACCGAGCCACGGCTCCACACGTTGCGGCCGACCACCGGGCGATGCCCCAGCTGATCCGCCGCTTCCTTGTACTTCTGGTACTCGAGCAGCCGACGGATCAGATCGGCGCGCGGATCCACGCCGTCTTCCTCGTCCTCACCCTCGGCGATCTGTTCGCCTTCCTCGGGCTCGGCGTTCGGCAGCAGCTCGCGGGACTTGATGTGGCAGAGCGTCGCCGCCATCACGAGGTACTCGCCGGCGACGTCAATATCGAGCGCCGTCATCGCATCGATGTACTCGAGGTACTTCTCGGTGACGAACGAGATCGGGATGTCGAGGATCGAGAGCTCGTGCTTCTTGACGAGGTGCAGGAGCAAATCGAGCGGGCCCTCGAAGACATCGAGGGCAACTTGGTAGCCAACGTGATCCATCAGATTCCGAGCAGCGAGCCGAGGCCCGAATACAGGCCCTTCGTACACCAAGTCGCCGGCACCGAGAAGATCACTCGGACCTGAGGGATCAGCATCACGCCGAGCAACACGAACGGGCCGTAGCGGGCGTAGGCCTCGTACTTGTCGCGGTGCTTGTAGGGCGTGAACGCCTCGAGGATGTGCCCGCCGTCGAGCGGCGGAATCGGCAGCAAGTTGAAGAAGAACAGGATGAAGTTGGTGGCGGCGGCCATCACCAGGATCATGTCCACCGGTGACACGAACCTGCCCGTGGCGTCGATCGCCATCGTCAGCACGCCGGCCTTGATCAGGATGACGTGGGTTAACGTGACGAGGAACGCGAGCACCACGTTCATGAACGGGCCCGCAAACGACACGATGATGTTCGCGGTGGACATCTTGATGCCACGCCGGATCCGGCTCGGGTTCCACTGCACGGGCTTGCCCCAGCCGAAGCCGCCGGCAAACCCACTCGCTGCCGAGTAGAGGCCACCGACGACGGGCAGCAGCAGCGTGCCGATCGGATCGGCGTGCGCGATCGGGTTGAGCGTGACGCGACCCTGTCGCTTGGGCGTGTCGTCCCCGAGCTTGTACGCGGCGAACGCGTGACCAAACTCGTGCAGCGCCACCGAGATCAGGAGGATGAACACCCCGACGACGATGTTGCGGATCTGTTCCGGAGAAATGTCCATCGCTGCGCGGGACTATGGCTGGCTTGCCGGGGGTCTGCAAGCGCGCAGAACTTGCCCTTGCCTGCCCGACCGTCGAGGATCTCCGGGTGGCGCGCAGGTTGGCTCTCGAAGAAGCCGTCGACCTCTACCTCGATCATCTGAAGGTCGAGCGCGGCTTGTCGCGGCACACGCTCGATGCCTACGGCCGGGACCTCGCGCGGTTCGCCGGGTTCGTCAGTGAACGAGGGCGCGCCGACGTCGACGACATCACGCGTGCGGACATCACCGACTATCTGATTACCCTCGCCGAGTCCAAGCTGGCCGCCCGATCGCGCGCGCGGATGCTGGTGTCGATCCGCGGCCTCTGCAAGCACCTCGTGGGCGAGCGCTGGTTGGAGGTGGATCCGTGTGAATTGATCGATAGTCCGCGCGCGGCGAAGCGCTTGCCCGGCGTGCTCGGCGAGCAAGGCGTCGTGCAGTTGATCGCACAGCCTCCCGATACGCCGCGCGGTCGCCGAGACGCCGCGATGATCGAGCTCGCGTATGCGTCGGGCCTGCGCGTCAGCGAGCTGGTGACGCTACCGCTCGCCGACGTCAACCTCCGCGCCGGCTACGTCCGCGTCACCGGCAAGGGCAACAAGACGCGGCTGGTCCCGCTCGGGGAAGCGGCGCGCTCGCGCATCGAGGCGTACATCGCGAACGATCGACCGAGCTTCCTCAAGGACCCGGCGGAGCGCAGCCTGTTTCTCACCCACCATGGCAAGGCGATGACCCGCCAGGCGTTCTGGAAGACGCTGCGCGATCACGCCGCAAGAGCGGGGCTGCGGCTCCCCGGCGGCGCGATCTCACCGCACAAGCTGCGGCACTCGTTCGCGACGCATCTCGTCGAGCGTGGCGCCGACCTTCGCGCGGTCCAGGCGATGCTCGGCCACGCGGACATTTCGACCACACAGGTCTATACGCAAGTCTCACAGGCACGCGTCATCGAGCAGGCGCGCAAGCACCCGCGCGCACGCTGACGCAGCCGCGAGCCTGAGGAAACCAGGTATGCTCGCTGGTCTATGGGGAAACTTCGCGGAGCCCTGGCTCTGTCCGTGTTCGCGCTCGCCTGCGGTCCAAAAGGCACGACGACGAAACCGCAAGACAAGGGAACACCGGTCGCCGGCGACAAGAAGGACTTCAAGCCGCTCGAGATCAAGCAGGATGCGAAGAACGTCAACCAGGCCGTCATCCTCGGCACCGACGACAAGAACGGCTCGACCATCATCAAGCTCCCCGCCGTCGAGTCGCGGGGCAAGGTCGACGCGATGTTCGTGCGGATGGGCGGCGGCCAGCCGGCGTCAGGTGGCAGCTCGCCGGTCACGCTGTCGACCGGCCCGAACCCCGATCGCAGCGTGCGTGTCGGCCTCTATGAGGAGCTCGCCGGTGGTGCCGGTCCGCAGTGGCGCGCCGGTGTCTGGGTCGCTTCGATCACCGCGGCGAACACGCTCGGCAAGGACCTGACCGACTTCACGTTCTCCGCGTCGTCGGGTGGCTACATCGACGGCGCCAGCGCCTCGGGCCTGATGACCGCGGGCTTCCTCGCGACGATGACCGGCGCCGAGATCGATCCGCTCGCGACGATGACCGGCATCATCAACCCCGACGGGACGATCGGTCCGGTCGGCGGGATTCCCGAGAAGTTCAAGGGCAACCTCGAGAAGGGCAAGAAGCGGATCGGCTTCCCGATCGGCATGCGGTGGGCGCGCTCCGCGGCGACGGGTCGGATGGTCGACCTCGTCGAGCTCGCGAAGGAGAACGGCGCCGAGGCGATCGAGGTCGCCTCCGTGTTCGAGGCGTATCGGCTCCTGACGAAGAAGTCCCTGCCCGAGCCGGTGCCCGTGGCCGACAAGGACATGGCCCTCGACGCCGAGACCAACAAGGCGCTCGAAGAAAAGTACAAGGACTGGCTGAAGAAGTACGGCGAGGAGCTCGAGACGCTGATCAAGCTCCAGCAGGCAGGGCGGTTGCCGGAGTACCTCAAGTCGATGGGCCAGCGCGCGACCGAGACTGCCGAGAAGGCCGACAAGCTCCTCAAGCAGGGCCAAAACGGCGCGGCGTACAGCCGGATGCTCGAGGCGTGGGTGCTCGCGGCGAGCGCGACCGACACGTTCGAGATCCTGACCAAGCTGCAGAACGGCGACGGCGAGCAGGCGCTGCGCGCACTCAACTCGCTCGACGAGCTCGAGAAGCAGACCGTCGACATGTTCAAGAAGATCGGCGAGCGTAAGCCGACCACGATGGGCGGCCACCTGATGATGATGGGCGCGTATCAGGCCGCGCTGCGCGCGTGGGGCTACAAGATGTTCGCGAACGATGCCGTGCGGAACACGCGGATGTTCGTCTACGGGTTGTCGCGCCGCAGTGCCTCCGAGCTCGGCACGCCCGAGGTCGCGAACCTGATCGTCGAGAACATCGCCCCGACGGTGACGCTGATCGGCCGCACCGTCGCCGAGACGGCGATCGCCTCGCAGCGCATGGAGATCGAGAGCGAGAAGATCATCAACTACATGTGCAACATCCCGAACGTGAAGCGGATGACCACGTCGTACTCGTCCGCCGCCGCCGCGGGCATCAACTACTTCGACACGATGGTGACCAACCCGCTCGCCGAGCAGGCCGGGCTGTCCGTCGACGAAGCTCGCCAGCGCCTCGCGACCCGCGAGCCCAACTACCTCGTCGCCTTCGTGCTGTCGCGCATGGAGCAGGCATCGAGCGGCGTGATGGCCGAGCTCAAGAAGGAATGGGGCGACAAGTCGCTGCAGTGGAACCTGATGTCGCTCGCCGGCAGCGAGCTCGCGTACGCGAAGAGCGCCGAGCTGGTGAACAAGTACTACTCGCTCGGGGTGAAACCGGATGCGAATGGTCGCGCCTCGGGCGTCGAGCACGAGAAGGCGTTCCTCAACATGCTGGTCAGCGCCGAGCGCACGGCACGGGCGAACGCACGAGCCGCGCGGATCGCGACCGGCGCGATCCCGGTGCAGGCGAAGCTCGCGTACCAGCTCGCCGCGACCCAGCGCGACGGTGACATGCAGGACCAGCTCGAGGCGCTCGCCGGGTTCTGGGCGTCGTCGGCGTACTCGCAGACCGCCGTGATGCTCGCGCGCAACTAGTTGAGCAGCCGGTCGCCCGTCGCATCGACGATCAGGCGGCCGAGCGGCAGCGTGACCTTGCCGCTGCCTTGCACCGTGAGCTCGACGCTCAGCTCGTAGGTGCCCGTGGGCGGTGCGCCGGTGCCGCCGCTGACGCTGACTGAACTGCCGCAATGGACCTGCGCGTTGACGCCGCCGGTGGGAACGCGGGTGGTGCCGGTCATCAAGATGACCTCGGCGTTCGTGATCTTCGACGGCCGAACGCAGTAGACGTCGACGCCGACGTAGACGTCGGCGAGGTTCGGCACGGCGACGATCCGAGGTCCGGTCGACCGCGACGGCGGCGGTTTGCGGAACGACCCGTCGAACGCGGCGAGGATCGCGGCGATCACGCGCGCGTCTTGCTCGGTCGCGTAGCGCTTCGCGATCGCGGTGCGGATCTTCGCGTTGTACGCGTCGAGCTTGCGCTGCTGCGCTCGATCGCTCGTGACCACCTGCGCCGGGTGGGCCGCGGTGGTGATCGCCGCCGAGCGAATGACGGGATCCGGATCGTCGATCAGCGTCGCGATCCGATCGAGCTCGACGAAGTTCTCGCTGAGGCCGAAGCCACGACCGGCGACAGCGAGCGCGACGCGCCGCACTTCGGGGGTGCGCTTCGGATCGATCGCGATCGCGACCAGGTCCGGAAGCTTCGCGTAACTGCCGCTACCAAACGTCATCCCGCGATCGCGGGCGTCGACCAGCAACGCGCCCTCGAGGTCGCCGGCGTCGACGAGCTGGGTCCGCGCGCGCTCGGCGAGCAGGTCGACGTAGAAGCTGCTGGCACTGGTGCCCTTCGGAAACACCGCGAGCACCGCCGCACGACGCTTCGCCGGATCGGCGATCGACTTCGCCGCCGCGACGGCATCGATCCGCTTCTGCGCCTCCGCGATCGCGCGCTCAAGTTTCGCGAGATCGAGCTGCGCACCGCCGAGCCCCCACTGATCCTGCGGGTCCCTACCCTGCGGCACCATGACGAACGGGCCCGGGTTGTCTTGCTGTTCGAACCGCCACACCTTGCCGTTCTCGAGGACGCGCAGCCCCGACGAGACCAGGCTCGGCGTGCCGCCGTAGGTCATCACGAAGAGCACGGCCTGGGTTTCGAGCTTGTGACCGGCGGTGCTGAAGTGCTGGTCGTAGACCTGAACGAGGTCGCCCACCTTGCGCGAACCGCGCAGCGACCTCACCACGCGGTACTGGGTGTACTCGCCCTGCGCCGTCTTCACCGGACCGATGCGATCGGCGATCAGGACCGATTCGGACTGCAACAGCAGCCCCGCGAGATCGTAGTGGACCATCATCTTCGCGTCGGCCCGCGAGGGAGTCAACAGACCGATCGCGACGAGCACGTAGAGCCAGCGAGCCATCATGAGGATTGTGTCACCGAGCCCGCCACCGGGGTTCGAGACTTTTGAGCGATCTCAGTCCGGTCGCCACGCGGGGTCGCCGTCGACGCGAAACCGCCAGAAGCCATGCATCTGGATGTGGTCACCGATCCGGATCTCGACCCACTCGCCGCTCGGATCGCGCGTGATCCACGACGATGCGGGTGGACCGTAGCCCGGTGCCTGGCTGTTCCTGCGGACACAGCAAGCGCGCCGGTTCGCCATGCCGGATCACCAGCGTGCCGTTGGTCGAGCGCAGGTCGCGCACGCTGACCACGCCGTCGATGCAGCGGACCTGCGCGTGGTGTCGCGCGATCGTACCGGTCGGCGTCGGCATCCGATCCGGTCGCTGCGGATGGATGTTGGCGACCATCGATCGACCGATGATCGTCGGCTCGGCGGTCAGCGTGCGCGAGTTACCGAAGTCGCCGTGCGAGGTGCCAATCACGATCAGCCGCGGCTGGCCGACCGTGCGCGCGGCGCGGTCCTCCGAGGTCACCCACGCGATTGCCTCGGCGAGGCGATGTGCGCTGGTGAGAAATGCATCCGCACGAGATTCGATGCTGGGCTGCGCGGCCTCGGTCCCACCACGCTCGATCACGGCAACGCACGGAACCGCGGGCAGCACGTGATGCACGAGGCCCGGGCCACCGATCGAGAGTGCCACCACGACCACGTCGCAGTCGGCGATGTCGACAGGTTCGTCAGCGTCCAACCGCGTGTACAGCGGCCGCGCGACGAGCGCTCCTTCCGTCGGCGGGACATCGCTCAGCCGGTCGACCACGACATATCGCTTGCGCGCCACCACCTCGTAACCCGCGTCACGAGCATCTCGCCCGAGCTCACTCAGCCTCGGATCACTCCGCCAGTAACAGAACGGAGCATCGGCCGCCATGTCCGACACCCGGACGGTATCGTCCGGCGCTCGGACGCTAGGGAGATCTTCGTGCGCGACGACCGCGACGCGCAACCAGCTACTCCAGGACGCCGCTCTCGGCGAGCTTGCCGATCTCGCGGAACTCGGCCTTGATGGCGCGCTCGAGGTGATCGTTGGTCATCGCGCCGCCCTCCTCCGCGGCGATGAACGCGGCGCGGAGCGCGCAGTTGCGGATGTAACCGCCCGACAGCCGATAGCGGCGCGAGATGTCGGCGAGATCGAAGTCGCCGGAGACCGGCACCTCGGGCGGCATGTGCGCGCGCCACAGGCGTTCGCGCTGCTCCTCGTCGGGAAACGGGAACGTCAGGCGCAGTGAGAGCCGGCGCTTGAAGGCGCTGTCGATCGAGGTGCCGAAGTTGGTGGTCAGGATCGCGATGCCCTCGAAGGTGTCGAAGCGCTGCAGGAGGTAGTTGACCTCGAGGTTCGCGTAACGATCGTTCGAGGACTTGACCTCGGTGCGCTTCGAGAACAGCGAGTCGGCCTCGTCGAACAGGATGATCGCGTTACCGTCCTCGGCGGCGTCGAACAGCTTCGCGAGGTTCTGCTCCGTCTCCCCGATCCACTTCGACATCACGCGCGACAGATCGACGCGATACAGGTCCATGCCGAGCTCGTTCGCGATCGCGCTCGCGACGAGGGTCTTGCCGGTACCGGGACCACCGGAGAACAGCGCGGTGACCCCACGTGCCGTGGACAGCACGCGATCGAACCCCCACAGATCGAACACGGTGCGGCGGTGGCGGATGCGCGCGATCAGCTCGGTGAGGCTGTCGAGGATGTCGGTGGGCAGGATGACCTGCGCCCAGGTAGCGAGGCGCTGCACGCGATTCGCGGTGGTGCCGAGCCGGCTCTCGAGGTGCTGGCGCACGGCACTGTCGAGCCTGCCGCCGGCGTCGTCCTTCTCCTTTTCCTTCTCGGACGTGTGGCCGTTCGTGTGGTTGAGGCCGGCGTGGCGGCGCGTCTCGGCATCGGCCGCGGCGACCTCGGTGCTGACCTTCTGGATCACGCCCGGCCCGACGGCATAGCGATCGGCGAGCTCGCTGACATCCCCGACATGGAGGTTGGCGGAGGCGAGGCTCTGGTGCCACGAGGCGATGCGCTCCGACAGCGTCATCGTCGGCAGGTCCACCATCACGTGACCTGGATCCAGCGGCGGCTGCCCCTCCCAGCCGAGCCGGACGGCGAGCGGGCCCGGGTGGCGGCGGAGGACCTCTCGGACCTGCTCGCGTGCGACGACGTCGTCGGATGGGATCAGGTCGAGGCCGTCGACGCACGGCAGCATGCCGGCGACGTGGGCACGCTCGAGCGCGACGCGCAGGAGCTCCGTCCGTTGTTGCTCCGAGCGGATCATCATCGACGCGTCGATCACGCCGAGCTCTCGACCACCGGTCGCGGCGATCGCCGCGAGGAGCGTGTGACGACCGGAGCCGACGCGGCCACGTGCCGCGATCCGCAGCGGCGCACGCGTGCGCTCGAGGTCGTGCACGAGCTTGTCCTTCACGCTGCCGCGGATCCGGAGGTCGGCGATCGTGCGAATCGCGGCACGCGGCCGTACCGTCGGAGCGAGCTCGGAGACCGGCGAACCGCCGCGCAACAGCTTGAGCACCACCTTGTCGACGCCGAGCGGCAGGAACGGTCGCCCGACACCCACCCCGACGCGGACGAGGCCCCAGCGCACGAGCGGTGCATCGGGATCGAGCGCGGCCGCGACGTCGTACGGCGTCGCGCGCTCGGCGAGGATCGTGACCCCGAGCTGCTCGTCG
>JANNBP010000163.1:0-2771 GCA_031385555.1 Deltaproteobacteria bacterium | reverse complement strand
TTTCCGGTCTTCGCGGGCGGCTTCGAGGTGTGTTTCGAGAGCCGGGCTGTCGGGACGCGCGGCGCTATTAATTTCGGGGGTCGGGTCATCGGGTCTCCGATCGCGGTGCGCGGCGTGATGGTCCGGCGATTGAGATCCAGTGGCCGGCTTCACGGATGCGGTCGACCAGCCGCGCCCCGTAGCGCAAGTGGAAGTCGGCGGGGGTGAGGTTCGTCGTGATGCAGAGCCAGCCGCACGACGAGTAGAAGCGGTCGACGATCGCGTCGATGTCGGCGACCAGCGAGCCCTTCGCGTCGAGGTACTCGGCGCCGAGGTCGTCGATGATGAGCGCGTGGCCGGTGCGCCACCGAGCGCACGCCTCCTCGTCGTATCGGGATGTGCTTGCGAGCTCGGCCACCGGGACGAATGCGGCGAGGCCCTCGCGCTGCAGAGCCAGCCAGCACGCGGCGACGGTCTTGCCCACGCCCACCGGACCCGAGAGCACGACGATTCCTCCGCCGAGTCCGCGATGCTGTGCGACCTGGAGGATTGTCGGGTCGGCGGCGGCGGCATCGAGCGCGGCTCGGGCGGCACGACGGGGGAACTTGGCTAGGAAGTACTCGCGACGGCGCCCGAGCTGGAGCGCCCGCTCGCGTTGCTCACCTTCGAGAATCCGTCGCCAGTCATCGGCGAGCTTTGCCTCGAACGCTGCGTGCTCGTCCGCGGACGGCTTGTAGCCGAGCCGCCATTCGCACTCGTGTCGACGTGCGGCCCATGTCTCGAAGGTCTCGGTCGGCATGCTCATGCTCCCTCGCGGAAAAGCTGATTGAGGTCGACCGGCCCCGACGGGTACTCGTCAGGGCTCCGCGGTTCGGCTCGGCCTGTGTTGGTTGTCGGTTGCAGCTGCTCGCGCCGCCGCGCATCGACGAGCCCATCCCACTTCGAGCGAACGTCGCGACCTGTGAGCACGCGCGGCCGGTATGCAGCGCGTGCATGCGGTGTCGCGAGCCACGCGAGCATCGCGGCGATCTCGTCGTACGACGGACCGAGACGGTGGAGGTTCTCGAGCTCGATGGCCCAGTCGCGAACCGTGCGCGTGTCTTTCTTGATCGCGCCTGGGTTGGTGCTCTCCACCAGAGCGCGCAACGTTTCGGCGATCCCCAGAGGCTCCGGAGGGAGGGGTGACTTACTCCGAGCGCTCGTGTTCTGCTGGGAGGTCGTGTGATCGCGAGCGCTCGTGATCTGCAGAGGGTGTGTGTTTCTCTCTTCTCTCTTCTCTTTCTCTCTCTGAGATCTTGTTAGTGGTGATTTTGGAGCGGTCCGGCTGGTGATTTCGAACAGCACCGGCTGGTGATCCGCTGGCGATTCGGCTGGTGATTCGAGGCTGGTCGCGTCCCGCGTTCCCGTGTGCGAACGCCGCGTTGACTCGATTCCCCGGCTGGCGATTCGGCTGGTGATTTCAGACGCAACCGGCGGGTGATCCGCTGGCGACTTTTCGGTGGTTCGGCTGGTGATTTCGATCGACCCACCACCGGCTGGTGATTCGGCTGGTGATTCCGCGCGAGTCGCTGCGTAGGTTTCGTTGAAGCCACACAGCGTTACGACCGTTCCCCGGCTGGTGGTTTGGCTGGTGATTATGTCGAGGGTGCGCAGCCGTTTGAGGGCCGTTCGTATCCTCGACTCGCTCGCGCCGGTCGCCATAGCGAGCTCGCCGCGGCCGTACACCGCCTGTCCCACTTCGAGATCGATCACCGCCCCCTGGCTCGCGATCACCTGTCCCGCCTGATACCGGGCCCGAGACAGCAACACGTAGAACACCGCGAGCAGCAGCGGGTCGCGCGCGAGCTGGTCGCCGATCGCGCGGGGCACCTTTACGAACGCGCTCGAGTAGCTCCACGCGGCGGGCATCGGTCAGCTCCGGCTTCCTTCGACCGCACGGTGCGGCCAGTCGCGCAGGTCCTCGCGGATCGTCGCGACGAGTTTCTCTGCCTCGGCGATCAGTGCCTTGCCGATGTCCTCGGCGATGCGGCGCCACATCGCGCGCGCCTCGTCGAGCTTCACAAGCCGCTGCGCCTTCACGCCATCACCTTGGAGCTCGCGACGTGGTCGGCGGTGCCGAGCAGTTGCCCGCGGAGCTTGCGAAGCTGCACCTGGACGGGGACGCGCGGTCCGCGGATCGAGACCACGACCGTGATGATCGCGCCACCATCGTAGATGACGCCGTCGAGCATCGCTTCGCCGCGGGTCTCCATCTCGATCCGGATCCGGACGTTGTCGGCGACGCCTTCGATCTCCAGGTGTGCCGCGCGGCGTGTGATCGCGATGCGGTCCTCGGGGAGCACGAACGCGATCGACCGGAGCGCACCGAGTGGCTTGCGCGCGATCTGCCGGCCCGCGTGGTACGCGCGAACGTTCACGATGTCATTCGAGCGGAGCCTCACGGCGAGACCTCACGCGGATCGCGGGCTGGCTCCGTCGGGACGAACCCGGCATCGAGCGGCGCCGGCAACTCGGGCCGGTACGCGGAGAGCATCCCGTACAACGCCGCGGCGATCTCGCCTGCGCCTTGCGGGTTCGACTTCGCGATCGCGTCGAGCTGCTGGAAAAGCGCTACGCCGACGCGAGCGAGCCGAGGTGCTTCGAGATCGGCGATCGCGGCGCACGCGACCAGCACACACCCATCGGGCCCGACGTGCTCGAGCTCGGCGATGACCTCGCGCGCGATCACCGGCCACCGCCGCGGCGAATCGCGTCGAGCCGGTTTCCGATGTCGGGCGCGAGCGCCGCTGTGC
>JANNBP010000106.1:0-14008 GCA_031385555.1 Deltaproteobacteria bacterium | reverse complement strand
GCAAGAACGAGTTCGATCTCCGTCGGGCGAGCGCCATCAGCAACCTGGAGGTGATCCAGCGTCGTCTCGAGCTTCCATCAACCCAAGTCGTCGCAAGGGCAGCGTGATCACCTTGGTTTCAAACCGGTCGGTGTTCTAGCCTCTCCGCTCACCGGGCGGCATCAGTCGCGAAACTCATCCGCGCCGATGTCGGGCAGGCTACCGCGAGGATCTCCATCGAAGTCTTCGGTCACGGTCGTCGACATACCTGTGTTCGAAGCCGGACCTTGGTCGTCAGCCAGGTGGTAGTCGAACGGCTCTGCGATTGGCGAAATGAAATGCAATTCGTTGGTGCCGTCGCCGTTCCGGATCAACGAGCCGTTAAATCCGCACACGCCGCCGGTCTGGGAGTTCGGCATCGTATTGTTTCCGGCGGCATTGCTGAAAATGATGTTGTTGGGAGCGGTGGCGTTCTGGCAGTAAAGGCCTCCGGCAAACGCTGGACTCGCAAACGGGTCGCTGTCGTTGAATACGATCGTGTTGTGCTCGATCCGCGCAGGAGAGCCATTTGATGGTTCGACCCGGATGCCGCCGAACTTCCCGTTCTTGTCGTTGCCGTTCCTGAACACGAAGTTGTTGACGATCGTCGCAGAGCCTCCGATTTGCTGGATCCCTCCTTGCTGATTCCCTGCGATCTCACTGCGAAGGACTTCGAGGGGACCCGTGGAGGTGACTCCGATCAAGATGCTGTTCTTGATCTTCGATCCCGAAATCTCGCAGGTGGTGCTGCAGCGGATGCCATTCCCAGCTGAGCCGTCGATCGTGGTGCGCAGCACTCGCAGCGTGCCGGTTGCGTTGATGCCATCCGAGTTGGGTGCGGATCTTCTGCCGCGAGCGAAACCTGATCGATTTCGCCGGGTTGATAGCGATGCCTCTGTCCGGATCGATCGCCAAGGCGTAGCGTTCGCGGCCTGATGTCCAGCGCCCGCATCGCGACCATCGCCAACGACAGACCGTTCTGCGAGTCTCGGCAGAACATGAAGAAGCTGGAGGACGATCTCACCAGTCCGGATGCGATGAACGCTCCCTTGGACGAGATCGAGCGGATGCTTCGGACGCAGGGCCGCGAGATGTTGCGCGTAATGATGCAGACACATTTCGACGAGCGAGCCGCCCAGGAACGTCCAGTCGACGTGCGCGGTGCGGATGGTGTCGAGCGAACGGAGACTCGGCGCGGATCCCGAAAGGTCGAGACCGAGTTCGGCGAGGTTGAGCTGGATCGGAACCTGTACCGAGCGCCTGGCGTTGAACGACTCGTGCCTCTCGATGCCACGATGAAGCTGCCGGAAGAGAAGTACTCGTACGAGCTTCGGCGGATGGTCGCCGAGGAGAGTGCGAAGTCGTCGTTCGACGAGGTCGTTGAGCTGATCGCGAACCGGACTGGTGCCAACGTTCCGAAGCGTCAGGTCGAGGAGCTCGTCGTTCGTGCGGCGCAAGACTTCGATCTCTTCTATCGGGATCGCCTTCGCGAACCTGAAGAGACGGACCACCTCATGGTGCTGAGCTTCGACGGCAAAGGCATCGCGATGCGGCTCGAAGATCTGCGCGAGGCAACGCGCAAGAAGGCGGAGGCAGCCCGAGCGAACCGAACCCGAACGCGGCTGGCGAGCGGCGAGAAGCCGAATGCGAAGCGTATGGCGGAGGTCGCGGCGGTTTACTCGCTCAAACAGTGGCCGCGAACGATCGAGGACGTGTTGCACGGGCTGCGGACCAAAACGACCGAGGACAAGCGACCGCGACCCACGTCGAAACGCGTGTGGGCCAGCGTCGAACATTCTCCCCAGCGTGTGATCGACGATGCCTTCGACGAGGCGTTTCGGCGAGACCCGGATCTGCGTCGGAAGTGGGTGGTCCTCGTCGACGGCAACCGCGATCAACTTCGGCGCATCAAGCGTGCGGCACAGCGGACCGGAGTCGAAATCAGGATCGTCCTCGACATCGTCCACGTGCTCGAATACTTGTGGCATGCCGCCTACGCGTTCGAAGCGGCCGGGACCGACGCAGCCGAGACCTGGGTCGAGAATCGGCTGCTTGCCTTGCTTACCGGGCATTCCGCCGCACAGATGGGCACCAGCCTGCGCGGTATGATCGAACGTCACGCGCTCGACACCAACGTCGCGAGGCCCGTCGAGAAATGCATCAAGTACTTGGCGAGGAACGCGACATGGCTGCACTACGATCGCGCGCTCGCTGAGGGGTTGCCGATCGCCACCGGCGTCATCGAAGGCGCGTGCCGATACCTCGTCCAGGATCGGATGGGTCGTACCGGTGCACGTTGGTCCCTCGCGGGTGCCGAAGCCGTGCTCCGGCTGCGTGCCTTGCGCACAAGCACCGACTTCGATGACTACTGGTTGTTTCATCTCGCGAAGGAGCACGAACGAACTCACCAATCACGCTACGCCGATGGCGTTGTCCCGAATCCGGTGCCGCCCTCGCGACCCACGCTCAAGCTCGTCAAGTGATCGAGATTGCTTCCGTCGAGCGTCCCGGTGAAAGAGCCGCACCCATCCGAGTTCGAATCGCGAAGCTCGGAGTCCCTCACCTCAATGGTCCCGCTCCCGGAGATCCAAGGACGGACGGTGATGCTCTGGTGATCGAAGAGGAGCCGCGTGATGACGACGGTCGATCCCCCGCTACTTACCACTCCTTCGTTAAGCGCGAAGCCACGTAGCGAGAGCGTGGCGCCGCTCCTGGCCTCGAATAGTGGCGTGATAAGGCCCGAGCGTTCGAACGTGACGCTCGCGCTCGACCCACCGACGACCGCGATCGCGGTGCCATTCGCGACGAAGTCATTGACCGCAACGTAGGTACCGTTCGCCAACCGGAGCGTTGCCCGGCTCGCGTCCAGGAGCGTTCGCGCGAAGTTCACGACGCATGGAGCGTCAGCCGTGCAATCGCCACTGGAGAGCCCATCTGGGGACGCGTAGACGATATTTCCGGCTTCCTCGCACGATCCATCTGAACGACAGACCTGCGAGTCACACTCGTCGTCGAGCACACATCCGTGACAGGTCTGGTCCGCCCCGCAGATCGGCTTTAGCGGATCCGTGCACTGAATCTCGACGCTGCATTCAGGGTCGGGGGGGGGCGGAGCTTCAACACAGCCGTGGGTCTCCAGATCGCAAACAAACCCGTTCGAGCAGTCTTGCTCGACTTCGCAGAACTCCGGGTTGGCTTTCGTGCAGGAGACGACAATCAGACAAACCAACAACGCCCTCATCGGGACGAGCATTACCACACGCTTCGCTGACACCGGCTTCGCATCACACATGGACGGCCGTATCGCTTCTGGGTGCGCGTGGTTGCGTTGAAAGTTCGACAGGATAACTCGTCGAGATCGCGAGCCTACTCGCAGCAGCGCTTGCGTCGCCGGCGCATGATCACGAGCCAGCCGGCCGAAAAGCCCACCGCGGCGAGCGGCACCCCCGCATCGCCGGCATCGCAGCATCCACCCGGATCCTTGGGCATCTCGGGCGTGGTGTCGACCAGCGTCGTGTCGGGCTGCACCCCGCAGGTCGCCGGACCCGTCGCCGCGAACTGCTGCTGCAGGCTCGGCCACGCCGGATCGCATTGCTGCGCACTCGTGGTGCCCGACGCGCATTGCAGCGGACCGGCGAGCTCGACGAAGCGGAACTGCTTGCTCCAGGTCCCCGTGTTGTCACCGGAGACCGCGACCGCTTTGAAGTCGGGCTCCCAGTTCGCACCGCACCCGAACAGCTTGCCGTCGCTGCGCTGTCCGAGGCAGGCGAGCTGTGGCGAGCCGGTGAGCGGCGCGAACGTCAGGCCGTTGTTGGAGGACTTGAACGTCGCGTTGATCGTCGCGACGTAGACCGAGCCGTCCTGCGCGAACAGCGTGTCGCGGATCGGGTCGACGGTCGCGAGCACCTCGGTGAACGAGTAGCCGGCGTCGGTCGAGCGATACAGGCGATCGCCACGGCTCCCGTTGGCACCGATCGAGATCAGCAGCAGCGTGTCGGGTTGCGTGGGATCGACCGCGGCGACCAGCACGATCGGCGTCGGGCCGAACTTCATGTCGGGGGGATCGCGGCGCGAGCCGAACAGCTCGAGCGGTGTCCAGGTGGCGCCGGTGTCGTCGGAGCGGCGGAGGTGGGCGGTGGGCGTGGCCTGACCGCCGTCGGGGAGCACGCCGGCGACCTGATAGCCGGTGAGGTAGACGCGCTGCTTGTTCGACGGCGCGACCTTGACCGACTTCCACCAGATCGTCGCCGATTGCTGGCCGCGCGCGGTGAACGTGACGCCGTTGTCGGACGACGAGAACACGTCGTTCGATCCGGCGCTCTCGGCGGTGGCGACCCAGACCGTGCCGTCGGGACCGATGTCGAGGGCGTCGATCCAGAGGCCGGTGAGGTTCTTGGCGTTGTCGTCGGTGGCGGTGACCCACGAGCAACCGCCGTCGCGGCTGAGGCGCAGCCCTTCGAAGGTGGTGGCGAAGATCGTCCCGTCGACGGCGACCGCGTACTTCGGATCGAACTCGCCGCCGTAGCCGATCGCCTTCTCGCAGACCCAGTGGAACGAGCAGCCGTCGTCGTGGGAGACCAGCAACCCGAAGGTCGAGCGGATCAGGATCGTCGACGGATCGGCGGGGGCGAACGCGATGCCGTTGGTGGCGGGAGGCCGCCCGTTCGCGTGTGCAGTCGCCGCGAGCGCAACGAGCACCAGGCCGACCAGCCAACGCATCGGCGGACTATAGACCCGCGAGGGCCTCCCAGGCCCCGAAATAGGTCGCGACGCCCATCAGGATGGCGGCCATCACCCCGGCCGCGATGTCGTCCATCATCACGCCCCACCCGCCGGGGAGATGCTCGTCGAGCCAGCGCACGGGGGGCGGCTTGACGATGTCGAAGAACCGGAAGGCGATGAAGCCGGCGAGCAGCGGAGCCCAGTGATCCTTCGGCGCGGGAATCATCGTCACCAGGTAGCCGGCGACCTCGTCGATCACGATCTTTTGCGCGTCCTCGGTCTGCCAGGCCCGGTCGGCGTAGTGGGCGGCCACGATGCCGATCCCGGTGACCAAGATCGCGATCGCCACGAACTGCCAGGTGACGAGCCCTGCCATCACGAACACCAGGGGGACGGCGACGGCTGTGCCACAGGTGCCCGGTGCGACCGGCGAATAGCCGGCACCGAGTGCCGTCGCGAGCGCCTTGGCTACAAACGCGACGAACGGACCTGGTTTCATGCTTCCTGACACGACCATGACCTGTTGAAGTTTCGACACCTTGGGGTCACTGATGCCACCGTTTGACCTTTGAACGTCCGCCCGCGTCGTGATAACTCAATTTCGCGACTCCTCTGTCGTCCAAGGTCTTCGAAGTGGAAGAAGAACGCCTAACCCTACTCGCGCCAGCACTCCTGTTGTTGGCCACCTTGAGCGCCACGTTCCTCATCTATTGCGGGATGTGCGCGATCGGCAAGCCGCCGGAGCTTGGCAAGATCAAGCACAACCAGTTCTTCGGGTTCTTCATGGCCCGGTACCTGATCTGGGTGATCTCGCCGTTCGAGAATCTGTTGCTCGGTCGCGTGTCGCCGAACACGATCACGGCGCTCTCGCTGGCGATGTGCGGTGCGGCAGGCGTCATGGTCGCGCTCGGCCAGCTCGGGCTCGGCGTCTGGTTGTTCACGATCGCCGGCATCCTCGACATCGTCGACGGTCGGCTCGCACGGCGGCTCGGTAAGACCACCGAGGCCGGCGCGTTGTTCGACTCGGTCTCGGACCGCTGGGGTGAGCTGTTCGCGTTCGCCGGTTATGCCTGGTATCTCCGCGACAGCGTGTGGCTGGTCGCCGTGATGGGTGCGATGGGCGGCTCGATGATGGTGAGCTACACGCGCGCACGTGCCGAGGGTCTCAAGGTCGAGCTGTCGGGCGGCCTGATGCAGCGCGCGGAGCGGATCTGCGTGATCGTGTCGGGCACCTTGCTCGGTGCGTGGTTCACGCTCGGCGATTCGCCGACGGCCGTGGCGGATGGCACCGCGATCATCGGTGGGACGATGGCGTTCGTCGCGGTCGCCTCGACCGGCACCGCGCTCAGCCGCTGGATGATCGCGTACCGCGTCCTCGCGAAGCGCGACGCCGTGAAGTATGGAACCGTTACCTCAGCGCCTGTCGTGATCGAAGAAGCGGTCGTCGTGCCGAAGCCCGAACCGGTTCGTTCGCCCGAGATCTTCGCGCCGGTGCCGAAGGCGCTGCGCGAGTCGGCCGAGTTGCCGCTTTAGGCCAGCGACTCACGTCGTTGACCTGAACCGGACCCCGATCCACCGATCGAATTGCGGCGTGTTCTACAGGTCGATCGTCGCGACGACGGGCGCGTGGTCGCTCGCGTCCTGACCCTTGCGCGCGTTGCGATCGATCGCGACCGCCGAGGTCTTGTCGAGGATCGCCTGGGTCCCGAAGATCACGTCGATCCGCAGCCCCTGGTCCTTGAAGAACGAGACGCCACGGTAGTCCCACCACGACCACGTCTTCGCGTCGGGGTACTTCGCGCGAAACAGATCGACGAGCCCGAACGCCATCATGTTCGCGAGCGCTTCGCGCTCAGGTGCGCTGCAGTGGATCTGGTCCTTCCACTTCTCGGGTGACCAGACATCGCGATCGTCGGGCGTCACGTTCATGTCGCCGCACACCACGAGCAGGTCGCTCGGCTTCGAGGTGCGATCGAGGTACTCGCGGAGCCGCCGGTACCACGCGAGCTTGTAGGGATACTTGTCGCTCGTCAGCTCCTGGCCGTTCGGCACGTAGAGCCCGACGACGCGAAGCCCGTGCGTGGTCGCGGCGATCACGCGCGCGTCCCCATCGTCATGACCGTCGCCGAATTCGCGCGTGACGTCGGCGAGCGGCTGCGTCGACAGAATGGCCACGCCGTTGTAGCTGCGCTGTCCGAAAGTCGCGACGTGGTAGCCGAGCTGCTGGAGCGGCTCGAGGGGAAACCCGGCGTCCTCGACCTTGGTCTCCTGCAGACACAACACGTCGGGGCGTTCGGCGGCGAGCCACGCATAGAGCCGTTTCTCGCGGGCGCGTATCGAGTTGAGGTTCCAGGTCGCGAGCTTCACGAACGCGAACCTACACGAGCGTACCTGGGTGTGCTGCAACCGCGCGACACGCGAGGTGTTTCACGATCAGGAATCCGGCATTCAGCGTGCACACCACGCGAATGGAATCAGACCGGTCGAGGTGTGGTTAGACCGACATCGCCCATCACACGTGGAGAATGATCATGAAGGCTTCGAACGACATGTCTCTGTGGAGCATCCTCGAGCGTCTGCAGCGTCGCCTCGAGCGCCAAGGCCTGAGCGCCCCGGCTGCGGATCGCGCCGTGGCGCTCGCGGTTCGCCACCTGGCAATGGGGCGGTGAGCATCGGCACAATGTGCATCCTATGAAGGCCACGCAGTGCTTTCGCTGCGATCGGTACGGCCGACCACAGGTCTTGCGTCGCGAGGATTTGCCGTCACGGCCAACGAACCGATTCCGATGGCGTGACGCGCGACCGGGCGTTAGAAGCCGCCGGATGAAGTTCGTTTGCCTGATCGCTGTCTTGGGGTGTGGCGGTTCGCCGAAGCCGAAGGCTGCGGAGCCCGCCTCGGCCGCCACGGTACCCTCCGCCGGCGCGAAGCTCGAGCCGGCACCTTCGCTCTTGATCACCGAGCTGGAGTTCTACGAGGGCGAGGATCTCGGGATGAAGCTGCACGCTGATGGGGTGCTCGAGATGAAGCACACCCGGAGCGATGGCAAGAATCCGCCCGTCGAGAGTTGGATCAAGGCCTCGATCTCGCCAACCGGCGACGTCCAGAAGGATGGCGTGGTTGCCGGCACGTTCAAGGATGACGTGTTCATGGTGACCGGCAGCTCGCTACCGGCCTTCACCCTGAAGGACGACGCGCTGGTGGTCGAGGGCAAGACGTTCAAGCTGACGGCCGAAGGCCGCCTCGATCCCGAGAAGCCGACGACCACGCGGCCGTTGCGCGTCAAGGGCGCCACCAACGTCGAGACGCGCCGGATGGCGCTGTTCGTGATCGGCGTGATCTCGTCGAGCCGCGTGCCTGCGCCGCCTCCCCCGAACGATCCCACCATGGACGCTGCGGTCACCAAGATGGAGGGCTTTCAGATCCGGATGTGCGAGTGCAAGGTCAAGGCGTGCGCCGACAAGGTGAACGACGACATGACCGCGTGGGGGACCGAGATGGCGAAGCAGCAACCGAAGGGGAGCAAGCTGTCGCCGGAATTGAACAAGCGCTCCACTGACATCATGACCAAATACGCCGAGTGCATGACCCGGCTGATGACCCCTCCGAAGAAATAACCTCGGGGAGCTACCTCGACCAGCTACGCCGTGGTTGGTAGCTGCGCGGGGTCCTCTTTGGGGTCGAGGTACTTCGCCAGCTTCTTCTCGATGTAGTCCTTGGCCTTGCCGCGCCACAGGAAGCCCGGGTCTTCCCCTTTGAAGCTGCCCTTGCCGGCGTTCATCGTCAGCTCGCCTTCGATGCGAACGACGAGGTACTTGCCCGAGAACTTCGCGCGCTGGCTGTCGAGCCACGTCACCTTGATGCCGTGTCGATTGGCGAGGTAGGAGCCGAGGAGCTCGAGTCGCGAACGCGCCTGCTCGTCGGTCATCTCGTACTGGAAATCAATCTCCATCGAGGACTCGACGTTAGTACCACGACCGAGCGGTCTAGCGCTCGTCCGGGAGACCGCGTTCGAGCGCTTCTCGCTGCGTAGAGTTCAACGCACCCTCACACGCCTCGAACCCTGCGTGATCAGTCGCCTCGACCATGCAGGTGCGAACGGACGGTTCCCATTGGGTCTCGGAACAGACGTTGACCAGGGTGTCGCGCATCGCCGGTAGCTGATCGAGGACGAGCCTGCGGGTGGTCTCGTCGAGGGTGGCCTTGTCGAGATCGGCCTGGGCGAGCACCACGAGCTTCGCGCCCACGGCCGCACAGGGCGGCGCCCCCTTGGAGTTGCCGCAGCCGAACAGGACGATCAAAACGAGCGCACGCAATGCCCTACGGGTTTTCGGCTGGTAGACGATCGGTGTCAAGATAACCGCCTCGTGACCGCGCCCCTGGAGATGAGGACGCGACCCACCCTTCGCTGGGTCGCGCTCGTCCTCGTGCTCGGGGTCGCCGGCGCGAACGCTCGCATCCTGTTCGGCCGGACCTGGGACGACGTTCGCTACCACACCGAGATCTCTCCGCCGCGCCTCGCCGCGGCCGAGGCGGTGCAGGGTGGCTCCCTCCCGGCGTGGTGGGAAGGCACCGGCCTCGGGGTCCCGCTCGCGGGCGAGCCGAGTCACGGCGCGATGTATCCACCGGCGTGGATCGCTGGAACGCCACGCGCGACCGACTGGATGGCGATGGTCCACCTGATGTGGCTCGCGATCGGGGTCGCCGCGTGGGCGCGCTATCGATCGGAGCGCCCACCGCGGCTCCGGATCTGGACCGGTCACGCGAGCGAACCGGCGGCGATCGTCGTCGCCCTCCTGGTCGCGACCAGTGGTCTCGCCACGAGTGCCGCGCTCCGCGGTGCGCTGCCCGCACTCGCGCACCTGCCGTGGATCGGCGTCGCCGCCTGCTGGCTCGCCGAGGCAGAGACTCGCGCCACCCGGGCGCGCGCGGCAGCGGTGCTCGGACTCGCGCTCGGGATCGTCGGGCTCGCGGGCAACCTCGCCGGGCTCGTCGATGCGTTGCTCGTCGCCGGCGTGCTGGTGGTTCGCACGACGCCGCGCACGCGCACCAGCGAGACCGCGTCGTCGGCGAGTAGTGGACCGTTCGCGATCTATGCGATCGCCGCGCTCGCCGGTGGCCTCGCGATCGCCGCCGCACAATGGCTGCCGGCGCTGCTGCACCTCGGCTCGCCACACGCGGGATCGGAGGTCACCGGGCTACCGCTCGCGCGGCTGATCGAGCTCGTGGTGCCGACCGCCTCGGGCGCGCCGGATCCCGAGCGCGCGATCGCGATGCTCGCCGGCGATCGCCCGTGGGCACCGAGCCTGTTCGTGGGTGCGCCGCTGCTCGCGCTCGCCGCCGTGCGCGTGCCGTCGCGCCGCGTCCTCGCGATCACCGGCGTGCTCGCGGTGCTGACGTTGACGGCAGGTCGCGGTGGCTGGCCGGCGTGGCTCGGTGCGCCCGAGGTTCACCTCGCCGCGCTCGCGATCGTCCTCGGCGCGCACGCGGGAACCGGCGTCGACGCGCTGGTGGCGAGCGAGCGGCGCGCGATCCTGGCGCTCTGCGCCGGGGTGGGTTGCACCGTGATCTCGCTGATCAGCATCGCGGTCGCGCGCTCGCGCACCGAGCTGTCCGGTGCGTTCGAGGCCGGCTTGATCAACGGCGCGCTCGGCGTGGCGTGCGGTCTCGGCGCGATCGCCATCGCGTACCGCGGCATGCCGCGCGCGATCCCCGCGGTGTTCGCGCTACTCGTGATCCCGAGCCTCGGCGCCGGTCCCGGCATCGCCCCGACGACCGATCGCGGCATCGTCGCGCGGGAGCCCGCGTGGGCCGAGGCCGTGCTGGCGACCAACCTGAGCGCGATCGTCCCGCGCGATCCGACCGGCGTTCCTCTCACCACACCGTCGGTCAACCCCACGCTCGAGGCCTCGATCCTGGCGGCGCCGCGGCGCGTGTATCGCCGGAACACGCTGGTCGAGACCTTCGGCGAGCGGACCACCGTCACCACGCCGACCAACAAGCCCGCCGCCGAACCCGCGGAGCACGAGTCGCTCGCCGACGCGATCGAGACGTTCGCTGGCACCTCCGCCGCACGCTGGGGAATCGGCGCGGGGCGCTCCGACGATCCCGCGCGGCACGTCGATCACGACGCCACCTGGCTCGCCGCCGCGTCGAATGGCGGTCGCCTCCTCGATCGCTTCGGCATCGGGCTCGCGGTGCTTCCGGAGAGCCTCGTCACACCGCGCGGCTTCACGGCCCTGTCGCGCCGCGGTCGCTGGGCGATCGTCGCCATGCCGGTCGCACCGCCCGCGTCGGTGATGCGCTCGTGGGTGCGCGCGGTCGAGCCCGGCAACGCGTTCTCGCTGCTGTTCCCGTTCGAGGACTCGCTGATGCTGCCGCGCGGTGCCGTCGTGCTCGGCGAGCCCGGCGATGCGCAGCCGCCGAAGCCGAAGGATGCGCCCGTGCCGTGCGCGATCGAGGACTGGTCCGCCGGCAACCTCGAGCTGTCGTGCACCTCCGACGCGCGCGGCTACGCCGTGGTGTCGTCGAGCGCGGCGGTGGGTTGGTCGGTGACCGTCGACGGCGCCGAGGCGCACTGGACCACCGCCGACGTGCTTCGGCGCGCCGTGCCCGTTCCCGCCGGGACGCATCGTGTCCACTGGAGCTACGCCGCGCCGGGGTTGAACCTGGGGCTCGCGATCGCGGGCATCGGCCTCGCGCTGCTGATCGCGCTGGCCCTGGCGAGTCGTCGCTAGGCGCACGTTCGGCGTTGCGTCGCTTTCTACGTCAGTCGATGGCTGGGTTTCCTTGCGTTCTCGCGACGGCATCTGCATTCGCAACGGCGCTCCGCGCTACGCGCCACGCGTTCGGTCGAGGACGCGGCACGAAGGACACCTGCGGCCAAACGATGCGTGCTGACTACTGCGACAGTGCCGGCGTCGACGGACGCTCGTCCGGGCCGCAGATCGAGTCGAGCGTGTCTCGCGACGACTTCTTGTCGCCCTTCGCGATCGCCCACACGGTCTCGCAGACCCGCGCGTTGAACGGCGTGGCGATCCCGTGCTTGTTCCCGCGCGTCACGATCTCGCCGTTGAGGAAATCGATCGCCGGCGTCCGACCGCGCTCGATCGCGGCGAGCATCGAGGAGCGCAGCCGCCGGTAGCGCAGGCCGACGGCGAGGATCAGCGCGTGCTTCGCGGTCAGGCCGAGCGAGGGGCCGCCGGCGCGATCGGCTTCGGAGAGGGCGAGCCAGTCCAGATCGAGCGTACCCGAGACCTTTTCTAGCGCGACGCCCTCGGCACGCGCGACCCGCACGGCCTCGGTCATGATCTCGAGCGCGAGCCGCCGGTACCTGCGCTGGCGCACCAGCGGACCGAGCCGCTCGCCGGCGATGGTGCCGAGCGACGACACCGCGCAGTTCATCGCGAGCTTGCTCCACCGCGCACCGCGCAGGTTGCGGGTGTGGTTGACCGGCCCGACGGCCTCCAGCAGCTCGCCGATGCGGCGGGCATCGGCATCGGCCGTCTCGGTGGGGCGACGCGCCCGGCGCGGCTTGTCGTCCTCCTGGGGGACCGCCTGCGGAGCGGCCGGGGTGGCGAGCTGCTCGAACCGCCCGAGCTGGAAGCCTCCGGCGGCGGTGCGCTCGTAGCGGCCGGGCTCGACCATCGAGGCGCCCCACGTGACGATCGCGCCGAGCACGCGGTGGGCGCCGACGATCTCGGCGATCCGCTCCTCGCACAGGCCGTTCTGGAGCACGACCACCTGGGCGTCGTCGACGAGGTGGGGCAGGGCGCTCCGCGCGGCCTCCTCGACGTTGGGCGGCTGGGTCGCGAGGATGCAGAGGTCGTATTTGCCCTCCGGAGCCGGCGAGATCCAGCCGCGGATCGTCCGCTCCTCGCCGTCGTCGATCAGCCGAAACCCTGCCTTGTCGACCGCGGCCCGGATGCCCTCGTTGGTGGAAACCACGGTCACCACCGAGCCAACCTCGGTGAGCGTGGCCGCCACGATGCCCCCAATGCCACCTGCGCCCATCACGAGAACTCGTGGCTGCGGGTTCATGTTCCCCATCATTATCCCTCCCGAAGTTTTGGTGAATTGGAACGCCGGGATAGAATTTCGTCAGTGCAGATCACTTTCTGGGGAGTCCGGGGCAGTTACCCGGTGCCCGGCGCGGCCACCGTGCGGTACGGGGGCCAGACGTCGTGCGTCGAGTCCCGATCTTCCTCGGGTGAATGTCTGATCGTCGACGCGGGCACCGGGATGCGCGCGTTAGGCAACAAGCTGATCCGCGAGTCGCAGCAGCCGATGCACTATCACGTGCTCCTCTCGCACGTGCACTGGGACCACATCCAGGGGCTGCCGTTCTTCTCGCCGGCCTACGTGCCGGGGACCAAGATCAGCGTCTACGCGCTGCTGACCGCCGCCGACGAGCTCAACGAGGTGATCGGCGGCATCACGCGCCACGAGTTCTTCCCGATGCCGCTCGAGGCGGTCCCGGCGAACTTCGAGTTCCACCAGGTCGAACCCGGTGTCGATTTCAAGATCGGCGACACCCACATCCTCCCGATCGCGCTCAACCATCCGTTCGGTGCGGTCGGCTATCGGATCGAGTGCGATGGCTCGAGCTGGGCGTACGTCTCGGATACGGCACCGTTCGATCTCGTGCTCCACAAGCAGCACTTCTTGAAGGGCGTCGAGCCGCTCTCCGACGACGACAAGCTCGCGCTGTCGAGCATGCGCGAGGCGCTGGTGCGCCGGCTCGAGGGCGTCGACACCGTCGTCTACGACACTCACTTCATGCCCGAGGAGTACAAGAAGTTCCCGCACTACGGTCACTCGACGCCGGACCAGGCGCTCGAGATCTGCCAGGCGGCGAAGGTCCGGCGGCTCGTGCTCTATCACCACGCGCCGTCGCACACCGACGACCAGATGGACAAGATCGCCGCCGAGTACCTGGCGAAGGGCGCGGGCGTGAACGTCGAGGTGCTGACCTCGTTCGAGGGCATGACACTCCCGATCGGAGCAGACCCGACGTGAAGATCCGGTTCTGGGGCGTGCGCGGCTCGTTCGCGATGGCCGGTCGCGACTTCCTGCGATACGGCGGCAACACGACCTCCGTCGAGCTCGTGACGAGCGCGGGCCAGCGCCTGCTGATCGATCTCGGCACGGGCGCGACCGAGCTCGCGAAGCAGCTGATGACCGGCGAGTTCGGAAAGGGCAAGGGCAGGCTGCCGATCCTGCTCTCGCATACGCACCTTGATCACATCCAGGGTCTGCCGTTCTTCACGC
>JANNBP010000105.1:0-1832 GCA_031385555.1 Deltaproteobacteria bacterium | reverse complement strand
CAACCTGCGTACGCCGGCGCAGGCCCAGCAAGACGTGATGGACTGGCTGTCACGCCTCGAAGCGGGGCACATGAGCGAGGTCGCTCGCGCCGTCATCAAGATCCCGCTCGATGGCACACCCGCGGATGTCGAGAGGCGCGTTCAGAAGTACGGCGACTTCTCGAAGTTGAACAATCGCTGGTACGCGTCCGACAGCACCAAGACCCACGACCGCCTCGCGACGAACCCCGAGGAGTGGGCGCACTACCACACGCTGTATCGCCAGATGCGCGAGAGCTGGCCGGTGATTCCGTTCAAGGAAGAGATCAACTGGCTCCTCGCCCGCGATGGCTACGTCGTCGGTGACTTCGGATGTGGGGAAGCGTTCATCGCAGCGGAAGCGGGCAACAAGCACACGATCCATAGCTTCGATCACATCGCGATCGATAAGCGTGTGATCGCTTGCGACATCGCACACGTACCTCTCGAGGACGAATCGCTCGACGTCGCGATCTTCTGTTTGTCTCTGATGGGGTCGAACTTCTCCGACTACGTGCGCGAGGCGCATCGCTGTTTGGTGCTCGATGGTCATCTCCACATCTGGGAGGCCGCGAGCTACTTCGACGACGTGAAGCGGTTTGCAGCTGCGCTCGCGAAGCTCGGCTTCGACGTCACGGCCCCGACCGTCGAGGGCGCATTCGTTCGGGTCTACGCGCACAAGAACAACAAGAAGCCCGATGCGAAACTCGTGCTGCCATTCCGAGGAGCGGCGAAGGGGGAGTAGTCGATGGATAGGCAGCAGGCGCAGCGGATCGTTGATGGGCTTCGCGCTGCAGAGTGAAAGCGCCCCACGGTGAAAGCGCCCCACGCCTTCTTCGTAGTTGTCGCCAGCCGTCCCGGCGGAGACTTCGGATTCACGGTCTACACGAAGCGCACGGCGTCGGAGCGATTCCGCTCGTGCCCAATGCCTCGAAGGGAGAGGACGAACTGCAACGGTGGCCGATGAGGCTTCCGAGAAGCCGGTCGGACGCGACCTGAGTGGACTGCGTTCCTCCAACTCGTTCCTCCGGCTCGTTCGGCACAGATTGCGTATTCAATGCGGGTTGGTTGCTCTGATTAGCCGAGTAAACCTAGGCGGTTAGCCCTCGCATTGCGTTCTGAATTGCGTTGCGGGGCACGGGTTTACGCAATAAACCATCGACCCGCACGGGTCCGGCCTTCCGATCGGATCCTGTTCTCGGTCTTGAGCTCTCTCAGTAGATTCTGGACCTGCTGGGTCGAGAGGTTCGGGAGCACCTGACACAGCTCGCCGAGTTGGCATCCAGCGTTGTCCAGGATGTGACGGACGAGCAGCGCTTTGTTCGTCTCCTTGTCGAGTCCGCGCTGCCGCGTGTATTCGCCGGGACGCCCGATCAGTGCATGGTACTTCCGAGCCAAGAACAAACGCCCGCGGCCCGCGCGCTCGATTAGCCCGAGATCCAGGAGGTGCTGGATTGATGATCGGGCCGGTTCAGGGATAGGAAGCTGGCGGCGGACCGCGTCTAGAACCAACAGCTCCTGTGTCGTGAAGGAGGTGCTCGCATCGCGCGTCGCGTGCTCGAGGAAACGCAGAAAGCCCTCGTCTTCGACACGCCCGTGTAGCGTGAGCTTGACTTGGAAGTCGTCGGAGCCGCGGTAGTCCAGCGGTAGCTTGCCCTCGCGAACCGCGGTCTCGAACAACAAGTCGGCGCCCTGACCGGAGCGCTCGACAAGACCGCACTTGCCGAACGCCTCGGCGAGCCGCCGGTTCCGTGGCGACTGTCGCGAGAGGATGTTCTCCACCGTGATGCCCGGCGGGAAGCCGCCCGGGCTCG
>JANNBP010000104.1:0-2890 GCA_031385555.1 Deltaproteobacteria bacterium | reverse complement strand
CGACGAGCTGCTCGTACTCCGCATTGGTCCACGGCAGCGCGTTGATGATCAGCTTCTGGCAGACGTACTGGAGTCCGTTGACGCCGGTGCCGACGCGACTCGATGCGATCAGCACGTCGACTGCGCCGTCCTTATCGAGGAACGCATCGAGGTCCGTCTTGTCGGTCTCACCGGTCAGCATGCCGACGCGCAGACCGGCTTTGACGAGCGCATCACGCAGCGTCGCGACGATACCGTCGACGTAGTGCGTGTAGATCAGGACCTTCTCGCCGGCCTTGATGTTTTCGAGGATGACCGGCAGTCGCAGCTCGGTGAGCACCTTCTCGAGATCGAGGACGGTGCCACGACCGATCGCACGGATGCGCTCGAGTTCGGGGGCACAGTCCACCTCGATCTTCTTGATGGTGAGCTGGATCTTGTACTCGGGCTTCCAACGCGTCCCGAGCGTGACGAGACGCTGATAGAGCCGCATGCAGTTCTGCACCGTCGGCACGACATCGAGATCGTCGTGGCGGTGGCCCGTGATCATCTCGACGAGGCTCTTGCCCTCCTGGAGGTTGTTGATCACCGGCGTGCCCGACATACCGAGCACGCACAGCTCCGCGTTCTTCTTGCCAGCCTCGAGCACCAGGCCTTGCACGAGCCGCTTTCGCTTCGACATCAACGTGCCGGCTTCGCGTTGCTTCGCGTAGTGGATCTCGTCGATGACGATGAAGTCGACGACGTTCTTGTCGACGAACGCGACCAGGTTCTCCTCGGAGGTCGCGAGCTGGAACTGCTCGAAGTTCATCACGAGATAGCGAGGTGCCTGCCCCATCGGGTCTTGCCACGTCGGCTCCCAGGTCTTGGTCTGCACCTCGCACTTCGGGTACGTCTGCGTGATCTCCTTCGCCCAGTTGTCGACGACGGCATTCGGACAGCAGATCACGGTCAAGCCTGCGTCGACGACACGCGTCGCGAGGATCGCGCTCAGCGTCTTACCGGCACCCATACCGGACCAGTTGCCGAACCGTCGCTGTGTGCGCACGCAGACCGCCACGCGGCGCTGCATGAGGTTCGGTTTGACGATGTCCGTGTTCGGTCCATCCGGCCGGAACGAGTATCCCGAGGGAACTTCGAGGGCATCTGCCTCGGTGAACTCCGCCAGGAAGCGGTCCTTGACGATGCTGGAGTACGTGTCGCCCTGGAAGTTTTGCGCTTGGGCCTTCGCCACGTCGGGCGTCACGTAGGCGTGGCGCCACAGCTTGGCCTTCGCGCTGTCGAGCAGGAAGGCCACGGTCTCGGCGTCGGCATTCGCGATCAGCACCTTGTCGAGTGCATCGAGCGCGTCGCGAGTCTGGATCAGAGGGAGGTCATCGCCGTCGGGGTCGTCGCCCTTGGCTTCGCTCTCGATGGTTGTGGTGTCGACGGCTTTGCTGACATCGACGGTGGCGCCGGTGTCGTCGTGCACGCCGTCGGGCGCGGCAGGCAGTGCGTACGGATCGAGCGGAGCTGGCGCCTGCAGCCCGCCATCCGATTTAGTCACGAGCTCGAGCGTGAGCGGATCGACCGTGCCGGCTGCGAACTTGTCGACCATCGACGGCTGACCGGCAGCGAACTTCTCGAGCTCCTCCATCGGGAACTTGCCGTTGGTCAGCGCCATCACGAACGGCTTGCCCTTGTCCTTGAGCACGCCGGCCTGCATCGCGAGAGCGAACAACTCGCTGGGGTTCAACTTGTCGAGGTGACCGACGAGGGACTTCACGAACGCGCGGATGCTCTCGAGCGACCAACCGCCGTAGCAGGTCGGGCATCGGCGGTTGCCCTGGGTGCGCGAGCGGATCGAGGCCTGGTACTCGTGTCCGTTCGGACAGGTCCACCACGCGTTCATCACGTGGTCGGCTGCGATCTCATCCGGCGAGATCGCGTTCTTGGTCGGATGCCACTCGGCTGCAACGTTTGGGGCCAGTGCGGCCAGGGAGGATTTCGCGAGCGTGCACGTCGGGCAGGTGTCCTCCGCGAGCATGCGAACGGGCGGCCGTTGGAAGCTGTGGCCGTTCCTGCAACGCCACCACACGGGATTCGTGTGTGTCGCATCGAGGTTTGAGATCTCGATGCCCACATTCTTCTCGGCGTCCCACAGCGAGAGCAGTCCGGGACGGAGCTTGCCGAGGTTGGTGTGCGTGTTCGCGCCCTTGCTGCATGTTGGGCAACTGGTGTCCTTCTGCATCGCCCGCGGAGATCGCTGAAAGGAGTGGCCGTTCGTACAGCGCCATGCAGCGGGGCGGTAACTATGGGCGGCTACCTTCGATGCAGCTTGCGGATTCTGCGGCGTGTCCCAGAGCGCTGCGAGCGCTGGATCATCGGCAACGGTATCGGCCACGCTCTCCTCAGTTCTCCACGGGTGGTGGCTCGATGCAGTCGCTGCTGAACCAGCGTGCGTCTTTCGGGTCGAGATGCTTGGGCAAGCCCGGACCGCGAACCGTCCGTCCGCTCTCCTCGTCTTCGGCCACCAGCCTGTTTAGGTCGAGCAGGAACTCGTTCGAGCCTTGGTCGGGCGGCACGCCAAAGGCATCGGCGACGGCCACATCGAGTAGGGCCTGCGCATCCTTTAGCTTGTGCGAGCCCTCAACGTCCGCTGCTTGATGGAGCGTGCGCAACGACCACCCATTCTGCTCCATGAGGCTCGCGCGCAGTCGTCGCAGTTCGCGTGCAGTCGAAGCGACCATTGCTACCTGCTCATCACTTGGATCCTGCGGCCACGGAAACGTGCGCCAGACCTCCGCTGCATACACGATGTCTTCTTTCAGGCGACCACCTTTTCCCTTGCGCCACTCCCAATGGGGCGTCGATTGCAGGACTCCAAAGGTGTAGTCATCCGCGAAGGAAAAAAGCTGAAGACGCTCCATCG
>JANNBP010000098.1:0-20665 GCA_031385555.1 Deltaproteobacteria bacterium | reverse complement strand
GGGAGCACCGCCTCTCCGTTCCCCCCCAAGCCCGTCCGACCGACCGAGACCACCGGAGTCTTGCCCGTCGGCTCGACGACGTAGGCGATCGCCCCGTTCGTCATCTCACCCAATGCAAATAGGACCTGCGAATCCGCGATCGGCGGGTCGGAGATCGAAGCGTCGACTTTCACTTCCAGCTCGCCGGTGATCGTCAACGTCCCGATCTCGAGCTTGCCCTTGACCGCTTTCATGCCCCATTTCACGTTCGTGACGCTCGGCCGCACACCGGGCTGGAACGGCGTCCGCTTCGGCGGCTGCCCAGGTACGAGCACCAGCTGTTGCTGCGGCCGGCTTCGCGAGGCCCCGGTTGGCTCGCCGGCCAACCGGCCCCTCACTCCATTGTCCGGACTTGGCTCGACGAGCGCGACCATGCCGCCCGCCGACGGGCGCAGCCACGCGCTGAGCTTCGCGCGCTTCGAGGTGCCGAGCATGATCAGCTCGGCCTTCGCGAGCGAGGGCTTCGCCTTGCCGCTCGGTTCTGGATCCATCTGTGCCGCCTGGCGGAGGTTCGAATTCGCGACATCGAGGGTGTCGAGTGCGTCGCCGAGCTCGTCGATCGCACCCTGCTTGTTGCCGCCGGTGACCAGGACGCGCGCGAACGAGCTCGCCAGCCCGGTGATCGCCTTGGTCAGCGACTTCCACTCGTCCTCGACGTCCTTGATCCCGGTGTCGGGCGCGTCGCCGCGAGACAGCTCGCTGATGCTCGCCGTGCACTTCTTGAACTCGGGCGAGTTATTGGTCAGCTCGCGGATCGCGAGGGCCTCGGCGGCGATCGGCGACGCCGGCGTGGTGCCGAGCAGGCACGTGCGCAGCTTGTTCGCACGCTCTTCCCAGCGCTCGATCTCTGCCTTGGCCGCGTCGTAGTTGCGGCCGGGCGCGCGGGTGGTGAGCACGTAGTAGACGCCACCGCCGAGCACGGCACCGATCACGAGCACGGTCAGCAGGAGTCTGTTCACGCTATCCCCCTCGGCTCCGGGGAGGCGGGGTCACGGCCACGCCAGCGCTCGAGCAGGATCGCGACCAGCATGTCGGACATCACGTTCACGACGGTGCGGCACCGCGCGAGGATCCAATCGACGACGAAGATCACCGGGATCAGCGCCGCGACGACGGGCTCGGGCAAGCCGACGGCGTGGAGCACGAGCGGCAGCACGATCAAGCCGGCTTCGGGAATGCCCGCGATGCCGATGCCCGCCATCATCGACGCGGCCACGATCGTCAGCTGCGCACCCAGCGACAGGTCGTAGCCGAGACCCTGGGCGAGGAACAGCGCGGCCATCGCCTCGTAGAGCGTGATGCCGTCGTTGTTGAGGTTGGTGCCGATGCACGCGCTCATCCGCGCCGACTCCTTCGACACGCCCATCTTGTCGAGGCAGGCGAGGGTGACCGGCACCGTCGCGAGGCTCGAGTTGGTCGACAGGCCCGTCAGGATCGCGTTCGCGCCCTTCCCGAGGTAGACGCGCGGCGGTTTGCGGCCGACCCACCACGCCATCAGCGTGTAGTAGCCGCCCGCGTGGAGCGCGAAGCCGAGCAGGATCGTGAACAGGAAGCCCCACAACGCCGAGAACGCGTCGAGCCCGGACTTGCCGACGACGAACGACACCGTGCCGAACACCGCGAACGGCACCAGCTCGACGACCCACGTCAACATCTGCGACAGGATGTGGAAGCCGCCCTCGACGAGCTTCGCGACGGCACCCGCCGCCTCGGCGGTCGCCGGCGTGTGCAGCGACTTGCGCAGCGCCGCGCCGAGGAGGATCGAGAGCAGCACCACGCTGATCACGTTGTTCTCCGAGAATGGCTGGACGATCGACTCGGGGATCCACTTCGCGAGGTTGTCGAGTGGTGACAGCGTGGTGCCGGCGGGTGCCTGCTTGAGCTTCTCGAGACCCTCGTGGCCGGTGATCTCCGCGATCCGGCCCTGCCACTCGTCGCCGGGATGGATCGTGTTCATCAGCACGAGGCCGATCGTGAAGGCGACGGCGACGTTGAACAGGCAGATCACGATCAACCGAAAGCCCATCCGCGCAGACACCTCGGTGCGCGCGAGCGCGTCGAGGATCGCGAACAGCACGAGCGGTACCGCGAGCATCTTGAGCATCCGGATCACCAGGATCCCGAGCTGGCTGAGGTGCTCGGTGGTCAAGCCGAACATGATGTCGCCGGTGCCGAAGATCAGCCCGCACGCCACGCCCAGTGCGACGCCGAGCATCACGCGCACGTAGAGCGGCAGATGGGGCAAGCGCATGCGCCGCGCAGCGTAGCGGAATCTCCAGGCTGCGTGCGTTGCGAACGCAGGCATCCGAGGCCATGGTCGAGCCGTGAAGACCGACGCCTACGTCGACGGCAACTGGGTCCCCGGGACGCGACGGTTCGCCGTCCTCGATCCGTTCGACGGCGCGCTGATCGCGGAGGTCACGGCCGGCGACGCGGCGCTCGCGGATGCCGCGGTCGATGCGGCCGCCCGCGCGTTCTCGTCCTGGCGCGCGAAGCCGGCACCGGAGCGCGGCAAGCTGCTCTCGGCCCTCGCGGCGCGCATGCTCGCCGAGGTCGATCGCCTGGCGCTGCTGTGCACGCGCGAGAACGGCAAGGCGCTGGCGGAGTCCGTCGGCGAGGTCAGGTACGCGGCGAGCTTCCTGACCTGGTTCTCCGGCGAGGCGGAGCGGATCTACGGCGAGGCGATTCCGTCGAGCCACCCGAACCAACGGTTGTTCGTCAGTCGCGAGCCCGTCGGGCCATGCGCGCTGATCACGCCATGGAACTTTCCGTACGCCATGTTGACGAGGAAGCTCGGCGCCGCGCTCGCCGCGGGATGCACGGTGGTCTGCAAGCCCGCGGAGCTGACGCCGCTGTCGGCACTCGCGCTCGCGGAGCTCGCCGCCGAGGTCGGGATTCCGGCCGGCGTCATCAACATCGTGCCGACGGACCAGGCGGCCGAGGTCGGCGATCGGTTCGTCGCGTCCTCCGCGATCAAGAAGCTGTCGTTCACGGGCTCGACGGCGGTGGGCCGCTCGCTGTTGCGCGCCTGCGCCGAGGATCTCAAGCGCGTCTCCCTCGAGCTCGGCGGCAACGCGCCGTTCGTGGTGCTCGCCGACGCCGATCTCGACGCAGCTGTGAGCGGCGCGATGATCGCGAAGTTTCGCAACACCGGGCAGTCGTGCGTCGCCGCGAACCGGTTCATCGTCGACGAAGCGGTCGCGAAGCCGTTCACCGACAAGCTGGTCGAGGCCGTCAGCAAGCTGCGTGTCGGGCGCGGCAGTGATGCGGGCGTCGACCTCGGTCCGGTGATCGACGATCGCGCGGTGAGGAAGCTGGTCGCGCTGGTCGACGACGCGGTGGACAAGGGAGCGCAGGTCGTCCACGGCGCGCCGCCCGATGGCAGCACGCGCTTGATCCGCCCGGTCGTGCTCGAGGGCATCACGTCGGAGATGCGCATCTGGCGCGAAGAGATCTTCGGCCCGATCGTCGCGCTCCGCAGCGCGCGCAACGAGTCGGACGCGATCGCGCAGGCGAACGACACCGAGTACGGGCTCGTCGCGTACGTCTACGCGAAGGATGCGGCTCGCATCGAGCGCGTGGTCGCCGGCCTCGCCACGGGCATGATCGGCGTCAACGAAGGGCTGGTGTCGACCGCGCAGGCCCCGTTCGGCGGTATCAAGCACTCGGGGTTCGGCCGCGAGGGCAGCCGGCACGGTCTCGATGACTACACGGCGATGAAGTACGTCGCGACCCGGATCTGACGCCGGCGTCGCAGATCATCGACTCGATCGAGCTCGGCTACACCGTCGAGACTCGCTGTGATGCGCGGCTCAACTGCGAGCGGGAGAAGTCGGTGATGCGTTATCGTGACGTGATTGGCGCCGCGCGCACCGGCTCGATCGTCGACGTCTACCTGCATCATCGCTAAGCGCTTATCGAAGCGGGTTGCCTCGTTCGAAACCGGCTACGCTGGGCGCGTGGAAGGTCCTCGCAGTCGCACACCACGTGATCCGGTGCAGCCGCTCGCCGGCGCGAACGTGCTGGTCGGGGTCGCCGGCGGCATCGCCGCGTACAAGGCAGCCGAGCTCGTGCGGTTGCTCGACAAGGCGGGCGCCACCGTCGAGGTCGCGATGACCCCCCGCGCGCGGGAGTTCGTCGGCGCGATGACGTTCCAGGCCCTGACGCGGCGCCCGGTGTTCACCGATCTGTTCTCGCTCACCGAGGAAGCGACGATCGGGCACATCGCACTCGCCGATCGCGCGGATCTAGTGATCGTCGCGCCGGCAACCGCGAACACGATCGCGCGGATGGCGGCCGGGATGTCCGACGATGCACTCACGGCGGTCATCCTCGCCACGCAAGCACCGGTGCTGCTCGCGCCGTCGATGAACACCAACATGTGGGCGAACCCGCTGACGCAGGCGAATCTGCGCAAGCTGATGGATGTCGCCGGGTATCGCGTCGTCGGCCCGGGCGACGGCTTCCTCGCGTGCCGCTGGACCGGACCGGGTCGGCTCGCCGAGCCCGCAGATATCCTCGAGGCGGCGGCCCACGTGTTGTCGCGCCAGGATCTGGTCGGCCGGCGCATCGTCGTCACCGCGGGCCCGACGCACGAAGCGATCGATCCGGCGCGGTACATCGGCAATCGCTCGAGCGGCAAGATGGGCGCGGCGATCGCGGCGGCGGCCCAGCGGCGCGGTGCCGAGGTCACCCTGATCCTCGGACCCAGCGGCATTCAAGAACCTGTCGGCGTCACCGTCGTACGCATCGAGTCGGCGCTCGAGCTTCAGGAGCAACTCGCGAGCGCGGCGAAGCACGCCGACGTGATCGTGATGTCGGCCGCGGTCGCCGACTACCGCCCCGCGAAGCAGGCGACGCAGAAGCTCAAGCGCAGCGAGCTCGGGGCGAAGACCTCGATCGAGCTGGTCGCGAACCCCGATCTGCTCGCGGGCCTCGGCAAGCAACGCGGCGGCAAGAAGTCCCCGCTGCTCGTCGGCTTCGCGGCCGAGACCAACGACGTGATCGCGAACGCGAACAAGAAGCTCGCGAGCAAGAAGTGCGATCTGATCGTCGCCAACGACGTCGCCGAGCCGGGTGCCGGGTTCGGCGTCGATACCAATCGCGTCACGCTCGTCGACGCTGCGGGCGCGATCGATCTCCCCGCCGGCCCGAAGACGCACGTCGCACACGGGATCCTGGATCGCGTCGTCACGCTGCTCGAGCCAGCTGCCCCGCGTCGCAAGCGCTGAGTCCGGCTTGTCGCGATCGGGCGGCCGACCGGAAGCGTCGACCCGACCGGAAGCGTCGACCCGAAGCGTCGACCGGAAGCGTCGACCGGAAGTGGCTGATCAGATCAGGATGCCGGGCGCGGGGAACTTCGCGCAGAGCTCGCGAATCTCACCGGCGATCTTCTCGTGCAGTCCTGGATCGGCCGGCGCGTTGACCACGGCGTCCATCCACGTTGCGATCTGCGTCATCTCGGCTTCGCGCATGCCGCGCGACGTCACCGATGCGGTGCCGAGACGAACACCCGACGGATCGAACGGCTTGCGGGTGTCGAACGGGATCGAGTTGTAGTTCAGCTCCATGCCGGCGACGTCGAGCGCCTTCGCCGCGATCTTGCCGGTGGTGCCCTTCGGTGTGACGTCCGCGAGGATCAGGTGGTTGTCGGAGCCGCCGGTGATCACGGCCCAACCCTTCTCGACCAGCGCGGCCGCGAGGGCACGCGAGTTCGCGACGATCTGATGCGCGTACTTCTTGAACTCCTCGGTCTTCGCTTCCTGGAGTGCGACCGCGAGGCCCGCGGTGGTGTGGTTGTGCGGGCCGCCCTGCAGACCGGGGAACACCGCGCGATCGATCGCCTTCTGGTGCGCCGCGGTGCACATCAACATGCCGCCGCGCGGACCGCGCAGCGTCTTGTGCGTGGTGGTGGAGACCACGTCGGCAACCGGCACGGGCGATGGATGCGCCCCCGCCGCGACGAGGCCGGAGATATGCGCGATGTCGGCGGCGAACACGGCGCCGACTTCTCTTGCGATCTCGGCGTACGCGGCGAAGTCGATCGTGCGCGGGATCGCGGTGCCGCCGGCGAACAGCAGCTTCGGCTTCTCCTTGCGCGCGAGATCGCGCACCTCGTCGAGATCGACCCGGTGCGTGTCCTTGCGAACACCGTACTGCACCGCGCGGAAATAGCTCCCGGTGATCGAGACGTTCCAGCCGTGGGTCAGGTGACCGCCGGCGGGGAGCCCCATGCCCATCACGGTGTCTCCGGGCTTGAGGAACGCGAAGTAGATGGCGAGGTTCGCCGGCGAACCGGAGTACGGCTGGACGTTCGCGTGGTCGGCGCCGAACAACGACTTCGCGCGATCGATGCAGATCTGCTCGATCTGATCGATGTACTGCTGGCCCTCGTAGTAGCGCTTGCCCGGATAGCCCTCGCTGTACTTGTTGGTCAGCACCGAGCCGGTCGCCGCGAGCACGGCGCCGGAGACGTAGTTCTCGGAAGCGATCAGCCGGACCTTGTCGCGCTGGCGGCGCTCCTCGGCGGCGATCAGCTCGGCGATTTCAGGATCGACAGCAGCGAGCGTGGCCTGCAAGGCGGGATGCATGGTCCGAGCAATACCACGCGCGCGCTACTCGGTCATGGTCGCGTCGGGGTGGGGGCGCGGGAGCTGCGGCTGGCCGGCGTGCTTGACGTCGTGGACGACCTCGGCCGCGATCTCCTTGAGGTCGGAGCCGATGCGCGCGATCGCGTGCTCCGGAACCGTATCCATGTCGCCCATGCTCGGCAGCTTCTTGAGCAGACGGATGCCGACGATCATCACGACCGCGCCGATCAGACCGTAGCTCGCCCACGCCGGCAGCCCGATCGCGGCCAGGCCATAGGCGAGGGCTTGCCCGATCAGGACTGCACCAACCAACGTGACCCCGATCGCGACGCCGAATTGCACCGGCGCACGCGCTCGTGCTTCGCGCTCTGCTTTCCGCTCGTGCTTGATCTCGGTGACGTGACCCTTCGCGAGACCTTTGAACCCCGCGACCAGATCTCCGAGGAGCTGCTTCGTCGACTTATCCGTCGCTGTCGCCATTTCGGGAGGTACCGCAAGGCGCGTGCCTCACGGGCTAGGAGAAATCCCGGCGCGCCCGAGCGCCGCCATGACGCGTAGGGCCAGGGCGCCGCCCATCGGGGTGGCGAGCAAGGGCAGGAGCGGGACCAGCAGATCGAGTCCGTCGTCGACAAGTCCGTGGGTGCGGCGTTGCTCGGCGCTGTGATCGCTGACGTACAGCAGCATCGCAGCGAGGTGGAGCAGCCACAGCGCGCTCGCGACGAGCGGGACTTGTGCGACCGGGACGTCGGCCCCGAGCGCTCGGGCGAACTGCGCGATCGCGCGCTCGCGCACCGCCTGGCTCTGCGTCGAGAACGCCGAGAGCGGGTCGGCCGGGTTGACCAGGTGCCCGAGGATCGATGCGAGCATCGCGCGCTGTGGCCGGATCGTCTCGAGCTTGTGGTGGAACAGCGCGCCGAGCCGCTCGCGCAGCGTACCGGTCGTCGCGAACCGGTCGTTCTCCTCCTGGTTGCTCTCGTAGTACGCGAACACCAGCGCTTCCTTCGACGGGAAGTAGTAGTACGCGGCACCGAGGGACATCCCCGCGGTCTTCGCGATGTCGCGCATCGTCGTCGCCTCGACCCCGCGCTTGTGGAACAACGCGAGCGCTTGATCGAGCAGGTGGCGGCGCGTGGCCTCGCTCTTGGTCTCGTCGGGGCGCCGCTTGCGCTTGGCAGATGGCTTCTTGCGCGGGGTCACGTGCCTACCTTACGGACGATCGCACGAGGGACCCGGTCGCGGTTGTCCCGCCATGTCACGTAGCGGTAGGCCAACACGATCGCGAGCAGTACGCCGATCGTGAGCAGGAAGGCGAGCGCGATGACGAGGACCGCGAGCAGGGCATAGGGAGTCACGGTGCCCTCATAGCGGCCTGCGATGCACGAGATCGTCGACCAGACAGATCACGAGGAAGGCGACGATCAAGACCACGGGGATCCGGATCGCGAGCTCGACCACGCGATCCGTCATGCGGCCTCCTTGAACCGAGCAAGCGCCTCGGGGAGCTCGAGGTCCTCGAGCAACGCGCGGTCGCGCCGCAGCACCGTCTCCATCGCCTCGAGAAAGGGCACGATGGCCAACCCGGTCACCGCGATGATCAGCACCGGAAGTACGAAGACGATGCCAGGTACGCACGCCGCGAGGACGCCGAAGCCGTAGATGCCCCACGGGCTGAGCGCGCGACCCATGGGCGTACCCTTTGCCAGCCTGCGTGCGCGCAGCGTGATCAGGATGCTGGTCACGAGGGTGGTCACCGTGGTGAAGGCTAGGCTCGCCATCACCCACCACTCGAACCCTGCGGAGTCACCGGTCGCGGCGATCAGCCGATGGAGCGTCAGCGGCAGGATCGCGAGGACCCCGATCGCGGGCAGGGCGACGCTGGCAGCCGCGAGCTTGGCCGGATCGATCGCGCGCGGATGAACCCTGCGTGCGAGGCCATATGCGATCGCCGCCGCGAGCCAGCTCCCGCCGAGGATCGTCTCCGGGGAGACCACGGCCGCGGTGAGAAAGAGGACCACCGCACCGAGCAGGAGGACGCCACCAAACCAGATGCGAGCGTACCGCCGTGCCAATACCGCTTGTATTCTGAACATGTTCAAAACATGGGTCCGCTCGGGTCGTAGATCAAGGGCAGAGTTGAACATGTTCGAAAACCAAGCGGATCCCGCCAGTTTCGAGGGGTTGGGGTGTTCGAAACCGGCTCCGACCGGGTATAACGCCAGCCTTCGATGACCCGGGAGCACTTCACCCCGACCCGCGCCGAGTTCATCACGGCCGCGCTGAAGGGCAACCTGATCCCCGTCTATCGCGAGCTCCTCGCAGACAGCGACACGCCGGTCTCGGCGTATGCCGCGCTCGGTGCCGGAGAGCACTCGTTCCTGCTCGAGTCGGTGGTCGGCGGATCCACCTGGGCCGCGTACTCGTTCGTCGGCGTCGCGCCGCGCGCGGTGGTGCGCTGGAAGGCCGGCACCGCGAGCGTGACCTGGTACGACGTCGATGGTGGTGGCGCGCCGCGCACGGCGGAGTGGCAGACGAGCGATCCGACCTCGGCGCTGACCGAGGTGATGGGCGAGCTGCGCCCGGTCGACGTGCCGGGCTTGCCGCGGTTCTGGGGTGGCGCCGTGGGTTGGATCGCGTACGACTGCGTGCGCGCGTTCGAGGCGCTCCCCTCGCGCGCGAAGGCCGATCTCGATCTGCCACCGCTCTGCATGGTGGTCACCGACACGCTGCTGATCTTCGACAACCTCCGGCAGACGCTGAAGGTGGTGGCCACGCCGTATGTCGCGCGGCCCGAGCGAGCCGCAGCCGCGTACGAGCGCGCGTGCGATCGGATCGACGCGATCGTCGCGACGCTGCGCGCCCCGCGCAAGCCGCTGCCCACGCTCGAGCCACCGCGTTATGGGGAGGTCGCCGCGACCGACGTCCCGCCGTCGTCGTTCACCAAGGAAGCGTTCTGCGCCGCGGTCGATCGCGTGAAGGACTACATCCTCGCCGGCGATGCGTTCCAGGTCGTGCTGTCGCAACGGTTCAGCGAGCCGGTCGCCGGTGCGCGCCCGCTCGATGTCTATCGCGCGCTGCGCGTGATCAATCCGTCGCCGTACATGTTCCACCTGGAGTTCCCCGAGGCGCGGGTCACCGGCGCGTCACCGGAGACCCTGGTGCGGCTGTCGGAGGGCCGCGTCGAGGTGCGCCCGATCGCGGGGACGCGGCCGCGGGGGGCCACCGTCGCCGAGGACGATCGCCTCGCCGCCGAGCTGCTCGCGGATCCGAAGGAGTGCGCCGAGCACCTGATGTTGATCGATCTCGGCCGCAACGATGTCGGGCGCGTCGCCGCGATCGGTAGCCTCCAGGTCTCCGAGCGGATGGTGATCGAGCGGTACTCGCACGTCATGCACATGACCTCGCACGTGGTCGGCACGCTCGCACCGGGCAAGAGCTGGCTCGACGTGTTGCGCGCGGCGTTTCCGGCCGGCACGCTGTCGGGGGCACCGAAGATCCGTGCGATGGAGATCATCGACGAGCTCGAGCCGCACCAGCGCGGCATCTACGGTGGTGCGGTCGGCTATGTCAGCTACACCGGCAACCTCGATCTCGCGATCGCGATTCGGACCCTGGTCTCCGCGGGCGACACGATCTACGTGCAGGCCGGTGCCGGCTTGGTCGCCGATAGCGTGCCCGAGAATGAATACTGGGAGACCGTGAACAAGGCGCGTGCGGTGCTGCGCGCAGTCGCGATGGCGAGGACGGCGTCGTGAAGCTGTTGCTCGTCGATAACTACGATTCGTTCACCTGGAACCTCGCGCAGTACTTCGGGGAGCTCGGAGCGACGGTTCGCGTCGAGCGCAACGACGCGATCACCGTCGAGCAGATCGCCGCGAATCCGCCCGAAGCAATCGTCATCTCGCCGGGGCCGTGCACCCCGAACGAGGCCGGCATCTCGATGGATGTCGTGCAGCGCTTCGCCGGGACGCTACCGATCCTGGGCGTCTGCCTCGGCCATCAGTGCATCGGTCAGGTGTTCGGCGGCAAGATCGTGCGGGCTCCGCGGATCATGCACGGCAAGACCTCCAAGATCTTCCACGACGAGAAGGGCCTGTACGCCGGCGTCGAGAACCCCTTCGTCGCCACGCGCTACCACTCGCTCGTGATCGCACCCGAGTCGATGCCCGACACCCTCGAGGTGACCTCGAAGACCTGGGAGGACGAGATCATGGGCGTGCGCTCGCGTGCCCCCAGCTCCGGACGATGGACCGAGGGGGCTGGCGGGCCAGCCACCCCCGGCCGATCCGGACAATGGACCGAGGACGGGGTTGGCGGGCGAGCCACCCCCGGCCGATCCGCACCGCTCGAGGGCGTGCAGTTTCACCCCGAGTCGATCATGACCACCGCCGGCAAGGCGCTGCTCGCGAACTTCCTGCGCCTGGCCCGCGAGTCGGCGCCGTGACTGCGATCGTGCACGCGATCGCTCGCGTGATCGAGCGCCAGGATCTGTCGCGCGCCGAGATGGCCGAGGTGATCGGTCAGATCATGGACGGCCACGCCACCCCCGCGCAGATCGGCGGCTTGTTGATGGCGCTGCGTGCGAAGGGTGAGTCCGTCGACGAGCTGGTCGGCGCCGCGACGGCGATGCGCGAGCGCTGCTGCGCCCTCGCGTGCCCCGATCTCGAGCGCTCGATCGATACGTGCGGCACCGGTGGCGATGGCGCCGGCACGCTCAACGTCTCCACGCTCGCCGCGATCCTGCTCGCCGCGTGTGGAGCCACGGTCGCGAAGCACGGTAACCGGGCGCTGTCGTCGAAGTGCGGCTCCGCCGACGTGCTCGAGGCGCTCGGCATCGCGATCGACAGCGACCCCGCTGCGGTCGAGCACTGCCTCGCCGACGCCGGCATCGGCTTCGCGTTCGCACCGCGCTTCCATGCTGCTACGCGCCACGCCTCGGGGCCGCGCAAGGAGCTCGGCACGCGCACGATCTTCAACCTCCTGGGTCCGCTGACCAACCCGGCGCGCGTCCGCCAGCAAGTGGTCGGCGTCTACGATCGCCGGTGGTGCGAGCCGATGGCCGCCGCACTCGGTGCCCTCGGCGTTCGCCATGCGGCGGTGGTGTGTGCCGCGAGTGGCCTCGACGAGCTCGCGGTGCGTGGCCCGACCCACGTCGCGGTGTTCGCTGGAACGGTCAAGACCTACGAGCTGTCCCCCAAGGATTTCGGCTGCGACGAGATCGATCCGGCCGGGCTCGCCGGCGGCGATGCGATGCACAACGCGTCGGTGCTGCGCTACACGCTCGCCGGTCAGCTCGTCGGGCACGGCGAGCCGAACGAGGCGTTCCTCCAGTCCGCGGTGATGACGGCCGCGCTCGGGCTGGCACTCCTCGACGGTGCGTTCTCGATCTTGACGCTCCCCGATCACTACGCGCGCGCACGCGAGGTCGCGTTCGACGGCACGGGCACCGCGGTGCTCCACCGCTGGCGCGACGCGAGTCAGTCGTAAAGGTCGCGTTCGACGCGAGTCAGTCGCAACTGACGCCCGGTCAACAGCGATCTGGCTCGCGCGAGTTCCCGCGACGTGACAGGTTGCATCCTCGAGAACGCGGACTTTTGCGTGTGCCTCTCGACGAGTCGCGCAGTTGCGGCTGGCCTCGGTCTTGTACAGGTCCACGAGCAGGAGGATCCAGTCATGCACAAGCTCGAAACCATCTCGACGAACCAGCTCTCGAACATCAACGGCGGCAACGGGCAGCCGCCCGCCAGCTACAACGCCCAGGATCTGGAGAACGGCGCGCAGGGCGCCGCCACCGGAGCGCGGCTCGCCGGAGCACCGGGCGGGGTGATCGGCTTCGGCGCCGGGTTCATGTCGCGCAACCTCGGTGAGCTCGGTCGCGGCCTCGGCGATCTGTGGAGCGAGTCGCGCCGCGGAGCCCAGCTCGATGCGCAGCGCAAGCAGATGCAGAAGAAGTAACGCGCGAGACCCGGCGAACGCCCTCGACGGCGACCACCGTCGTGGGCGTCGTCGTTCGGGTATGCTGCTGGCGTGAGCGTGCTCGACAAGATCCTCGCCGTGAAACGCGACGAGGTCGCTGCCGCGAAGGCGCAGCGATCGATCGCCGAGCTCGAGGGCTCGATCGTCGGCACGCCGCGCGGGTTGCGTGCCGCACTCGCTCGACCCGCGGGTGCACCGATCCGCGTGCTCGCGGAGATCAAGCGCGCGTCGCCGTCAGCAGGCCCGATTCGCCCTGGCGCCGACCCGGCCGAGATCGCGCTCGACTACGCGCAGGGTGGAGCGGCTGCGATCAGCGTGCTGACCGACAAGCAGTTCTTCGACGGTGAGCTCGCGTTTCTCGCGCGCTGCCGCGACCGCGTCGGCGTACCGCTGCTGCGTAAGGACTTCACGATCGACGCGTATCAGATCGCTGAGGCGCGCGCGGCCGGTGCCGATGCCGTGCTGCTGATCGTCGCCGCGCTTCCCGAGGCACTGCTGCGCGAGCTGCTCGCCGCCGCGACCCACTACCAGCTCGACGCGCTCGTCGAGGTGCACGATCGCGCCGAAGCCGAGATCGCGATCGCCGCGGGCGCCTCCCTGATCGGCGTCAACCATCGCGACCTCAAGACGTTCACGATGGACATGACGCTCACCGCCGCCGTGGCGCCGATGGTCCCGGCGGGCACCGTGCTCGTCGGCGAGAGTGGCATCAAGACCGCGGCCGATGTCCGCGCGCTCGCTGCCGCCGGTGCGCACGCGGTGCTCGTCGGCGAGACATTGATGCGCGCGCCCTCTCCAGGCGCCGCGTTGCGCGAGCTCCTGCTCGGATGACCGCGATCAAGATCTGCGGGGTCACGCAGGTCGATCAGGCCGCGGCGATCTCGCCGCTGGTCGACTACCTCGGGCTCAACCTGTGGCCGCGCTCCAGGCGCTACGTCACGGTCGAGCACGCCACGTCCCTCGCCGCAGCCGCACGCCGGGGCGGGGCCGCACAGCTCGTCGGGCTGTTCGTCGATGCGACGCGCGCCGAGATCGAAGCAACCATGCTCGCGGTGCGGTTCGACGTGATCCAGCTCCACGGCAGCGAGACCGCCGCCGAGGCGCACGCGATCGCGGCCCTCGGCGTCCCGATCTGGAAGGCGCTCGCGGCGACCCCCGGGATGGCGATCACCGGCTGGCCGGCTGCGGTGCTGCTCGACACGCCGTCGATCGACCACGGCGGGACCGGCCGCACCTTCGACTGGTCGATCGCCGCCGCCGCCCGCACGGCGTCACCGGAGATCCCCGTGATCCTCGCCGGAGGGCTCGACCCCGGCAACGTCGCCGCGGCGATCGCCGCCGCCGCGCCGTGGGCCGTCGACACGGCGAGTGGGGTCGAGAGCGCTCCGGGGGTGAAGGATCTCGACAAGGTCCGCGCGTTCGTCGCCGCGGTTTCTCGTCGGTGACCTGCGCGATTCCACGTCTCCGCAGTGCAAGACCCGTCCGAACCCTGGACGCCTGGCAACCGCCATCGTGCACGACCTTGCACGATCTCTCGATTTCCCCCACCGGGGTTGAGGTCGCGTGGGCGTAACTCCGCGTTCGTGCACAACCGTTCAGGCAGGTGTCCGGAACGCGGACAGCTAGAGCTCGTGCTTGATGTAGAGCTGCCCCTGCGCCGCGGCGTCGGGTGAGGGGGCGAAGACCTCGCCAGCCGTGGGCATCGTCCACGTGGTGTCGAGCTTCGCGGGGTCGTAGTCGAAGTTGCCCATCACGTGCGCGCGGAACTGCGCGCCGAGATAGGTGCGCTTGAACACGCGGATGTCGAAGCCGGCACCAAAGAAGCCCTCGGGCATCACCAGATCGTCGCGCACCGTCTGCTCGCCATACGGCACGCTGACGCGCGTCAGCTCGACGCCGGCACCGAGCTGCACGAAGGCGCGAACCCGCGGGATGATCGTGGTGCGCGCCCCGATCGCCGCGCTGAGGAGGCCACTCGTCCGCGCGATCGGGAGGTCGTTCTCGGCACCCTGCGCACGTCCGTCGGTCGACGAATACAGGTCGAGCCCCGCTTCGACGAACAGCGGCCCGGTGATCGAGCGACTACCGAAGATGCCGAAGCCGTCCATCCGGCACTCGGTCCAGGCGGTCTGGCGGTTGTTGTCACCGTCGCGACGAAACCCGTAGCCGCCGACCCGAAACCCGACGTCGTAGGTCGGTTGCGAAGCGGTCGCGGTGACCGAGGGCTCGGCAGACGCGGAGGTCGTACCCAGGAGCAGCAGGAGTGGAAAGCGACGCATGGCCATGGGTTCCAGCAGCTTCCGGGCCGTGACCTCCGGGACCGGACCGTGAATGGCGGGTCATGGGTTGTGGGAATCGCCGACGGCTCGCTGTGGGAATTCGAGACCCACGCGTGGCACGTGAGTTGATGAAGCCAGCCCCATGTCGCGCATCGCCTTCGCTCTCCTCCTGATCCCTTCGATCGCTGCTGCGCAGGCTCCTGGCGAGGAACTGCCCGCACCCGAGGCAGCGCCGGCGGAGGAGATCACGCCTGCACCCACGCCCGCGATCGCACCCCTCCACGGACCGTTCGCGGCCATCGTCACGGTCCCACCGCCGAAACCCGTCGAGCTCCGCAAGCGGTTCGGCGTGGCGGCGCGCATGGTGTCGCTCGGGCTGACCGATGGGACCACCGAGAGCGAGTACGCCGGTGGCGGGATCGCGGCGAGCTACCGGATCAACAAGCGGTGGGAGCTCGTGCTCTCACTCGATGCGCTCGATGCACCCGAGGGCCCCGATCTGCACAGCACGTCGCTCGAGGCGCGCTTCCACCTCACGCCGTATCGCAAATGGGACTGGTACGCGCTCGCGGGGATCGGTGCGCTGCACGAGGTGCCGCTCGAGGGTGCCGACGATGAAGGCGTGTCGCGCGGTCGCGTTCACGCTGGTCTCGGTCTGGCACGCAGGTTCCGCGCCTGGAGTGTCGGCGCCGAGCTCCACACGGTTGGTGTCGGCCCGCGCGAACCAGCGATGGACACCGCGCGCAAAGCCTCGACGCCGATGGCCGACGCGGGCCTCCACGGCGGCGAGCTCACCGTCGCCGCGTCGCTGTTCTTCTAGACCGCCCCTCGCTCGTGCCTGCCGGGCGTGGTACCGGAAGGTGATGTCCACGATCGATGAGATCGGCGAATTATCGATCCCCGAGCGCGGCCGCTACGGTGCCACCGGCGAGTTCGGCGGCCAGTACGTCGCCGAGACGCTGATGCCCGCCATCAACGAGCTCGAGGCCGCGTGGCGAGTCGCGCGCGGTGATGCGAAGTACTGGGACGAGATCGACGCGCTCCTCGATGGCTACGTCGGCCGGCCATCACGCCTGTATCACGCGAAGCGCCTGTCCTCCGAGGTCGGCGCGGACATCTACCTCAAGCGCGAAGACCTCAACCACACCGGCGCGCACAAGATCAACAACTGCATCGGCCAGGCGGTGCTCGCGCGCCGGATGAAGAAGCGCCGGTTGATCGCCGAGACCGGGGCCGGTCAGCACGGCGTGGCCACCGCGACGGTCGCCGCGTTGTTCGGGCTGCCGTGCGAGATCTACATGGGCGCCGAGGACGTGGTGCGCCAGGCCCTCAACGTCGAGCGCATGCGGTTGCTCGGCGCGAAGGTGCATCCCGTCGAGAGCGGCACGCGGACGCTCAAGGATGCGATGAACGAGGCGTTGCGCGACTGGGTGACCAACGTCGGCGACACGTTCTACCTGATCGGCTCCGTCGCCGGCCCGCACCCGTATCCGTGGATGGTGCGCGACCTCCAGTCGGTGATCGGCCGCGAGGCGCGTGCGCAGATCCTCGCCGCCACCGGCAAGCTCCCGGCCGCGTGCCTTGCGTGCGTCGGCGGTGGCTCGAACGCGGCCGGCTTGTTCGCACCGTTCATCACCGATGCCCAGGTCGCGCTCTACGGCGTCGAAGCCGCGGGCGATGGCATCGGGACCGGTCGTCACTCAGCCACGCTCGCCGCCGGTCGGATCGGTGTCCTCCACGGCAGCAAGAGCTACGTGCTCGTCGATCGCGACGGTCAGATCGCGCACGCGCACTCGATCAGCGCCGGGCTCGACTATCCGGGCGTCGGCCCCGAGCACGCGGCGTGGAAGCAGGCGGGCAGGGTGAAGTACGTCGCGCGCACCGACACCGAGGCGCTCGACGCCCTCGAGCGGCTCGCACGCACCGAGGGCATCCTGTGCGCGCTCGAGACCGCGCACGCGATCGCGGCGATCGACGAGGTCGCGAAGCACGCCGGTGGCCCGATCATCGTCGGCCTGTCGGGCCGGGGCGACAAGGACATGACCACCGTCGCGGCCCATCGAAAGGCCGCGCCGTGAACCGGTTGCGCGCAGCGTTCGACAGGGCGGCCGCGGAGAAGCGGGCAGCCCTCGTCGCGTACCTGACGTTCGGCGATCCAGATCCGGCGACCTCGATCGAGGTCGTCGCCGCCGCGTGTGCCGCGGGTGCCGACGTGATCGAGCTCGGCGTGCCGTTCTCGGATCCCTCGGCGGATGGCCCTTCGATCCAGCGCGCGATGGAGCGTGCCCTCGCGGCCGGGGCCACGCTGGTCGGCGCGCTCGATGCGGTGGCCGAGCTTCGGCTGCGCGGCATCACCACGCCGATCGTGCTGTTCGGCTACTACAACCCGATCTTCGTGATGGGCGCGGACCTGTTCGCGGCGCGGGCGGCGCAGGCGGGCGTCGATGCGGTGCTCACCGTCGATCTGCCGATCGACGAGATCGCCGAGCTGGCGCAGCCTCTCGCGACGCACCAGCTCGACGTCATCCCGCTCGTCGCACCGACCTCGACTCCCGATCGCGTCGCACGGCTCGGCGAGCTGCGCGCGCCGTTCGTCTATTACATCTCGCTGACCGGCGTCACAGGCACCAAGGCGGCTGCCCCTGTCGATCCGGCGCGGCTCGAGGGGATCCGCAAGGCGGCGAGTGCACCCGTCGCCGTCGGCTTCGGTATCCGCACGCCCGACGATGCCAGGCGGTTCTCGGCGATCGCCGACGGTGTCGTCGTCGGTAGTGCGTTGGTCGATCGCGTCGCCGATGGTGATGCGAGCGGCGCCCCCGAGCGCGTGGCGACGCTCGTCCGTGCCCTCGCCGCGGCGATGCCTCGATGACACGCGACGCGCCCCGCCCACGGTCGTCCGGATCGCCGATGAGGTCCGTGGCGCTCGCGCTCCTGCTGCTGACTGCGTGCTTCCTGCTGATGACTGCGTGCTCGCGGAACGAAGGCCCCCCGGGTCCGCCGCCCACCCTGACCGGCGATCTCCAGCAGCAGTGCAAGGCCACGGAGCCGCGCGCGCTGCCGTGCATGGACGAGCTGTTCGACGCCTACGCCAGCGCGACGCTCGGCAGCGCGATCACGAGCGACAAGCACTCCGACGAGGCCGAGGCCCGCGCGATCCACCTGACCAATTGCTTCGGCGACCGCGACTTTGTCTACGTGAAGAACATCGTCGCTTGCTGGAACGAGCGCACCTGCGCTGCCTTCGCGAACTGCGTCGGCACGCGCACCCAGTCTCTGATAGCCCCGTGATCATCAGCGGTTGCACGAATTCGAGAATTCGTCGACACAGCTCCGCGCGGCGCTCGTTCTTGGCGCATGGGGTATGTTGCTACCCTGGACGACGACGGGGGAATGCTCACCGCCTGCGTCCAGCCGCGAGATCTGGGACGGGTTGATCCGGCAACACGACCGCAAGGTGGTGCTGTCGTTGATCGCGCTCGGCATCGACCGCGATCGTGCGCGCGACCTCGCACAAGCGACGTGGACGCGGCTGTACGAGCAACACCAGGACGGCAAGCTGGCCGCGCTCGAGCTCCCCGGGCTGGCGATCCGGCAGGCGCGGTTCCTCGCGATCGATAGCTTTCGCCACACCGCGCTCCAGCGGCGCACGCTCGCGATGACGCGCGTCGAGGTCAGCGAGGATGGCGAACATCAGCTGCTCACGCGCGATCAACTGCGCCGCGCCCTCGACGCCCTGGGCACGTGCTCGTCGACGGCGCAGCAGCTGTTCCGGCTGCTCTACACCCCACCACCGATGACGTCTACGGATGCCGCGCGCGAGGTCGGGCTGTCCGCGGAACGGGCGCGCCACGTGGTGTGCGAGACCCGCAAGCTCCTACGCAAATCCATCTGCCAGGCGAGTGATCGATGAATCACCTCTCGGAGACCGTGCTCGAGAACTACCTGCTCGGAGGCGACGACGACGCCGCGATCGAGGAGCACCTGCTCGCGTGCGACGACTGCGCCGCGCACGTGCGTGCGCAGATCGAGCTCGAGATGCAGCTCGGCGAGGTCGCGCGTGCGGCGGCGTTCTGCCCCGGCTGCAATCGTATCCTCGACGGCGATCGCTTCGATGCGTGCGGTGCCACGCTGAGCGCCGGCGGTTATCGGATCGAGCGCGTGCTCGTGCGCACCACGCATGGCCGGCTGTACGCCGCGATCGACGGCAGAGGTAACCGCGTCGCGCTCAAGGAGCTCGCGTTCGTCCAGGCGCCGACCCTCGAGTCGCTCGCGGCGTTCGATCGCGAGACCAAGTTCCTCCGCGCGCTGTCGCATCCATCCATCCCGCGCTTCCACGCCAGCTTCATCGAAGGTACCGGGATCCACACGCGGATGTACATCGCGCAGGATCTCGTCGACGGCGAATCGCTGCTCGCGCGCCTGCAGACGCACTGGTTCACCGACGCGGAGATCGTCGACATCGCGCGCCGCGTGCTCGACATCCTGATCTACCTGCAGTCGCTGTCGCCGATGGTGTTCCATCGCGACATCAAGCCGGCGAACCTGGTCGTCCGTCCCGATGGCTCGATCGCGCTCGTCGATTTCGGCGCCGCGCGCGATGTCAGCGAGACGATGGGCAACACCGCCGTCGGTACGTTCGGGTACATGCCGCTCGAGCAGATGGCCGGCATCTACGACGCGACCACCGATCTATTCGCGCTCGGCGCATCGCTGCTCCATCTGCTGACGCGCCGCGAGCCGTGGAAGCTGCTCGACGGCGGTGGCGTCGGGCTCAACGTGTCGCTCGGCCTGCGCGTGTATCTCGATCGGTTGTGCGCGCGGAACGCGCAATTGCGGTTCCCGAATGCGCGTGCGGCGCGCGCCGCGCTCGACGAGCTCAGCAACACGCCCTCGGCACCCCCGCGATCGTTCTCCCGTGTCGCCGTGATCAGCGCGATCGCGATGATCGGCGTTGGCGTGGGGGCCGGCGCCTTGATCGCGGTGTCGGAGCGCGAGCCTAGTGCCCCGGTGGTGAGCATCCCGTCCACGCCGCGCTCGTCGCCGCGGCCCGAGCTAACTCGCCCATCTCCGCGCGAGTCGACGCCCGATCAAGGCGTTCCTCTTTCACCTCAGCCTGCTCCTCGCACGTCCCTCGACGTCGAGGAGCTGCTGGGACCAGGTCTGGTCGGTGTGGTGCAGGTCGGGATCAGGTGCACGATCCTCCAGCGACTGCCGAGCGGCGCATGGCCGGCGGGTTGCGCGCAGGCGCACCCGACCACACAACCGCTTCCCGATCACCTCGAACAGCGCGTCGCTCGGCTGCGCGCGAGCGACGCGATCCAGCTGCGGCAACAGATCGCCTACGCGCGGGCGCAGGTCGCGAGGTATCGCACCGGTGGAATCGCGATCGGAAAGATCGTGAAGGGCGCGAGCGCGTATTACTACGCTGCCGCGGTCGCCGGCTCGTACGAGGTGGCGCTCCACGGCTATCGCCGACACGTCCTCCCGGCCGTGCCGGACGGCGAGCTCGCGTGGGTGCCTGACGTGGTGCTCGAGCGCGTGCAGACCGAAGGCGTGACCATCGTCGGTACGGCGCGGCCCGGTACCGAGATCACCGCGTCGGTGATCCATCGCTTCGTCGCAGCGTCGGGGCCGGCGGCGACGGTGTGGCCAACGCCTGCCGTGCACACCACCGTCGACGGGGAGTTCACGCTGGCGGGCTTCTCGCCCGGCGACTATCGCTTCACGATCACCCACGACGGGACGCGCGAGGAGCGCGACCTCTCGTTGCCGAACGGCGGATCG
>JANNBP010000087.1:0-77324 GCA_031385555.1 Deltaproteobacteria bacterium | reverse complement strand
GCGCGGTTCGTGCTCTCGCTCGCCTCGAGATCGCGGCAGTGACGGTCATAGCCGAGCGTGGCCTTCTCGGCCTGCTGCTGCACGCGCAGCTTCGCGAGGCGATCCTCGGTGCAGAAGCAGCGATACGCCTCGCCCTTGTCGATCAGTATGCCGACGTGGCGCTGGTAGATCTCCTTGCGCTCGGACTGCCGGTACGGCCCGAACGGTCCGCCGACATCGGGGCCCTCATCCCACGACAGGCCCGTCCAGCGCAGTGCGTCGTAGATCATCTGTTCGGAGTCGGCGCGTGCCCGCGCCTGATCGGTGTCCTCGATCCGGAGCACGAACGTGCCGCCCTGCTGCTTCGCGAACACGAAGTTGAACAGCGCGATGTAGGCAGTGCCGACGTGGGGGTCCCCCGTCGGAGATGGTGCAATGCGCACACGTACGGGCCGAGCGTCCGCCATGGGCCGCGTGCATAGCATGATACCGTTTAGGGAGATGTGGATGCCGCGACCGAACCTGGCGCTGGTGCTTCTCCTGGTCCCCGCGATTGCCTCGGCGGATCGGGCGATGTCGATCACCGGCGAGGTGCTGTCGACCCGGGCGCACTGGACCTCCGACGGCTCGCGGATCGTCACCGACGCCGTGATCAGGACACCCGACGGCGAGATCACGGTCTCGCAGCTCGGCGGCAGCGTCGCTGGCCTCGGGATGCGGACGTTCCCGGGCCCCGAGTTGCTGGTCACCGGCATGGAGGTCTCGCTCGCGGCACGCGTCGCCAGCGATCTGCAGGCGCGCGAGCACGTCGCGGTCGACGACGTTCACTTGATCCGCGTGCCCCCGGGCTTCGTTCGCACCGGGCCCACCACCGCCGGTAAGTCGCTGTTCTGGCAGTCGGGCTGCGTGTTCGTCACCGTCGACGCTGCGGGCACGAACCAGGTCAATGGCGACGCCGAGTTCGACGCCGTCGACTCCTCGATCGCGGAGTGGAACGACAACGTCGCGAGCTGCTCGTACATGCAGCTCGTGCAGGTCGCGCGAGAAACGACCGAGGTCGGCCGCGACAACAAGAACGTGATCAAGTTCCGCGACACCACGTGGTGCCGGCCGGCGATCAAGGACGATCCTGCGCGCTGCTACTCGCCGTCGGCGGCCGGCATCACCACCGCGGTGTTCGTCGACGACGACAACAGCGATCGCGATGGCGAGATCGTCGACGCGGACATCGAGCTCAACGGCGCCGACTTCGCGATCGCCGACATGGGGCAGACGACAGGAACGAACTCGTGCAAGTCGGAGATCTCGAACACGCTGACCCACGAGCTCGGTCACATGCTCGGCCTCGAGCACCCGTGTCTCGCCAGCGGTGATCCGCCCCGCACCGACGGCAACGGCAACGCGGTCCCGGCCTGCAACTCGACGTCGGACCCGAAGATCGTCGAGGCCACGATGTACAACTTCCAGGACTGCGGCGAGACCAAGAAGGCGTCGCTGTCGCCGGACGAGATCGCGGCGATCTGCACGATCTATCCGACGACCGAGGACCCGGGCGTGTGCGAGGCGGTAGGTGTAAAGGATGGGTGCTGCAGCAACTCCGCGTCACCCCACCCGTCGTCGCTCCTGCTTCTCGGGCTTCTCGGACTGCTGGCTCGTAAAAAGTCGCCTCGCTGACGTGCGCGGCGATACTATTTTTTGATGAGTGCAGTGTGTCCGGCCTGCGGCGTTGCCGTCGTTCCCGGATACGCGAAATGCCCTCGCTGCCAGAAGCCGCTGCCCTACGGCAACGGCTCGAACCGCGCGCGCACCGCTGTCGCCGGCGGCACGGTGGCCGAAGACCGGCGGTTCCCGTGGGCGCTGGTCGCCGTGCCACTCGGTGCGGTGATCGTGATCGCGCTGTTCCTCAAGTTCGTCGCGGGAGGCAGCGATGATCCGTCGGTGACCGAGGGCAGCAATCAGCCCGTCACGACCCAACCGCCGGGCCCCGTCGTCGCGCAGCCCACCCTACCGACCAACCCGGAGCCCGTGCGGCCCACGCAACCCGTGGCCCCCGACCCGACCGCCGCCGTCGCCGAGCTCGATCGCCTGCTGCGCAGCCAGCGGTTGTGGTCCACCGTGGAGGCGACCCCGCCGCGGGTCGACGTGCGGTCGAGCTCGTGTGACGACCCGTCGATGCGACCGTCGATCGACCGCGTGGCTACGGTGCTGCGCCGCGCCGGCTTGACCCGCCTCCGGTGCCTCGCGCAGAGTGGCACCGTTGTCTTCGAACGAGACCTCTGATCCTCCCGAGTCCAAGCGGCACAGGTTGATCCTGCCGCTGGGAATGCGCGTCCTGGTCCAGATGATCAAGATCGAGGAGCGCACCGATGCGGGGCTCTATCTGCCGGCCGGCGCGAAGGAAGCGCACGACGAGGCGTTCTACGGCAGGGTGATCGAGGTCGCGCGCGATCGGCCGACCACCGACGACATCGCCGAGAACGTGTCGGGCGTGCCGCACAACGCGTTCGTGCTGTTTCGCAAGGAAGCCGGCGTGCGCGTGCCGTGGGACGAGCGGCTGCGCTTGATCGACGTCAAAGACATCCTGGCCACCGTCGAGGAAGTCCTGGCCGACGAGGCTCACTGATGCAGCCGCCGCGCACGCCCATCCCGAAGCTGTCCGAGCTGCCACTCGAGCTCGAGACGGCGCGGCTGACGCTCCGACCGTTCCGAGAGAGTGATGTCGACGCGGTGTTCGCGATCGCCTCGCAGGTGGAGTTCTCGAAGTTCATGTCGTGGCGCGCGCATGTCGATCGCGAGCAGACGCTGGCCTTCATCCAGGGTTCGCTGTCCGTCGCGGCGCGAGACGAAGGTGTGGTGTGGGCGATCGAGCACGAGGGTCAGGCGGCCGGGTGCATCAGCCTCGACAGCTTGACCTGGCAGGTCAACGCCCTCCGCCACGATCGCGCGGATCTCGGCTACTGGATCGCCCCGCCGCTGTGGGGCAAGGGCCTGATGACCGAGGCTGCGAGTGCTGTCGTGCGGTTCGCGTTCGAGAGGATAGGCCTGCACAAGGTCGCCACGCGCTGCTTCGTCGACAACGCCGCCTCGCGACGCGTGATCGAGAAGACGGGCTTCCGGTTCGTCGGCCGCGCCGAGGATGACGTGTGGCGCGATACCCGCTGGATCACGCACCTGCTCTACGAGATGACGGGGCCGGAGTGGCCCGACGTCCACACCACGATGCGGATCAGTAGACCTCGCCCGACTTGATCCGCTGGATCATCTCGGTCAATGCAAGCCGCGAGGGCTCGTCGAGATCGACGATCCGGACCGCGAAGCCAGAGGGAGCCGCCTCGCTCTCGGAGCTGTTGGGCTCGACGACGCGGACTACCACGACCTTGCAGGTGACGGTCTGGTCGTAGTCGTAGAGCTCGAGTGCGAGCGTCGAGCCGATCTTGAACGGGTACGCGCGGGCGACCCGGGTGTAGAGGAACAGCCCGTGCTCGGAGAGATCGCGAGTGCGGAACACCAGCTCCTGCCCGTCGGCACCGTGCACCTTGACGAACGCGTCGACGCGGACGCGCTCGGCTGCACGCTCCCGATTCTCGCTCATGTTCGAGACATTCCCTGATCGGTTCGCGGGGCACAAGGCGCCGTGGTAGGTTGCCGGCTCCGCGTGCTTTATGGACGTCCGTTGCGAGAAGTGCCAGACCGAGTACGAGCTCGATGAAGCGCGGCTGAAGCCCGGCGGCGTCACGGTCAAGTGCACCAACTGCGGGCACATGTTCAAGATCCGCAAGCGGTCGAACACCGCTGCGGGCACGCCGGTGGTGTCGACGCCCGAGGCGGCGCGTGCAACCAAGCCGGCCGGATCGGTTCCGGCGCAGCCGCAGCAGACCGCAGCAGGTGCTGGATTCACGGGCGCAGCAAGAAGTGGCGATCTCTCGCTCGACGACGCACCCACCGAAGCGGCCGAACGGCAGTGGCTGATCCGGCTCGAGAACGGCGAGCAGAAGAGCTGCAAGGAGCTCTCGGCGCTCCAGCAATGGATCGTCGGGCACGTGGTCACGCGCGAGGCGTTGATCTCGCGCACCGGAAAGACCTGGAAGCGGCTCGGCGATATCCCCGAGCTGACGCAGTACTTCGAGGTCGCCGACGAAGCACGGACCACCGCGCGCAAACCAGGCACCCCTAGCAAGCCGCCCGCGCAGAGCACGCTGCTCGGCATGGCGGGTCCCGGCGGAGCCACCGCGGCCGGTGGGACGATCCTCCCCGATGACGAAGCCCCGACGGTGCGCAAGGTGACGAACCCACCGCCGGTGCCGAGCTCGGCCCATCATCCGGATCGGGGTGTCACCAAGACGCCGCCCGTCGGAGTTTCCGTACAGGCCCAGGCTCCGCGCCGGCCCACCACGCAGCCGCCGCCCCCCCCGCCGAAGAAGGGTTCGGGACACGGTCCCGATAAGATCGGTTCGGGACACGGTCCCGATAAGATCGGTTCGGGACACGGTCCCGATAAGATCGGTTCGTCGCAATCGGGTCCGCTGCCCGTCGAGACCAAGGCCTCGATCCCGCCGCCCGCCGGCAATCGCGCCACCGCGGCGTGGGCGAGCGACGAGATCAAGCCGTCCGCGCCGAGCGGCACGAGTGGCCCGACGAGTGGTCCGTTTCGAGGCAAGCTATCGGCGATCCCCGACGAGCCTGCGTTCGCGGGGCGCGTGCGCGCGGCACCGTCGGGCGAATCGTCGTTCGATACCGATCGCGTTCGCATGCCGAAGGACGACGACGACGGCGTGCTGCCGGAGCGCCGTGGCTCGTCGGCCGGGATGTGGATCCTGCTCGTCGTGTTGCTGCTCGGCGGCGCCACCACGGTCGCGCTCTATTTCTTGGTGTTCCGCAAGGCCGATGCCGTGAAGCCACCCGCCGATGCGCAAGCGATCGTCCAGCAGCCGACCGATGCTGCGCCGGTGGTGACACCGGTGCCGGACGGTCCCGACAAGGCGGTGTCGCCGGTCGAGGCTGCGCGGCACGAGCTCGGCGCCGACAACGAGACGCGGTTGCAGGCGCAGTACGACGGCCTCGCCGGCAAGGACGATCCGGAGTCGCTCGCGCTGCGCGCGCAGTTCGGTGCGGCGATCGCGCAGGGGCTCATCGATCGCGCCGGGCTGATCGAGAAGGCCGATGCCGAGAAGCTGCGCAAGCAGAGCAAGGCGCTCGTGCTCGAAGCGGTGACCATCGCGAACAAGGCGCTGAAGGCGCTGCCCGAGGACCCGAGCGCGAACCTCGCGTACGCCCACGTGCTGCGCTTGCAGAGCAAGCCGGCGAAGGATGTGAAGAGGTACCTCGAGGTGGCGAGGTCGAAGGCCAAGCCGCCAGGCGATGTCTGGATGCGCGACGTGCTGCTCGCCGAGGGCTTGCTCGCGCAGCGCGACGGCAAGCTCGACGATGCGAAGGCCGCGTTCGCGAAGGCCGACAGCGGTGAAGACAAGCTCGAGGTCTCGAACGACGTACGTCCACGGTTCCACCTCGCCCTCGTCGCGCTCGCGCAGGGCAAGCCAGCAGACGCGAAGCCGCTCGTCGATCAGGTGCTCGCGGCGCAGCCGGATCACCTCGGCGCGAAGGCGCTGTCGACGAAGCTCGAGACGCTGGTCGCGAAGACCGATCCACTTCCGCCCGAGGATCCGAAGAACGGCTCGGGCTCGAACGCCACCGTCGGTCCTGGCTCGGGTTCGGGCTCTGGCTCGGCGACCAAGCCGCCGGATCCCGGCGAGGTCGGTGGCGGTGACTACGACAGCCTGGTGAAGCGCGCGAACACGCTCGCCGAGACCAACTGCACGAAGGCGAACGACGTCTACGCGAAGGCGCTCGAGCAGAAGCCCAACGGCGTCGAGGCGCTGACCGGTCAAGGCTACTGCGCACTCGACGCGAAGAACTTCTCGACCGCGCATCGCAAGTTCACGACGGCGCTCGCCGCGTCGTCGCGCTACGAGCCGGCGCTCGCGGGCATCGCGGAGACGTACTCGTCGCAGGGTCGCCGCGACGACGCGATCGCCGCGTGGCGGCGCTACCTCGATGCGTATCCGGGCTCGCCCAAGGCGACGAAGGCACTCGAGCGACTCGGTGCCAGCGGTGGGACGCCCACCCCGGGCAGCAATGCGGGCTCGGGCTCCGACGCGACGCCCACGCCGACGCCGACGCCCACGCCCACGCCGCCTGAAGGCGCCGGATCCGGCTCGGGCTAGGCTGGACACCGCGAGCCCGGCGCCGCGCAACGGCGGAAGAGCGACGGACGGACGAATCGATGATGCGGGGGGGAGAGGGATGAGCGCCGCAGACGCGATCCCGAATAGGGGCAGCCCCGCGTTGGTGCTATCAACGCGGCATGCGTTGGTCGCTCGTTACTCTCGTCTGCGCCGCCTGTAGCGGCGGACCGTCCAAGCTCGACGACCACGGGGAGGGAATCACCGCGCCCTCGTCGAACGATCCGTGGGCGAACGACAACGACGCGACGCCGACCGAGACGCCGGATGCCTCGAAGGGCTTCGGCGGCTTCGACTTCACGGGGATGCTGTCGAAGGTCACCGAGAGCATGAAGAAGCCCGGGTTCTACGAGGCTCCCGAGAAGTCCGACGACTACGATGCGGAGCAGCCGCACGTCGGCGTCCTCGAGCTCGGCGGCAAGGTCGTCGAGCGCGAGGCGTACTCGCTGTTCGGCGGTGGTAGTCGGGTGGAGCTGCGCAAGCTGATGACGAGGTTGCGCGAGCTGGCGAAGGATCCGAAGCTGACGGGGCTGGTCGTGCGGATGCGCGATCTCGAGATCAGCCTGCCCGACGTGGTCGAGCTGCGCGGGGTGCTCGCGGAGTGGAAGGCTGCGAACAAGACGCTCGCGTGTCACGTCGAGGGCGCCGGCAACGCGGGGTACTTGTTCCTCGCCGCGTGCACCAAGATCGGGATCGCGCCGCTCGGGCAGATCGCGATCACCGGGCCGGCGGCGATGCCGATCCACATCAAGGGGCTGCTCGACAAGCTCGGCGTCCAGGCCGACTTCCTCCACGTCGGTGCCTACAAGGGCGCGGCGGAGCCGTTGACGCGCGACGCACCGTCGCCGGAGATGGAGACCACGCTGAAGGACATCCTCGATCGCCACTACGAGACGATGGTCTCGGTGATCGAGAAGGACCGGAAGCTCGACCGCAAGACCGTCGAGGGGTTGATCGATACCGGGCTGTTCGCCTCCGAGCAGGCGCGAGCAGCGAAGCTGGTGGATGAGGTCGGCTCGTTCGAGGCGTTCCGCGGGGACAAGGCGTGGACCGCGATCGAGACCGACACGAGCGGCGGCGACAAGCTCACGGGGTTGGTCAAGATCTGGCGCTTCCTCGGGGCGATGCCGCCGGAGCGTCCACTCGGCGAACACGTCGCGGTGATCTACGCGATCGGCAACATCGTCGACGGTGACGGCGACGGGGTGCTCGGTGCGCGCCAGGAGATCGCGTCGCACACGCTGGTCGCCGCGATCCGTGCGTTGACCGACGACGACGCGGTCAAGGCGGTCGTGCTGCGCATCGACTCGGGGGGTGGCAGCGCGCAGGCCTCGGAGTTGATCTGGCGTGCCGTGAATCATCTCAAGGCGAAGAAGCCGGTGATCGTGTCGATGAGTGACGTCGCGGCGAGCGGTGGGTACTACATCGCGTCGAACGCGACGAGGATCTACGCGCTCGACAACACGCTGACCGGATCGATCGGCGTGGTCGGCGGCAAGATCGCTCCGGGCAACGCCCTCGCGAAGCTCGGCGTCTCGACGTTCCCGCGCGGTCGTGGTCGCCGCGCCACCATCCTCGCGTCGTTCTCGCCGTGGAGCGATGACGAGAAGCAGGTGATCCAGAGGTCGATGGACGAGGTCTACACGGTGTTCACCGGGCGCGTCGCCGATGGCCGCAAGCTACCGATCGAGAAGGTCAAGGAGCTCGCGCAGGGTCGCGTGTGGACCGGAACGAAGGCGAAGGAGCTCGGGCTCGTCGACGAGATCGGTGGCCTCGACGTCGCGATCGCGAAGGCACAGGAGCTCGGCAAGGTCAGCGCCGACACCGACCTCGAGGTCTATCCACCCTCACCCACCCTGCGCGATGTCGTCCAGGGCTGGGGTGGCAACGTGTCGACGGGCTTGCTCGGCTCCTCCACCGAGCTCGCAGCGCTCGAGCGCCTCGATCCGCAACTCGGCGCCGCCGCGCACGGGCTCCTCGAGCTCGTCACCTCGTTCGCCAGGACGCATGTCCAGGCGATCGCGATCCTCCCGGTGGTGCGCTGATGCGATCTCTCCTGCTTCTCCTCGTCGCCTGTAGCAACAATCCACCGACGAGCCCTGTCGCGCCGACCAAGGCCGACCCGGTCATCGCGGTCGCGAAGCCCGAGCGCGCCAAGAGCCAGCTCGTCAGCGAGAGGTTTCACTCGAACGCGCTCGGCGTCGACAAGGACGTGCGCGTGTACGTGCCGGCCGGCTACGACCCCGCGGACGCCCGCCGGTATCCGGTGTTCTACTACCTGCACGGCCTCGGCGGCGACGAGGCGAACTGGCTCGACGGCGCGAAGCTCGATCACGCGGCCGATGCGCTCGCCCTCGAGGCGATCGTCGTGATGCCCGACGGCGACAACAACTTCTACATCGATAGTGCGCTCGACACGAAGTACGACGCTTGCATGAAGGATGGCGAGGGCATGTTCCTGCCCAAGCAGCCGCGTCAGAAGACGTGCGTGAAGGCCTCGAAGTACGAGACGTACATGACGCGCGATCTGATCGACTGGGTCGATCGCACGTACAAGACGATCGCTACGCGCGACGCACGCGGCATCGCCGGGCTGTCGATGGGTGGCTTCGGGGCGCTCGTGCTGGCGATGCGCCACCCCGATCTCTACGCGGCCGCTGCGAGTCACTCGGGGCTGATCACGCCGCTCTACAAGGGCCCGTACCCGTACCAGAAGGGCAAGGGCGAGCTGCACGCGAGCTACACGTCGGTGTCGACCACGTACAAGATGCTCGGTGACCTCGGCACCTGGGTCAACCAGGTGTTCGGCGCCGACTTCTCGACCTGGCAAAATTACAACCCGATCGCGCTCGCGCAGAAGCTGACGCCTGGTGCGCTCGCGCTGTATCTCGACTGTGGCACCGAGGACGAGTTCCTGTTCAACCACAGCGTCTCGTACCTGCACGACGTGCTGCTGGAGCGCGGGATCCAGCACGAGTTCTTCCTCGGACCGGGTCGCCACAGCTTCGAGCTCTGGCGCGTCCGCGTGACGAACAGCCTGACGTACCTCCGCGATCACCTCGCGAAGCCAAACTAATCCCGAGACCGCACCTTCGTTCGGCGTGCACGTGGCACGTCCGCGTCCACGATGAGCGACACATCTTGCTCAGCCTGCCGACGCTGCGGACCAACAGCCGTGTGGTCCCCGCCCGTTCGGTTTCGAACAGCCGGACGACATCTCGCTCCGCACTCCATCGGCTGGCCGCGCAGCGATTCGGAAGACGACTGACAATTCGTGTACTGGAACTAACCCACCATGCCGACCGACCGCGCGAGCGCCTTGATCGCCGCCCGTGCACGCTCGATGTGCTCCGCGGCCTGGGAGACGGCGGAGGCCACCGCGACCACCGAGTCGCTCTGCTCCATCACCGCGGTCTCGTCGGAGGCGGCGCGCATGTTCGCGCGCAGCGAATCGATCGACTCCTCGAGCACCGAGACGTGCTCGACCAGGTCGACGGGCAAGCCGGAGCCGGTGCGCGTGACATTCGCGTCGTCGTCGTCGTCGCCATCCATCGCATCGCGGAGCTTCTGCTCGGTATCGGCGAGCCGCTCCTTGAGCAGCTTGTTGTCGCGCTCGAACCCGGCGAGCTTGTTCTCGAGCACCTCGGTCTGCGCGATCATCTGCTCGAATCGAGCCATGTCGAAGTTCGCGGTGTCCTCGGGATCCGCGGTGGCCTGCCCCTTCGAGGTGCGCCGCTGCTGCGCCTCGATGCGTGCGACCTCGCGCGGGTCGAGTGGCGCGCGCTCGTTGGTGGTCTCGCTGTCGGAGCGCGAGTCGCGGACCTCGAGCTCGAGGCGATCGCGCTCGAGCGTCATCTGCGTCAGCTTGCTGCGCGTCTCGCGAAGATCGCGCTGGAGCTGTGCGATCTCGCGCTCGGTCTCGGCGGCAAACGAGCGCACGTTGTCGGCGGTGGCGACCTCGCGCTCGAGCGTCGCGATCCGCTGCTGCGCGTGGGCGAGCTTGGTCTGGAGCTCGTCGACGTTGCCCCCGGACTGTTCGGCGTGGTCGAGGCGTGCGAGCGCATCGGCCGCGCGACCCTCGGCATCCTCGAGCCGGTGCTGGAGGTCCGCCACCGCGATCCGCGCTTGCTCGACGGCCACCCGGTGCTGTTCGACGGCGAGGTGCGCTTGCTCGACGTTGCCGCTCGCGCTGCGCACCTCGGTGACCAGCTCGTCGTTGCGATCCTCGGCCTGCTGCGCGCGATGCTCGGCCTCGGCGTTCCGCGTGTCGGCTTCCTTCGCCCGGGCTTCAGCCTCGCGCTGCCGAGCTTCGGCAACGGCGACGCGGTCGGTGACGATCGCCTCCGAATGCTCGAGCTGGCGCGCGGACTCGCGGTTCTTGTTCTGGGAGTCGCGCTCGAGCCAGGTCAGCTTCTGGATCGCCTCGTCGAGCTGGCGCTGCAGCGCGCCGGCGCGACCGATCGCCAGATCCGCGGCCTCGGCACGCGCCTCGAGCCCATCGAGCTTGCGCTCCGCTTCCTCGGCGCGCGCGGTCGCGTCGTCGAGCCGATCCTGCATCGTCAGATCGGCGGCGCGCGCTTCACGCTCGCGCTCGAGCTCGGCGATCGCGAGGCGCGCGGCAGAGAGCGCGGTCTCGGCGGAGGACCGCGCGCTGACGGCTTCGGCGAGCTGGGTCTCGAGCGTCGACACCCGCGCACCGAGATCCGCGGCGATCTGTTGAGCTTTCGCGACGGCAGGCTCGGCCTCTCCGAGCCTCGCCTTGAGCTTGGCGATCTCGGCACGCGCCTCGGCGAGCGAGGCCTGCTGCGCGGTCTCCGAGACGGCGATGCTGCTCTCGAGATCGAGGATCCGATCACTCAGCGCCTCGAGCTCGTTCTCGCGCTCGACCAGCCGCGCGTCGAGCTCCGCCGCTTCCTCGGCGGCAGCGCGGGCCTCGGCGAGATCGCGCTCGAGCTGCGTCTTGCGGTCGACGAGCTTCTGCGACGACGTGCGCTCGGCGGCGAGCTCGCGCTGGGCTTGCTCGAGCTTGCCCTGGAGCTCCTTCTGCGTGGCCTCGAGCTTCGCGGCGCTCTCGCGAGTGGAGGTCTCGAGCGTGCGCTGGAGCGCGGCGAGCTCGGCGGCGTGCTTCGCGACCGCAGCCTCGAGCTCCTCGGTGTGCTTCGCGCCGACGATGGCGATCTCCCCGGAGTGCTTCGAGGTCGCCGTCGCCAGGGCCTCGGTACGCGCAGCTTCGAGCTCGGCCACGCGCGAGTCGAGCGTCTTGGTCAGCTCGTCGATCTTGATCTCGGCTTCGCTCGCCCGACGCTGCGACTCCTTGACCGACGACGCGACGTCGGCACCGATCGCCTCGGCATTGTCGGCGCGGCGATGGGCATTCTCGAGCTCGCGGGCGACGGCGCGCGAGCGCATGTCCGCGTCGGCCGCACGCCGCAGGGCCTCGGCGACATCCTTCGCCATCGCCTTCGCCATCGTGTCCGCGGCGCTCGCTCGCTTCTCGGCATCCTCGGCACGCTTCAGTGATTCGGTGACCTGCGCGTCGGCGGCCGAGGCGCGCTCGGTGGCCGTCTGCTTCGCCTTCGCAGCCTCGGCGATCGCGGAGTCGGCACCCGCCAGCTCCGCCAACCGCGCCTGCAGCGAACGGGAATGATCCTCGGCCTCGGCGAGCAGGCTCTGCGCGCTCGCGAGCTCGGTGGCGGCGGTGATCGCGCGCTCGTCGGTGTCGCGCGCCTGCTGCTCGGTCTCGCTCACCGTGGCCTGCAGCTCGGTCAGCTTCGTCGTCGCGTCGGCGAGCTTCGCGCTCAGCGCTTCGACCTCGGCCGCGAGCTTCGTCGCGCGCGCCTCCATCGCCTGCACCGGCGAGCCGCTGACGCGTGCTTCGAGGGTGGTGATCCGCGCGTTCGCCGTCTCGAGCTCGCCCGCGGCCAGCTTTGCCTTCGACTCGGCCTCGTTGACCTTGCCCTCGAGCAGGCTCGCGCGGGACTCCGCCTTCGCCGCCTGCGCGTTCGCATGCGCGAGGTTGCGCTCGGCACCTTGCGATCGGATCTGCGCGGAGGCGAGCTCCTTCTCGGCTTTCTCGGCGCGCCCGGTGACCACCGCGTTGAGCTCGGTGAGCTCGCGCACGCGTGCGTCGGGCAGATTCGAGGACGTGGCCTTGAGGTTCTGCTTCGCGACCTCGAGCTCGCGCGTGAGCCCGACGATCACGATGTCGGCCTCCGCGAGCTTCTCCGCGACCTGGATCCCCGCGGCGGCCTCGGCCACCTTCCGGGTCTCCTCGAGCTTGACCAGCTCGAGCCGCATCGACTCGAGATCCGCGACGCTCTGGCGCTTCAGCCCGTCGAGCTCGTCGCGCAGCGACACCGATTCGCGCTGCGCCTCGCCGGCGGCGTGCTCGGCGATCGAGCGTGCGGCCTGCGCCTCGTCGAGCTGACCCTTCAGCTGGTCGACGTCGACGCCGCCCTTGCCCGACCACTCCGCGTTCGGCCCCGCCGAGGTGCGCAGCACCTGGAGCTCGTCCTGCTGCGCCGCGAGCGTTCGCTCGAGCACCGCGACCTTCGCCTCGGACTCGTCGCGCAGCCGGATCGCCTCCGACATCATCGCCGGCGCCGTCTGATCCGGACGCATCTCCGCCGTCGCCGCTTCGCCCGCGAACTCGCCGCCGCGCAGGGTTGCCGGCGTGACCTTGTCCTGTGCCGCGCGCAGCTCCTGGTGCAGCTCGCCGACGCGCTTCGCGAACGCGTCGCGCTCTTCCTCGATCGCGGACCGCGTCTTGCGCTCCAGGTCGAGCAGCACCGCGAGCGTGCCGTGCATGCCGACCGGCGGTGGCAGCGTGCCGCTCGCCGGAAGCAGCCGCATCACCAAGCTACCGACCAGGATGATCTCGCCCGTCGGCACCGGTGCGCGCTGGATCTTGTTGGGGCCGACGAATGTGCCGGTCGAGCTGCCCAGATCCTCGATCCACAGCACGCCCCCATCGACGAAGAACCGCGCATGCTGGCGAGACACGCGCGGGTCGGTGCTCTTGATCGAGCACTCGTCCCCACGACCCACGAGGACGACCTCGGATCCGAGCGCGAACGAGCGATCAACGCCGTCCGCATCGGAGTAGACCAGAGTCGCCATTCGCCCGGCGCAAACCTATCACGTACGCGGAGTTATCGAAAAAACCCCACCTGCCGCGGCAGCTCGATCAGCCACCATTTTCGATCCCAACCCCGCGATCCGACGCGCTGCGCAACTGGCCTCGCCCTTGCTGTTCCGGGTCCGCACATGAAGAACCTAGCCTTGTCCCTCGCACTGGCTGGCGTCGTTGCCGGCTGTGGCAGCGAAGCCGTCGACGACGGTCGGAACCCGTTCCTGGAGGATCTCTCCGATAGCGGCAAGGAGGACTCGGCGTATCTCAACCCCGATGGCGTCGAGGTCGAGGTCGACCTCGAGGGCGACGTCACCGGTAGCCAGTTCCAGGTCGCCGAAGGCCCGGCGATGATCGGCCAGTTCGCGCTCACCTACTTCCGCAAGCAGGAGAAGCTGTTCATCGAGTCGCTCGCCGAGGACGCGTCGTCCGCCGGCCGCGCCGAGTGGTTGATCGATGGCACGTGGGTCGCGGCCGACGACGTTCCCGCCGGTGCTGCCCTCACGCACTGGCGCCTCCGCGGCCTCAACGCGGTCCATCTCTTCTCGGCGGGCACCAAGCCGAAGGTCGGCCTCGAGCTGATCGCGAAGGTCCCGGTCAACCCGTTCACGATCCTCAAGGACGCTGGCGAGAGCTGCGCCGACGACGACGATCACATCGGCCTCGACAACTCGGTCTACTGGTACCGCTGGGAAGGTGACAAGCCGGGCTGCAAGGCGAAGCTCCAGGACCTCAAGGTCACCGTCAGCAAGACGTTCTCGACCGCGACCGCCGCGGTCTACCCCGAATACGACCAGCTCGTCGCCGATGGCAAGGTCACGGCCGTCATCCTGTTCGGCCAGATCGGCGACGAGGCCGAGATCAGCCCGAGCGACATCGGCGTTCGCAACCACGCGCGCTATGGCCGCATGCTCAAGGACGCCGGCTTCAAGGAAGTCACGGCGCCGGTCGGCACCCGCTACGAGAAGAAGCTCCGCGGTGGCGTGATCGCGCAGGTCGATCTCTACGCGCCGAAGGACTTCTCGGGCCTCGGTGACTTCGCCCACTTCAGCAACTTCCAGAAGGCGCTGTCGGAGCACGAGGTCGTCGCCTACGACGGCCACTCGATGCTCGGTGCCTCCGACTTCTGGACCCGCCCGTCGTACCCGAAGACCTACCAGATCTATCTCTACGGCGGCTGCCTCGGCTACGAGTACTACATCAAGCCGATCCTCCACGGAAAGGGCGACAACTGGGACAAGCTCGACATCATGTCGAGCGTGATCGAGGTGACCGCCGACGCGACCGACTTCGCGGCGCCCGCCCTCGCGAAGATCTTCTTCGCCATCGAGAACGGCAAGCGCTCGTCGTGGAAGCAGATCCTCAACATCGTGCGCGACAGCGTCGGTGACTCGACGTTCGGTGTCTCCGGCGTGCGTGGCAATTGCTACAAGCCGGGCGGCAACCGCTGCTAAGCGCGTTCACGACGTGACTGCGAGCGAGCCCGCCGCGTGCGGGCTGTTTTTACAGCGAGCTCTCGAGCACTTTCTTCGTCTGGTTCGCGCGGAACGCATCGAGGCGCGCCGCGACCTCGGGATCCTGGAGCGCGATGATCGCGGCCGCGAGCAGGCCGGCGTTCGCCGCACCGCCCTCGCCGATCGCGAGCGTGCCGACGGGAATGCCCCTCGGCATCTGCACGATCGACAACAGCGCATCGAGGCCGTTGAGCGCGCCACCCTGGATCGGCACGCCGAGCACGGGCAACCGGGTCTTCGCTGCGGTGACGCCGGCGAGGTGCGCTGCGGCACCCGCGCCCGCGATGATCACGCAGAGGCCGCGCGCCTGCGCGGTCTCGACGTAGTCGGCGTGCGCGTCCGGCGTGCGGTGCGCCGACAGGATCTTCGCTTCATTGCCGATGCCGAGCTCGGTCAGCACGTCGGCCGCGGCCTTCATCGTGGTCCAGTCGTTCTTGCTGCCCATGATGATGCCGACGCGAATTGGTGTGGTCATGAGTTGCTCCGATTTCTCCGAGGGCCGGCTGCTCGTAGGAGCCGGTCACCGACAGCTTCCCCTAGCCCGACGGCCGGAGGCAATGCAGCGATTACGACATCGACACCGGTTTCATCGAGCTCGCGTAGCGCCGCATAGAGATCTCTCGCCATCCCCGCCAACTCCTCCGGGAGTTGCTTGACCACCACATCCGCCGGAAGATCCCGCGTCACCGAGGGCGGTCCGAGCACGCCGACCCGGCCGCCCTGCGCGCGCACGCTCGGCAACACGATGGCGAGCTCGTGCGGCTCGATCGCGATCACCACCGCGCGCGGTGCGTAGTGACTCTCGAGCGTGCCCGGTGCCGCGGGTGACTCCGCCGTGCCCACGCCGAGCTTGCCCGTCACCGCCTCGATCGCCTCGCGCGGCATCCCGCCGGGTCGCAGCAACACCGCGCGCCCACCGCTGAGATCGATGATGGTCGACTCGACGCCGACGCTGCAGGGTCCGCCGTCGAGCAGGTAGTCCACCCGATCGCCGAGATCGTGCGCGACGTGATCCGCCGTCGTCGGGCTGACGGCGCCGAACCGATTCGCGCTCGGTGCCGCGATGCCGCCGCCGAACCGCGCGAGCAGCGCCTGGGCGATCGGATGTGCCGGGACGCGAAGCCCGACCGTGGAGGCGCCGCCGGTGGTGCCTGCGGCGACGCGCGCGCTCCTGGGGAGGATGATCGTGAGCGGGCCGGGCCATGCGACGGCGACGAGCATGCGGGCGACGTCGGGGATGTCGATCGCCCAGTCGTCGATCTGCCCGGCCGAGGCGAGGTGCACGATCAACGGATGCCCGGTGGGGCGGCCCTTCGCGGCGAAGATCTTCGCGACCGCCGCGTCGCTCGAGGCATCGGCGCCGAGCCCGTAGACGGTCTCCGTCGGAAACGCCACGAGCCCGCCGGCCGCGATCACGGCCGCGGCGCGTTCGATGTCGGTCCCGCGTTCCACGCCCGGAGCTTAGCCTAGCGCCACGCGAATGACTGAGTCCGCCATCTGCCGCTCGTGCACGTGCTCGTGTCACGCACTCGTCCACGTCAGCCTCTCCCGATCGGAGGTTCCTCGACCATGGGCTCGTTAGGTTCGCCCATCCCCCGACGAGGACGAGCACGAGCAGTCGATCGACGCCCCCCTAGCGCCACGCGAGTGCGACGAGCTCGCGGAGCCGGGCCGGGTCGGTCGCGGTGGTCTTGCACATGAACCCGCTCTTGTGGGCGAAGTGCACGTCGGGCTGGCCCTCGACCCGGGAGAAATCGAGGCGCGGATGGTCCTCGTAGCGACCGATGCCGAAGCCGCCGCCGCGCCGATCCGGATAGATGATCGCGACGATCACGCCGTCGAGCTGCTGGGCGCGGATGTAGCTGCCGAGCATCGCGCTCGGCTCGTCGGGCTCACCCTCGGTGCGCGGCAGGTACAGCACCTCGAGCACCTCGCCGCCGTGTGGGATCGACCAGCGCTCGACGCGCGCCGCGGTGAAGTCGAGCCGCTCGCGTGCGAGGCGCAGGAACTCGAGGAGGTCCCCACCGACCATTCGCATGAACGCGTAGAGCGGGTCGCTCGGCTCGATGCGCGTGCTCTGCGAGAACCGGCGGAGCAGCGTCATGTCGATCGGCGAGTTGAGGCGCGAGATCGCACGCCGCGGGACCTCGAGCCATTCGGCGGTCTTGTTCGGGCCGCGCGAGTCGAACCACTCCGCCGTCTCGAGCCAGTCGCAGAACGTCAGCGCGTCCTGGTAGAGGCCGAGATGGTCGAGGACCAGGCTGAGCGCGCAGGTGGGCGGGTGCTCGCGCGGAAAGTGGTGGTGGTCGAAGTTCGACAGCGCCGGATCGTGACTCCCACCGATGTCGACGATCGCGACGCCCGGGTCGGCGAGCTCTTCGGGGGTGGGATCGCGACGCACGATCGGGCAGGCGTGAAGCGAAGCGAGGACGCAGGCCGCGAGCACGTCGTCCTTGTGAGAGCCGCCGGGGTGCGTGACGATCAGGTGAACCACGGCCTCTAGTACGTCACACCGCCGGTTTGCGCCAGGTTCGCGGTCACACCGCTGTCTCGTGTCCGGTTCGTGGCCCGGTGGTAGAGATCGATCTGCATCACGCGTGTGGGCGTGTGGCCGCGAGCGACGGCCGGTCGTGCCAGTGCGCGCGTAGCGGCGACAGCGCGGTGAGCTTCTCGGTCGGGAACGTCTTGCGGAAGTCCATCCAGTCGAGCGCCGCGATCAGCGACAGCTCGGCGAGCCCGAAGCCCGTGCTGAACGTCGTGCCGCGAACCTCGGCGGACACCTGCGCGAAGATCGCCTCGGCGCGCTCGACCTGGCGCGTCGCGTACGAGCTGCCATCGACCGCGACGCCATCGCGCCGGAGATAGAACAACTGGATCAGCGAGTCGAGCGAGCCATCGATCGCGTTGACCAGGTTGCCCTCCCGCCACCTGTCGACCGGCGGGGCGAACGTGCCGTAGCCGCGCGTGGTGACCAGCCAGTCGATGATCGCGCGCGAGTCATAGATCGTCCGCCCGTCGATCACGGCGACCGGCACCTTCCGGATCGGCGAGACCTCGCGGAGCTTGGCCTGCCCGGCGTCGGGGGCGGTGTCGATCAACTCGACCGGTTCGCCGACCTCGGCAGCAACCACGCGGACGCGGCGAACGAAAGGTGAGGTGGTCGTGCCGTAGAGCTTCATGCGTCCCGGAACGTACTGGATTAAGCTCCAGTCGTGCAGGTGTTCCTGATCCGCCATGCCGACGCGGTGGCCGAGACCGTGGCCGTGCGCGATCCGCACCGCAACCTCAGCGTCCACGGCCGCACGCAGGCGCGCGAGCTCGGCGAGCGGATGCGCTGGCACGACTGCAGCCCGTCGCACATCTGGACCAGCCCGCTGGTCCGCGCGGTCCAGACAGCGGAGCTCGTGTGTAGCGGCATGAACCACGCGATCGCCGTCGAGAGCGTACCTGCCCTCGCACCCGATGGCTCGCCGCGCGAGGTGCTCAACGCCCTCAAGGCGCTGCCGCCTCTCAGCGGGGTGATGATCGTCGGTCACGAACCCTCGCTGTCGGCGATCGGGGCGCTCGTCGTCGGCGATCCGAAGTTTCAAGCGATCGCGAAGGCGGAGGCCGTGCGGATCGTCGACGGCGCGGTGCGCTGGCGGTTCGCCTGGAACGCCGAAGCCCCGGCTCGCTAGCCGCGCATCACGAACAGCTGCGAGAGCTCCTGCCCGTAGCTGTACGCGTGCCGCACGCCATCCTCGTGCAGCACGAAGGCATCGACCGCCTTGAGCCCTGCCACCGGCGGTTGGATCACCGCATGCGCCGAGCGTGCGGCGGTGACCGGATCGAGGCGCTCGATCACCACGGGCGTGGTCGCCGAGCGAACCGCGATCGCATCGGGCGCCGCGAGCCAGCCGCAGACCTCCGCGCCGCCCATGTCCTCGACGAGCACGCGCGTCGCACCGCGCGCGAGATCGAGCACGCGAAGCGCGCGGCGGTCGCCCTTCTTGTCGATGAATGCGCAGCGCCCGCGCGCGGCATCGAGCGCGAATTCGCCACCGGTCTGCGCGAGCGCCACGGGCTCGGCGCCGAGCGCGAGCTTCCACAACCGGTCGCCGAACAGCGCGACGAGCGAGCGTTCGTCGAGCCACCGCGCGTAGGTGACAAAGCCGGGTGCCGCGATCGACGGCGCCTCGCTGCTCGTCGTCGAGTAGACCACCAGGCGCGTCGCGTCTTCGACGTTGACGGCGACCCGCTGACCCGACGGCGAGATCGCGACGGGAAACCCGGGGCCGAGCCGAACGCGCTTGCCCGTCGTGTACGAGACGACGTAAGCGCCGGCACTCGCGACAGGTCTGCCGAGCTCGCCGATCAAGACGTGCGCACCGTCGCGCGAGATGTCGGAGACGTACGAGATCTCCGACAGCGATCGGTCGTGATCGCCCGCTCTCGCGCGCAACCGCCATGTATCGAGCGTGCCGAGGATTCGACGCTCGTCGCCGCCCGTGACGTCGTGGATCCGCAGGCGATTGGCCGTCGGGCCCGCGACCGCGGTGACGTCGCCCTCGAGGGTCACGCGATGCATCGTCGAATGCAGCCCTTCGCGCGCCGCCGTGAACCACAGCGACGCGCCGTCGGGATCCCACGCGAGCCCGGCGATGCTCGTCCAGTCATCGGTGATCACCCGTGCGGTGCGACTCGCGATCTCGACGACGACGAGCGCACCGGCGTCGTCGTTGACGTGCGGATGCCGCAGGTACGCGAGCGACAACCCGTCGGGCGAGATCCGCAGGTGCGTGATCCAGCCGGGCTCGTCGACGATCGTCGTCCCGACCGGTGCCTCGATGCGAAAGCCCCGTGCGGTGGCACGCGTCACCGCGAGCGTTCCTGCGGGCGAGTTGTCGGCGTAGCGCGCGCGTGGATCGAGCGGCAGGAAGTCGGCCTCCTGAACATCCGCGAGCAAGCGGCGCGGCTCGCCGCCCGCCAACGGCACGATCGCGAGCTCGCCACGCGCGCTCTGGTGATCGACGAACTTGACGTCGAGATTCAGCGCGAGCTCGCCACCGTGCGACACGGCGAGCACGTCGGCACTGGGCAGCTCGGGCACCACGGTCTCGCCGGTCGCGAAGTCGAGCACGTGCACGCAGATCGGCTCGAGATCCCACGTCGCGCCGTACACCGCGCGCGTGCCGTCGTGACTGAAGCGCGCGGTGAACACGCGCCCCGTGCTGTGCGTCAGCATGCGCGGCTCGGGCAACTCGGCCTCGCGTTTTCGCAGGCGTCTCCCGAGGAGGATCCCCCCGGTGACTCCGGCGAGCCCGGCGAGCACGGCGCGGCGATTCGGATGGCTGCGAGGACTCGCCGCCGGAGAGCTCGCTCGCAACGCCCACGCGAGATCCGCCGCCGACTGGAAGCGCTCGCGGGGATCCTTCGCGAGACAGCGCGCGACGATCGGCCCCAGCGTGCCGAGCTCGGTAACCGACGGCGTGTCGCGCAGCGTCGCCGACAGCCGATCCGCATGCGTCCCGCCCGGGAATGCGCGCTTGCCGGCCGCGAGCTCGTACGCGATCGCGCCCACCGCGAAGATGTCGGCGCGCGCATCCGCCACCTCGCCGCGCGCTTGCTCGGGCGCCATGTAGCCGGCCGTGCCCTGCACCGTGCCCGCCTCGGTGACCTCGAGCGGCGTGCCATCGACGAGCTTGGCGAGGCCGAAGTCGAGGATCTTGAGACCGCCCGGTGCGAGCACCAGATTCTCGGGCTTGAGATCGCGATGGATCACCTTGCGTGCGTGCGCGGCCACCAGGGCCTCGGCCAGCTCGACGGCAAGCTCGCGTGCCCGGTCGATCCCCGGCGCGGAGCGATCGAGGACGCTGCGTAGCGACTCGCCCTCGACCAGCTCCATCGCGACGTAGTGCACGCCGTCGGCGACGCCGACATCGTGAATCCCGACGACCGCGCGATGAGTGATCGCGGCTGCCGCGCGTGCCTCGACCGCGAGTCGTTCGGGGCGCTCGCCGTGCAACACCTTGATCGCGATCGCCCGGCCGAGCCGCGGATCCCACGCGCGATAGACCGCTCCCATGCCGCCCGCGCCGATCTGCGCCTCGATCCGATACGGCCCGAGCGTCGAGCCCGCGAGGGCATCCCACGCGCGGGTGACCGGCACACGTACGAGGTTCGCGAGCAGCGCGCTGCACGTCGCACAACCCGCGAGGTGCGTCTCCGCCGCCGGCGACTCGGCGAGCGTCCCGGAGGCCAGCGCGAGGAGCGCGTCCTCGTCGAGGCAGGCCTCGGATCGCTCTAGTGCTGCGCGATCCATGACGCGAGAGGTTGCCACACCAGCGCCGGAGCGTCGTCGGCGAACAGCAGGTCACCGTGGCCGAAGTCGGAGAACACGTCGTCCTCGCGCTGGATCACGAGCGTGCGGATGTTCGTCGACGAGGTCTTCGCCGTCGCCGGAATCCCGAGCTCGCCGACGCCACCCGCCGCGCCGATGTAGAAGATCGGCACGCGAATGTTCGACAGCGGGGCCGCGATCGGCAGGTGCTCGCCGCACAACATCGCGTCGAAGTCCGCGGCCTCGCGCATCGACTGGTGCGGTGTCGCGCCCGCGATCCAGGCAGTGGCCGCCGCCTCGGAGGTCTCGCTCAGGCCATCGGGCCCCGGCGCGAGCAGGTGATACCAGGGCGTGTACGGCACGAGCTGCCAGGTCTGTCCGAGCACGAGCAGCATCGCCTCGCGATTCGTGATCGGGCCGAGGAAGTCCGCGTACGGCGTGAGGTCGTTCGGGGCCGAGCGCGCGAACGTGCCGAGGTCGATGAAGAAGTCGTTCGGCGAGTCGGTCACGCCATCGGCGACGAGCGCGTACTCCTCGTCGCTGAACGCGCATGCAGCGAGGCGATCCGCTTCCTGCTCGGGGCCGTACCCGCCCCACCAATCGAGCGGTGCGATCGCGCCGACGTGGCGCTGCGCCGCCGGCAACCCACCCTCGTAGCCGGCGACCGCATACACGACCTGCGCGCCGTGCGAGAAGCCGACGAGGTCGAGCTTGCCGCTACCGCCGCGCAGCGTCCGTGCGAGTGCGAGTCCCGCGCGCGTATCGTGGACTGCTTGCGCGAGGCCGATGGTCCCGAAGTCCGACACGTCGTCGTCGTGACCCGGCAGCGTCCACCGGCGATCGAAGCCCCAGACATCGACGTTGCGCGCGGCGAGGTACGGCGCGAGGCCACGCACCGGCGATGCCGGCGAGCCCTGCGTCGGGACGAAGTTGGTGGTGAACGTCGAGAAGTCCCCGTGCAGCAACGCGACGGCACGCGTGGTGGCGCGCGGGATGAACGGCGCGACCTCGCGGACGACGCGATGGACGCGGATCGCAGCGTTCGGTCCCTGCCCGACCGGGAGCACGAGCTCGTAGTGATAGATGTCGGCGGTGACGTGCCGGCGCGTGAACGCGAGCGACGCGTCCTGCTCGACGACGACCTGATCGGGCTCGTCGACGGCGCAGCCAGCCGAGGACAAGCAAACGAGAACGGCGAGATAGCGGGTCATGCCGTACCGACACGGCGGTGGTCGCCGCTTGCACGCGAATCGACCGATTTGTCATCTGCGTCCAGAACGCGTGGGATTGCCAACGCTTGAGACCCCGGATCCTGTCCCCGTCAGGCGAGCAGACGCGCGATGCTGAGGTCGAGCTGGCTCTGGACCATCCTCGCCACACTCGCCGCCGTGTCATCCGTGACGGCGAGCTTCGCGACCAGGCGCGCGTGCGTCGCGTGCTGGATCTCGGCGAGGGCGCTCGCGATCCAGCGCGACGCCGTCGATTCGTGCACCCGATAGAGCCGCCCGATCTGAGCGAGCTCGAGCTGGTCGACGAAGCGCAGCCGCAGGATCGCGCGTGATCGATCGCCTAGCTCGCCGAGCGCCGCGACGAGGGCCTCGCGAAACTCGGCGCGGTACAGCGTCTTCAGGTGACGGAGCTCGGGATCGGGCTCGCGGTCGACGAGCTCGGCGAGCACGTCGTCACGCGTCGGGGCCGATGGCTTCGCCGCACCGGAGCGCGCATCGCGCCGCGCGTTGAGCGCGATGCGCTGTGCGGCGATCGCGACCCATGCACGCAGTGGCCCAGCACCGCGATAGGTGGCGAGCCGATGGTCGACGACGAGCTTCACGCGCGTCTGCTGCACGACCTCGTCGACGAATGCCGGATCGCGATCGATCGCGCGCGCCGCGGCGGCGAGCTCGCCACCGACATGCTCGTCGAACCGACGGAGCGCGTCCGGATCTCCGCGCGACGCAGCGAGCGCGAGCGCGAGGTCCGCGGCATGCGTGACCGACGCACCTGCCGCGATGGCGGCTTCGACGTGCGCGATCGCTTCGTCGACCGGGACCTTCGTTCCGGCGACGATCGCGCGCACCTGATCGCGCCAGCTCTCCATCACCCTCTTCGCAGCAGCGCCGCGCCCTCGACCATCGCACGATCGATCAGCCAGTCGGGCTGCGGCATGCTTCCGACGACGGTGGAGGGGAACAGCATCACGCCGCAGCGTATGATGTTCGCCGCGTGCGCGTCACCCTCCTCGAGCTCCCTGCGCGGTGGGATGCCACCGATCGCGCGCTCGCCGAGGTCGAGGCCGCGTTGATCGGGGCGAGCGCGGATCTCGTGCTGCTGCCCGAGGCGTCGCTGACCGGCTACCTGTCGCCCGACGGCGACGCCGACCTGACTCGGTTCGCCGAGCCGATCGACGGCCCGACGGCACGCGCATGCGCCGCGCTCGCCCACAGCCACGGCGTCCATCTCGTCGCGCCCTCGATCCTCCGCGAGGGCGCCGCGCTCTACAACGCGATGATCTGTCACGCGCCCGACGGCACGCGCCCGTTCATCTATCGCAAGCGGCACCCGTGGATCCCCGAGGAGTGGGCCACCCCTGGCGCCGAGCCGCTGCCCGTCGTGACGATCGCCGATCGCACCGTCACGATCGCGATCTGTTACGACCTCCACTTCCTGCCGCGCGAATCGGCCGATCAGCTCGACGCCGCCGACGTGCTGTTGTTCCCGAGCGCGTGGGTCGAGGAGCCCGACTTCCGGATCCCGCGCCTGCAGCGGCTCGCGCACAACTTCCAGCTGACCATCGTCAACGCGAACTGGGGCGAGGGAGACATCGTCGTGCCCGGTCAAGGCAACTCGTGCGTCGTCGCCCCGGACGGCTCGACCACGCGAGCTGCGCACGGCCGGATCGACATCGAGCTGTGACACGATGAACCCATGAGAGCGCTGGTCCTCGTCGTCACCGTCGCGTGCTCGAACGAGCGGACCGGCGAGACGGCCGCCCAGGCACAGCAGCGTTGCGAGAGCTCGCAGAAGCTCGCGATCTCGCTCGTCCGCGAGCGCGCGCTGTTTCCGAGGCGCCTCCAGGTCGCGAGTGAACGAGTCGAACGAGCGCTGCGACGTCAGCTCCGCGCGCATCCCGAGCTGCAAGCGCTCCAGGATCGCGCGAAGTCGCTGATCAACGAGGCCACGTCGACGCGCGCGACCCATCAGATGTGCCAGTCCGCGTTCGAAGCCGGCACCGATGACCTCGCGAAGGAGTGCGCCGACGCCGATGCCGACGGCGACCGGGTGTGGAAGGCGTTTCGAGAGCTCGCGACGCAGATCTCGACGAGCGCGCTCGAGCAGGCCGACCGCGACAAGCTCGCGCAGGACGTCGAGGACTTCACGCCGAGTGCCGACGACACGCTCGCGAAGATCCTCGCGGCGCTCGACGGCTGCCCGCGACGACCGCTCGACGCGCTCTAAAGCCCCAGCCAGCCGAACACGCCGATCGCGCGTTCGCCGCCGAGGATGCCGAACGCGAGCCCCAGATCGAGCAGCGTGATCACGAGCCCGAACCGCAGGAACCTCCAGAACCCGATCTCGCCGCGCGGCCCCGCGCCCTCCATCACGATGATGTTCGCCACCGAGCCGAACAGCGTCAGGTTGCCGGCGAGCGTCGATGCCACCGCGAGCATCACGTACCCCCACGTCGGCTCCGGCATGTTCGGCACCCACGCCACCGCGACCAGCACCGCCGGCACGTTCGAGACCACGTTCGACACGACGACGATCAGCGCGATGAACGCGAAGTCACCGAGCGTGTCGCCGCGTCCGATCAGCGGCGAGATCTGGGCGAACACCACGTCGATCACGCCGGCGTGCTCGATCCCTTTGATCACGACGAGCAGGCCGGCGAAGAACACGAGGAGCTGCCAGTCGAACCACGCGAACATCTGCTTCGGTGGCGTCCGCGCGACCACCATCAAGGCCGCCGCGGCGGTCATCGCGGCACCGTCGAGCGAGACCCCCGCGACGGCGAGGATCACGAACAGCAGCAGCGCCCCGAGCGACTTGAGTGCGAGCGGCTTCTCGATCGCCGGCTTCGGGATCTCGAGCTTGACCAGCGGCCCCTCCGGCAGCTCCTTACGAAACAACCACGCGATCGCGAGGGCGTTCGCCGCGAGGCACGCGACGCCGACCGGCAGCGTCAGGGCGAAGTACTGCGCGAAGCCGATCGAGTCGTGCGCCGCGGCACCGACGACCACGTTCTGCGGATTGCCCGAGAACGAGACCACGCCACCGACGTTCGCCGACGACGCGAGCGCGAGCAGATAGGGCAGCGGCGGCAACCGCGCCTCGACGACGACCGCCACCACGAGCGGCGTCAACAGCACGCAGACCGTGTCGTTGAGCAGCAGCGCGGACAGCGCACCGACGACGGCGACCAGCGCGAACAACAGTTGCCTGGCCGACTTCGCGCGCACCAGCACGAGGTAGGCCGTGAGCTTGAAGAACCGAGCCTCGGAGAGATACGCGGCGATCACCAGCACGCCGAACAGCAGCGTGATGATGTGGAGATCGATCGCAGCGAGCGCCTCGTCCATCGGCAACCCACCGACCACGACCATCGCGACGGCACCGACGATCGCCCCCGCCGGGCGGTCGAGCCCGATCCACTGGAGCTGGCGACTGGCGATCACCAGGTACGTCAGGCTGAAGACGACCAGGGAACCGACCACTGCGACACCTACGATACGCCGGCTTTACGGGCGTTAGTGGGTGCGAGCCAAGGACTCAGATCTTCACGCAACCTCAAGCGTGTCGACCACATGGCCCGTACCCGTCGCACCACGTTCATCCTCGGTTCCGTTCTGATCCATGCCGGCCTCGCCGGCGGCGTCTTCGTCTCGCAAGTCTGGGGCATCGAGCGCCTCGACGTGTCGTTCAAGTCGAGCTCCGGCCTCGCGGTGATGATGCCGCCCGCCCCCGCCGAGGGTGGCGCCCCGAAGCTGCCGGACGTCAAGATCGAGAAGAAGGAGAAGAAGGTCGTCACCGAGACGGTGCAGCCGACGGTCATCGATCCCATCCCGGTCAAGCCGACGACCGACATCCCCTCGACCACCACCGGCAGTGGAGACGGCTCCGGCCAGGGCTCGGGCAGCTCCGGCGACAAGGGGAAGTGCCTGGTCGACTGCGGCGTCGGCAGCGGCTCGGACACCACGTCCCCTCCGGTGGTCAAGAAGGACCCGCCGCCCGATGACGTCAAGGACACCCTCGTGCCGCCCAACGTGCTGACGATGATGCGGATCAGCGGCAGCACCCAGATCCACCCCACCGATGTCACCAAGATCGCGATGCAGCGCGATGGCCGCGAGAAGACGATCGGCGTCGCGAAGGTCTGCGTCTCGGATACCGGTGCGGTGACCCAGGTGTCGATGATGCAGTCGACCAAGTACCCCGCGTACGACGCGCAGCTGATCGCCGGCATCAGGAGCTGGACGTACAAGCCGTACACCGCACACGGCCACAACGTGAAGGTGTGCGGCACCGTGACCTTCGTCTACGGCATGAAGTAGCTGTATTCTGCGGCGGCTGTGGCCGCCGTCATCGAGGTCAACGACCTCACGAAAACGTACCTGACGCCGTTCGCGCGCAAGCGTGTCGAGGCGCTGCGTGGCGTGACGTTCTCCGTCGAGGAGGGCCAGATCTTCGGGTTCGTCGGGCCGAACGGCGCCGGCAAGACCACGACCATCCGCATGATGATGGGCCTGATCCGGCCCACCAGCGGCAGCATCAAGCTGCTCGGCCACGCGTTGCCCTCGCGCGCCGCACGCGAGCGCGTCGGCTTCCTGCCCGAGTCGCCGTACTTCTACGACTACCTGACGGTGCCCGAGCTCCTCGATCTCGCCGGGAGGTTGTTCGGCGTGCCAGCCCCGCTGCGGAAGCAGCGTGCCGACGAGCTGATCGAGCGCGTGGGCTTGGCGCGCGCGCGCACGCAGAGCCTGAAGAAGTTCTCCAAGGGCATGCTGCAGCGCGCCGGGCTCGCGCAGGCGCTGATGAACGATCCGTCGCTGGTCGTGCTCGACGAGCCGATGAGCGGCCTCGATCCGATCGGGCGCAAGGAGGTCCGCGACCTGATCGTGTCGCTGCGCGAGGCGGGCAAGACGGTGTTCTTCTCGACCCACATCCTGTCCGACGTCGAGGCGATCACCGATCGCGTCGCGATCGTCGCGCGCGGGGCGCTGCAGACCTCCGGCACGCCCGCCGAGCTGGTCGCGAAGACGATCCTCGGCGTCGACATCACGGTGCGGTTGCCCGCCGATAGGGAGCTCGGCACCCTCGCCGAGGGTGCGAAGGGCGTCCGCCGCGTCGGCGAAGAGGTCTCGTTGCAGCTGCCCGCGACCACGGACGTCGATGCCTGGCTCACCGCCGCCCACGGCGTCGGCGCGAAGATCGTCCAGGTGTCGCCGCGCCACGAGACGCTCGAGGATCTGTTCCTCCGCGAGATCGCCGCGGCCGATGACTCCCCGGCGGCACGGGAAGGACGAACGTGACCGGCCGAATCTGGGCGATCGCCCTCAACACGTTCCGCGAGGCGGTGCGGATCCGCGTCCTCTACGGGATCCTGATCCTCCTGCTCGGCGCGAACTTGATGAGCTTCGTGCTCGGCTCGATGGCCGCGACCGATAGCTCGCGCGTCACCAGCGACGTCGGCCTCGCCGGCATCTCGCTGTTCGGCTCGCTCACCGCGATCTTCCTCGGCGTGTTCCTGCTCTACGGCGAGATCCAGCGGCGCACGATCCACACGATCGTCAGCAAGCCGATCGAGCGCTGGGAGTTCGTCGTCGGCAAGTACCTCGGGATGGCGCTCGTGCTCAGCGTCCTCGTGGTCGCGTTCAGCCTCGCGATGGTCGGCGTGTTGCTGGTCAACGAGGTCGCGCTGACGGCCGGGATCCTCAAGGCGATCCTGCTGTCGTGGTGCGAGGTGCTGACGGTCGCCGCGATCGCGATCTTCTTCTCGTCGTTCTCGACGCCGTTCCTGTCCGGCATCTTCGCGCTCGCGATCTGGGTGATCGGTCGCCTCACGCCCGACATCGAGGCGGCCACCCAGGCGGCGTCTCCGCTGATCCGCACGGTCACCAAGCTCACGCTGTACGTCGTTCCCGATCTCCATCTGTTCGCCGTCTCGGGTCGAACGGTCGACGGCGCGGCGGTCAGTGTCCACGGCGACTTCGTGTCGTGGGGCTACGTCGGGCTGTCGGCCGTCCACGCGTTCGGCTGGATCGCCGGGCTGCTCGCCTTCGCGGCGGTGCTGTTCCACCGTCGAGACTTCGCGTGAAGCGCAGGCTCGCGTGGCTCGGTGCGGTCCTGGTCGCCGGGCTCGCCGCCCTCGCACTTCGCGTCGTGTTCGAAGGCCGTGCCGCGCTGGCGGAAGGCGATGCGGCGATGGCCGAGCGGCGCGTGGCCGATGCGATCACCGGGTGGGAAGCCGCCGCGCGCTGGTACCTCCCGGGCGCCTCGCACGTCGACGAGGCGTACGACCGGCTGCGCGAGCTCGCGCGTACGCGAGCCAGTGCTCCCGCCTGGCGGGCGATCCGCTCCGCCGCACGCGCGACCCGCGGACTCTGGCAACCGCATGCCGGGGATCTCGCCGAGGCCGATGCCGCGCTGGTCACCCTCGCCGCGATCGATCCGGAACGCGCGCCTGCGGGTGGCGACCCGGCGACGTTCTCCGCCTGGTACGGCGAGCAACTCGCCCGCGATCCACGCCCGAGCGGCGGCTCGGCGGCGCTCGCGATCGCGGGCCTCGTCGTCTGGCTCGTCGGGATGGCCCTGCTGATCCGCGGCCCGACCTGGCGCCATGCGGCGATCTCCGCCGGTGGCCTCGCCGCCTGGGCACTCGGCCTTTACACGGCGTGACCCCGCTGGGGTACGGTTCGCGGCGATGGCGAAGAACCTGGGTGGTGCGATCATCGATCTCCTCGAGTCCGAGAAGGTCGAGCTGCGGACGGCTGCAGCCACCGTGCTCGCGGCGGTCGGCAAGGGCGACAAGGCGATCGAGAGCGCGCTGACCGATCGGCTCGAGGACGACGACGGCGTGGTCCGGCGGATCGCCCTCGAGGGCCTCGCCGATTTCGGCGTCTTGGGGATCGCTGCCAGGCTCGTGCCGTTGCTCCACGGCGACGACGAGGACCTCGCCGAGCGTGCCGCGCAGGTGCTCGCGCAGCAGGGTGCGGCCGCCGAGACCACGCTCCGCAAGGAGGTGGCCTCCGGTCCAGTCGCCGCCCGCCGCGTGATGGCGCAGCTGCTGCTCCGTCGAGGCACGCAGCCGGCCGTCGAGGCCGTGATCGATCAGCTGCCCGACAACGAGTTCGGCGAGCAAGCGCTGCAGCTGGTGCGCGCCGAGCTCGACCACGGCAACGAGAAGCTTGCGAACCTGGTCGAGAAGATCTGTGTCGGCCGCGCCGCGGACGCGAACAAGGAGCTCGGCAAGGCCTGGAGCAAGGCGCAGAAGGCCGCGGAAGCCTCGGCGAAGGATGCGAAGACCGCCGCGAAGAAGACCAAGCCGGGCGCGCCCAACGGCCATGCCGTGATCACCGATCCGCTCCGCGATCCCGACGTCCAGCGGGGCGCGTCCGAGCTCGGCAGCCTGTTGCGATTGATCGGCTATCTCGCGCGCCCGTCGACACAATCGCTGCTCCTCAAGTACGCCGATCCCGAGGAGCCGCGCCCGATCCGGCTCGCCGCGATCGCCGGCCTGCGCCGGATCGTCGCCACGAGCGAGGCGAAGGGCACCGAGAAGGTCATCGAGCAGCTGATCGACTACGCCAACGATGAAGACCTCGCGGTCTCGCAGTCGGCGGTCGACACGCTGCGCGGCGCACGCATCCCGGAATCACTCTCGAAGACGTTCGCCGGGCTCGCGAAGAGCAAGAACGTGATGGCGCAGAAGCTCGCCATGGAACGGATGCCCGCCGGCGGTGGAGCGAGTGCCGTGAAGGCGCTGGTCGAAGCGCTCGGCGGCGAAGACCCGACGGCGCGCGATGCCGCGGCGCGTGGCCTCGCGAAGGCACCCGAGGCCGTGCTCCCGCTGGTGCGTGCGCTGATCGGCACCACCCACGAACAAGTCGCGCGGCGCTACGCCGGCGTGCTGCGCTCGCATCGCGGGCACATCTCGAACCAGGCGATCGACGAGCTCGTCGAGACCGTGCAGGCGTACGTCGACAAGCACACCAAGGGTAAGGCGTCCGCCGACGAGATCGTGGTCGAGCGCGTGCTCGCCGAGCTGGTCGCGGATGTCGCGCCGGCCAAGCACGTCGAGCTGCTGTTCGATCGCGCGCGCCGCCTCCGCAAGGCCGGCAAGCCGGTCGAGGCGTTCGGTAGCTTGAAGCCGCTGCTGCGCAGCAACGCGGATCTCGATGCCGCGATCGACGACGAGCAACGCTACTTCCTCGCGATGCTGTCTCTCGAAGCCTCGGGGGAAGGCATCATCCGCTCCTCGCGCGCCGACGATCCGGTGTTCCATCAGTTCGCCCGCCTCGCGACCCATGGCTTCCCCGTCGCGAAGCGGCTGACCAAGGAGAAGGACGTGTCCGACGAGGCGATCTACGCCCTCGGGTTCCGGCTGCTCGAGTCGAAGGATGGCTCGAACGAGGACCTCGGCGCCGAGCTGCTCCAGGGGATCGTCGAGGATCGGCCGCGCAGCAAGCTGGCGAAGTCGGCGAAGAACAAGCTCAAGCTGACGGGACATCTCGACGAATGAGTGTTCGCGAGGCGTTCTTCGTCGCCGTCGTGATCGCGATGGTCAGCGCGACGGTGTTGCTCGCGCGTTGGTTGCGCAGCAGGCAGAAAAAGTAGCGGACATCCCACCGTGAGGGGACAGCAAGCAGGGTTGTTTCCCCCGTCGGTAACCGCCACGCTGCCCTCACCCATGGTGTCCAACCCGACGCTGGGCGGTGGGGCACCCAGCGACCGTCCATGGGGACGAACCTTCGCTGGGTTCTCCAACGACAGGCTGTCGGGACAGATCGAGCTCGCCGAGGGCGAGCGCAGCTTCGTCGTCGCGTTCGCCGCGGGTACCATCGTCGGAGCGCGCTCTCCGCTCGCCACCGACGCCGCGGTGCGGGTCGCCCGGCTCGCAAATCTGATCTCGCCGGGTCAGGTGTCGAGCTTCGTGCACGCCTACGGCAGCTCGCCGAAGGCCGACGACATCGAGCTGTTGATCGCGCACGCGAAGCTGCGCCCCGAGCAGGCCGCGGATCTCAGGCGCAAGGTGATCGCACATCGCGCAGCGCGGACGTTCTCGGTCGAGGTCGCCGTTCACAAGGTCGAGCCGGTCTCGATCGAGGTGATCCCCGGTTGCGAGCTCGATCCACGCGCGATCATCTATCAGGGCGCGCGCCACAACCTGACCGAGAAGCGCTTGACCGGCGAGCTCGGCCGGATGGGCAGCTGGTTCCGGATCAAGCCGGGCATCGATCCCGCGGTCTACGGCTTCGGTGACGCGGAGCGGGCGCTGCTCGACCGGCTGCGCGACGGCGGTTCGCTCGCGGAGCTCGAGAGCGCTGCACCCGGCATCGACGTCCGCATGGTGCGCGGTGCGCTCTACGCGCTGTGTGCCACCGATGCGTGTGACATCCGACCGACAGCTCCGCACGCGTCGATCGTCACCGAACCGGCGAAGGACCTCGTCGGTCTGGTCGCGCCGAAGCTCGTCGACCTTCCGGAACCGCGCGGCGAGCTCGCACCCAGGGCTCCCGCGCAGTCCGACGATCTCCTCGCACCGAAGGATCGCGAGCGCAACGACACCGTCGTCGATGGCCCGAGCCGGGTCGACCTCGTCGGGATGATCGTCGACGGTCGCTACGTCATCAATCGCAAGGTCGGCGATGGCGCGATGGGCTCGGTCTATCTCTCGCATCACACCAAGCTCGACCGGTTGTTCGCCGTCAAGGTCCTCCACCGCCGGCTCCTCGGCAGCGGCTCGTCGCAGCGCCGCTTCGAGCGCGAGGCCGAGTTGACCAGCCGGCTGTCGCATCACAACGTCGTCCGGGTCGTCGACACCGGCACCGTCTCCGGCCTGCCCTACCTCGCGATGGAGTTCGTCGAGGGCACCAGCCTCGCGACGATCCTGGTCGACGCGCCGCTGCCGCAGGAGCGCGCGCTCCACCTGTTGCGCCAGCTCTGCGCCGGGCTCCAGCACGCGCACGACGCCGGGCTCGTCCACCGCGATCTCAGACCCTCGAACATCCTCGTCGATTCCAGCGGTGAGGAGGAGCTCCTCCGCATCGTCGACTTCGGCATCGCGATCCTCGACGACCCCGACGGCGGCGATCGGCTGACCACACGCGGTGTCATGCTCGGCACGCCTGACTACATGGCGCCCGAGCTCGCCCTCGGGTCCGCGATCGATCACCGGCTCGATCTCTACGCGCTCGGCGTGATCGCGTTCGAGATGTTCGCCGGGGTCAAGCCGTTCGCCGGTGACGGCGTCGATGTCGCGCTCGCGAGCGTCAACCAGCCGGTGCCCGCGATGGCCACCCGCGCGCCCGGCGTGGCGGTCGATCCGGTGGTCGAGGCGCTGATTCGCACGCTGCTCGCGAAGTCGCCGGCGGATCGCCCCGCGTCCGCGCAGGCCGTGCGCAAGCAGATCGATCTGATCGAGGGCGATCGCCGCGCCGCTGCCACCGCGCTCGGGGTCACGCTCGACCCGCCGATCATCGTCGAGACCCGCGAGCCGATCGCGCCCGCCGAGGAGCGCACCGTCAAGACCCGCGCGATGTGGAAGCTCGAGCGCTCGCCGCTCGCCACCGGCTCCGATCCGATCCCGGTGGTGTCCGAGACGACGGCGCCCGCGACGGCGGCGGTCGCGGCGGTGTCCGAGCCGACCCGCACCGAGGACGTCGCGGTGCCGCGCACGCGCTCGCGCGACGACTACGACACCGACGAGATCCGGCCGGTGCGGCGGACCGGCCTCTACATCGGCCTCGCGGTCGCCGTCGGCCTGATCGTGTTCGTCATCATCATGATGACGCGCCCGCTGGCGAAGCAGGACGCGCCGGTCGAGCCGACCAAGCCGGTCGTCGTCGCACCGTCACCCCCCGCGCCCGTCGCTTCGAAGCTCGAGGGCTCGGCCGTCGTCGTGGCAGCCAAGCCCGACACCTCCGCGGCCGGGATCTCGACCCTGTACAAGGCCGTCGGCGCGGAGCTCGCCGGGCTCGAGCGCGCCATCGGCCGCAACCTGACCGCCGACCTGGTTCGCCGCTATCGCATGCTGATGCTGCCGCCGATGGTACAGACGCCCGCGCGCCGCACCGCCGCGCATGAAGTGCTGACGCAGCTGCGTCGCGACATCGCCGCGCTGCGCAGGTGAACGCTCGTTCGGAGGCGAGAACCACCGTTCGCTCTGGTCGACGCCGCGCGCGCTTTCTAGAGTGCGGTCGTGCGTCGTGTTTTGGTTGCTCTCGCCCTGCTCGCCTGTGGTGATTCGCCGGCTCCTTCCGGTGACGACGAGCCGGGTCCCGACGCCGCCCCGCCACCACCGCTCGCGCTCGACTACGGCGAGCAGTGTGGCGACCACCTCGACAACGATGGTGATGGCCGGGTCGACGAGGACTGCGCACCGAGCTTGTTCGGCGGCGTGTTCGCGCCGCAGGTCTCGCAGGATCCGGGACTGGCGCTCCTCGAGGCCGCGTCGGGACGCGCGCTCGGCGTGCTGCAGACGTACCGCACCACCGCGACGCAAACCGATCTCGATCGCACGTACACCGATCTGATCGCGATCTTCACGCGCGGTCAGGTGCCGCATCTCAACATCGAGATGAACTATGCGAAGGCGGCATACCTGACTCCCTCGGCGGATCCCCTCGCCGCCGATCTGACGGCGATGGGCGACTCGATCGCGCGCGCCCTCGCCGCGACGCCGAGCGGCCGCGTGTTCGTCACGTTCGGCGCCGAGATGAACGGAGCGTGGACGTCGTGGGGATGCCTCTCACCCTCCGGGTTCATCGCGCTGTACCGGGCCGCGCACGCCGCGATCACCGCGAAGCTCGATGCCCACGGGATCGATCATCGCCGCGTGCGCTGGGTCTACGGTCCCGATGCCCATGGCGGAGGCAACGCACAGTGCGCCTCGGGCGCCGCGTACTACCCGGGCCACGCCTACGTCGATCTGCTCGGGCTGTCCGCCTATCGCCAGGACACCGCGAGTGTCGAGGACGCGGTGATCGCACCGATGAATGCGTTGTTCGCCGGGACGGGCATTCCCGAGGAGGCGCGTCGCGATCGCTTCGTGCTGCTGCAGACCGGCTCGCGCGAGGTCGCCGGACGCGATGCGTGGATCGGCGAGCTGTTCACCAAGCTCGCCGCGGACCGGCGGGTCGCCGGCATCCTCTACTTCGATGCGACGGACTGGGCGGTGGCTCCCGATGGCGCGGGCTGGAACGGGTTGACCGAGGCGCTGCGCGACGCGCCGATCTCCGACAAGGCACTCGAGGGCACGTTCGCGCCGCACTTCTGGGACGTCAACTACAGCGATCCGGGCTTCGGCGAGATCCAGGCGCTGCGCGATCACGGCGTGACGAGTGGCTGCGCGACGGCACCCGCGAAGTTCTGCCCCGACGCACCGCTCGACCGCCGCGCCGCACGTGCCTTCCTGACGCGCGCGTTCGGGCTCGCCGACGGCAGCGCGGATCACCTGATCGGCCCCGGCGACGATCCGATCACCGAAGCGGAGCTGGCCGAGGCGATCACCGCGCTCGGAGGCACGCCACCACCGGCGGCCGACTCGATCGCGACGCGCGCCCGCGGTGCGGTCCTGATCGCGCGCGGTGCACGCCTGACGCCAAGCAAGCTGTAGTACACACGGAGCCATGCGCTGGCTCTCGCTTGTCGCGATCACGGTTGCCTGTAGCTCGCAGCCCGAAGCGAAGCGTCCGGATCCTGCGCCGCCGGTGGTGACGCCGGATGCCTCGGTCTCGGGCGATGCGTCGCTACCGCTCCCGTCGCCGATCGAGCTGCCCTCGGAACCCGATGCCGCGCTTGGCAAGCGCGTCGATGCCGCGATCGATCGCGCGCTCGCCGAGCAGATGCTCGTTGGTGTGGTGGTGATGGTCGCGCGCGACGGCAAGCTGGTCTACGCGCGTGGTGCCGGGTTCGCGGATCGCGAGGCCAAGCTGCCGGCGACGGTCGACACCCTGTTCCGGTGGGCGTCGATGACCAAGCCGCTGACCGCAGCCACCGCGCTCGCGCTCGTCGAGCGTGGTGTGATCAAGCTCGACGATCCCGTCACCAAGTACATCCCGGAGTTCACGCCGCTGGTGAACGGCAAGCCGGCGGTGATCACGATCCGGCAGCTGCTGACGCACACGGCGGGCCTGTCGTACCGGTTCATCGAGGGTCCCGAGAGCGCGTACGCGAAGGCCGAGGTCGCCGAGGGGCTCGCCGAGCCCGGCCTCGGCACCGACGAGTTCCTCAAGCGCCTCGCGAGCGTGCCGCTCACGTTCGAGCCCGGCACCGCCTGGCACTACAGCCTGTCGCTCGACGTGCTAGGCGTCGTGATCGCGCGCGCGACCAAGAGCGAGCTGCCGTCGAAGATGAAGGAGCTCTTGTGGCGTCCGCTCGGGATGACCGAGACGTCGTTCGCCATCACCGATCGCGCCCGGCTCGCGTGGCCGTACGCGGAGAACAAGGAGAAGACCAAGGACGGCAAGCCGCAGCCCCCGATCCGGATGACCGATCTCTACGAGCAGCGCGATGGCAAGCAGCTCGTGCGGTTCGCGCCGCCGCGGATCTTCGACTCCGCGTCGTTTCCGTCGGGGGGAGCCGGGCTCGCAGGCACGGCGCGCGATTACCTGATCTTCCTCGAGGCGATGCGCCGCGGCGGGGCCCCGGTCCTGTCGCCCGACAACGTGAAGGCGATGACCGACAACCAGATCGGTGAGCTGTCGAAGAAGACGATGAAGGCCGGGCGCCGCTACGGCTTCGGCGTCGGGGTCGCCGTCGATCCCGCGTCGATCGCGCCGCGCGGCAAGGGTACCTGGTACTGGGGCGGCATCTACGGCACCGGCTTCTGGGTCGACCCCGAGGCCAAGATCTCGGTCGTGATGTTGACCAACGTCGCCGGCGATTGGCCGTTCGACCAGTGGGTCGTCAAGGCGGTCTACGACAAGTGAAGCGGCGGCTCACGAAGTAGATCGTTCGAGATCGCCGCGCGTTATCGTCGCGGATGCGGGGACTCCTCGTGATGATCGCGATAGGCCTGGGTGCCGCTGCCCACGCCGATCCGAAGCCACGCGTGATGCGCCCCGACGGCGCTCGCCTCGACGCGGCTGCGCAGGCCGAGCTCGGCGAGGCGCGGGCGCTCCTCGCCGCTGCCGACGTGCACGAGCGCGCTGGTCGGCTCGGCTCGGCCTATCGCGCGGTCACCCGCGCCTACGCGCTCGCGACCACCCTCGCCGATCCGATCGGGTTCTACCGCTGTCGCAATCCATCTGCGCTGGACACCGTCGATCTGCTCGCACACCGTCCCCAGCTCCTCAAGGAGGCCGACGCCACGTCGCGTGCCGCCCAGCAGCGACAACTCACGCTGCTCCACGCCTCGTTCTGGGCCGTCGACCTCGCCGGGCTCACCTATCCGTCGCAGATCGAGATCGAGCTCGACGGCAAGATCGTCCCGATGGACGACTGGCGCGGATCGATCCCGATCGACGGTGGATCTCACGAGTGGATCGCACGGATGGATAACTTCGTGTTCTGGCGCCATCAGGAGCACGTCCCGAGCGCGAAGGGCAGCATCCGGATCGCACCGGTGTTTCCGTTCGACGCGCCGCCACCTGTGAACCCGCCGCCGGTGAAGGCGCCGCCGCGATCGCAGATCGCTCGCTAGGGGACGAGTTTGTAGCCGAGCCCGTAGACCGTGAGGATGTGCCGCGGATTCTTCTGGTCCTCTTCGAGCTTGCGGCGCAGCTTGACGATGAAGTTATCGACGGTGCGCGAGGTGGGCGAGGCCTGGATTCCCCAGACTTTCTCGAGCAGCTCGTCGCGCGACACCGTCTCGTCGCTGCGCTCGCGCAACAGCTTCAGCACCTCGAGCTCGTAGAACGTCAGGCGCTTGCTCGTGCGGCCCTTGCTCATCGTGTGCTTGCGCGCGTTGATCGTCCACGTGCCGATCGCGAAGGTCTCGTCCTGGTGCGAGCTCATCCGCGACTGGCGGCGGAAGATCGCGTTGATCCGCGCGATCAGCTCGGCGACGGAGAACGGCTTGGTGACGTAGTCGTCGGCGCCGGCGTCGAGGCCGCGGATCTTGTCGGACTCCTGCGCCTTCGCGGTCAGGATGATGATCGGCACCGTCTCGTCGCGCTGGCGCAGCGTCTCGCAGACGCGATAGCCGTTGTCGTCGGGCAGCATCAGATCGAGCAGCACCGCATCGGGCGCCCAGTCCATCGCCGCGAGCAGCCCCTCGGCACCGGTGCCCTTGGCCTGGACCTCGAAGCCCTCGAACTCGAGTGCGTCGCGCAGACCACGCACGATGTCCGGCTCGTCCTCGATCACGAGGATTCGCTTCTTCGTGCCCTCAACGGCGGCGGCGGAGACTTCCGTCACAGAGCTAGGTCTTACCATCGATCGGAAGCAAGATGCTGAACGTCGATCCCTCGTTCGGCTTGCTGGTCACGGTGACCTCGCCGCCATGCGCACGTGCGATGTGCTGGACCAGTGCAAGGCCGATCCCCGAGCCGCGGATCGGTTTCAGCCGGATCGACTTTGCGCGATAGAACCGCTCGAAGATCCGATGCTGCTCCTCGGGATCGATGCCCGGGCCCCAGTCGCGGACGGCGAGCATGATGACGTCGCCTTCCTGCCGGAGCGACACCTCGATCTTCTTGCCGTCGGCGGCGTACTTCACCGCGTTGTCGATCAGGTTCATCACGGCGAGAGTGACCGCGTTCGCATCGAGCCGGGCGGGCGACATCTCCTCCGGCAGGATCGACGTCATCGTCATCTCGGCGGCGGCGACCCTTCTACCCGAAAGCTCGACCGCTCGTGCGACGGTCTCGATGACGTCGACGTCCTCGGCGAACTCGTAGACGTCCATGCCGCGCTCCATCTTCGCGAAGTCGAGGACGTTATCGATCAGCCGCCCGAGGCGGACGCTCTCGCGCCAGATGATCTCGGCGTACTCGTGCGCCTGCTCGGGGCTCTTGGTGCGGCCGAGCGCGAGCATCTCGCCGAACATCGAGATGATCGAGAGCGGCGTCTTGAGCTCGTGCGAGACGTTCGAGATGAACTCGCTCTTGAGATCGTTGAGGCGCCGCTCGCGCCGCACGGCGAACGCGAGCGCGACGAGGCCGATCACGATCACGCCGACGGCCCCGCCGATCAGCAGCGAGTTGATGAACCGCTTGCGCTGCTCGGCCGAGACGTCGGTGGTCTCGCGCTGCGCGACGCGCAGGGCCCAGCCGTCGAAGGTGTCGACGAACTTGCGCTCGACCAGCGTGTCGTCGGCTTGGTAGACGAACGGATCGCCGGAGCGGACGAGCCCGGTCTCGTCGACCACCTGATAGAGGCGCTTCGCCGACTGCACGAAGAACTGCGGGAACAGCACCTGCGTGATCGTGTTGGTGTCGTCTTCGACGATCACGTAGAACGTGCGCCCGTTCGACGCCCGCTTCATGAACGACAGCAGGTAGGGCTTGGGCGGCGCATTCGTCTGCTTCGCTACCAGGCCGACGTTGAGAATCAGGTGATCCCGCGTGTTGAGCTTGAGGCGCTTCAGGCGTTCCGCGAGCCCCTGCCCCTCCGGCGCTGGTGCGAGCACGCGGGCCATGAACCAGTTGCGATACGCGTTGCTCTCGGCATCGGTGCGCGCGCTCGTGACGTTGTGACCACCGGTCACGAACTTCATCTCGCAGCCGTCCCCGGGGTCGCAATCCTCGAGCACGTACACCGACGCGACGGCGGGTCCGATCGCTCCCTTGATGAAGTCGGGCTCGATGAGCTTGTCGAGCTCGATCCGCTCCATCAACTTGGTGTCGCTGCTGCTGATCAGGAACTCGAAGTTCGCGACCTTCTCTTCCGCGAGATCCTGCATCAGCGTCCGCTCGCGCTCCCGCGAAGTCTGCTCGGAGGTCGCGCTGAAGCTGTAATATGCGAGGGCGGCCGCCGCGGCCAACACCGCGAAGATCAAGGCATTAAGAACAAGAAGCCGCCGCACGGAGCGAGATCCTGCCACGTCCCGGAACAGTTGTAGAGTCGCTGGGTTGCTTGCTGTCTCGAACTCGTGTTAGACGCAAAAAGACGCTGAACCCGCACTCCGGACGTAGGGCCGGATAGAGGTTCGGGCAGTTGTTTCAACTAGTTATCTGACAAGGCAGAGAAGAGGTCCGGGATGGATTCGATCTTCGAAGAAGACGCCGACGAAGTCGGAGGAGAAATCGAAGCGTACTGCCCGTCGCCTCGGTGCAAAGCCGACACGACGCACACGATCATCAGCATGTACGAGGACGAAGTTCGTCGCGTGCAGTGCGTGGTCTGTGGCGAGGTGCACGCTTACCGCAAGCCGCGAGGCGACGGTGTCGAGGGTGACGGCGAAGGCGGGGCCAAGAAGGCCTCGGCGAAGCGGATGACCTGGGACGACGCGATGGCGCGAGCCACCGAGGGCGATCTCAACAACTGCCGGCCGTACTCGATCCGGGATGCGTACGAGGAAGGCGACGTCGTGCACCACCCGGTGTTCGATATCGGCTTCGTCATCGAGCTCCTCCCCGACAACAAGGCCGAGGTGATCTTCCGTGACGGCGGGTCCAGGATCCTCGTTCACAACCGTGGCGATCTCGCCTCGCGGATGCCGGACATCTCGGAGATCCCGGTCCCCCGCGAAGCCAAGAAGAAGAAGCGGGCGAAGAAGCCCGATGCCCCGTCCACCCCAATCGCTCCGCGCAGCAAGGCAGACGTCGAGGCTGCCGTGCTTCGCGCCCGCAACGCCGCGCACGCCCGCAAGGACGAGGCGGAGAAGACGGCCGACGAGCGCAACAAGAAGCTCAAGGCCGAGGCGAAGGCGAACAAGGGCAAGGGCGGCAAGGCTCCTGCGCCGGTCGCTCCGCCGAAGGGTGCGCCTGTCGTGGTTGCGAAGGGTGCCCCGGCTGCCAAGGCTGCTCCGGCTGCCAAGGCTGCTCCGGCTGCCAAGGCTGCTCCGGCTGCCAAGGCCGCTCCGGCTGCCAAGGCTGCTCCGGCTGCCAAGGCCGCTCCGGCTGCCAAGGCTCCTGCCAAGGCGGCTGCAAAGCCGGCCAAAGCGGTGAAGCCGGCCAAAGCGGCGAAGCCGGCCAAGGCGGCGAAGCCGGCCAAAGCGGCGAAGCCGGCCAAGAAGCCCGCTCCGGCCAAGAAGGCCGCTCCGGCCAAGAAGCCTGCTGCCAAGAAGCCTGCTCCGGCGAAGAAGAAGAAGAAGTAGCAACGAAGAAGCAGCACCGAGCCTCCGCTCGCGCTTCGAGGCCCTGGCGCACCCGCCGGGGCTTTTGCATGTCCGGACGGTCAGACCGCTGGTTCGGAGTCGGGTCGCTTCGACGCCTTCTGCTTGAACGGCAGCAGCACCGTGAACTCCGTGCCGACGTCGGGGGTCGAGTCGACGGTGATCAAGCCGCCGTGCAGCTCGATCAGCCCGCGCGCGATGTAGAGACCGAGGCCAGCCGAGTCAGGACCGGCGGAGGTGTGGTGCTTCGCGGGTTGGGTGTGGAGGAACGGATCGAAGATCCGCTGGCGATCTGCCTCGGCGATGCCGACGCCGTTGTCGCGCACGCGGAGCCGCGCCCAGCCCCCGGGGTAGCGATCGCTCGGAGCCTCGTCGACATGCACGTCGATCGAGCCCTGATCCTCCGTGTAGCGGATCGCGTTGCTCACGAGGTTGACGACGATCTGGTGCAGCTTGTCGCGGTCGGCATCGAGCTCCGAGATCCGCTCGACGTGGGTCTCGAGCTTCTGCTTGCGCGCATCGGCGAGCGGCATCAGCTCGGTGACCACCGCGCGCACGACATCGCCGAGATCGACGGACTCGCGGCGCAGGATCATCTTGCCGGACTCGATCCGAGACACGTTGAGCATGTCGTCGACGAGGCGCTTGAGGCGGTGCGCGTTGCGGCGGACCGACGCCATGGGGCGCGCGATCAGCGGCGGCAGATCGCCGAACCGCCCCTCGGAGAACAGATCGAGGTAGCCGACGATGCTGGTCAGCGGCGTGCGCAGCTCGTGCGCGGCGATCGAGATGAACTCGGCCTTGATCCGCGATTGCCGCTCGAGCTCGGCGTTCTTGCTGCGCAGCTGCGCCTCGGACTCGGCGAGCGCGCGGGTGCGCTGGCGAACGATCTGATCGAGGTTGGCGCGCAACGCACGAAACTCGGCGCGCGCGTCCTCGACCTCGCGGGTACGCTCCTCGAGGACGTGTCCGAGGCGAGCCGCGGCATCGAACAGCTCGGTCTGGGTCGGCGCCGGGGCGCCGACGCGCTCGAGTCGCAGGATCAACACCTCGATCGTACGCTGTGCGGCCGCGAGCTCTGCTTCGAGCTCGGCGACGCGTTCGTCGCTCGATTCGCGACCTCCGCGACTCACGGTGCGCTCCCGATCGCCAGCCCGGCCAGCGTGTGGTTGCACAGCAGCATGCCGGACTGTTCACCGAAGCTCTGGAAGCCGATCGTTGGATACTTGGCGTACGCGACCCCGAGCTCGCTCTCGAGGCCGCTTGCCGCCGCTTCCCAGTGGCGACCGATGCACGAGAACGCGAGGAACGCCGACATGCCGTTGACCTTGGCCTCGGCCTCCGCGAGGTCGCGCACCGTCTGGCCGATCAGATCGCCGGGCCGCATGATGCGCAGCACCTGCCCGGGTTCGACGGCGCTCGCGAGCTGAAGACATTCGCCATCGATGTGGGCGATCGAGCGAACGTACGGGATGCCATCGACGTAGCGCGCGAACGAGTACGGTGTGCGCGGCGCCCCGAGCGGGCCGAGATGCGCGACCAGCGCCGCGAGCCGGCTTGCCGCCGGAAACCCATCGAGCTCGCTGATCGATCGCCCCGACGCCGCGGTGACCACCGTCTTGATCTCCGTCGGCACGACGTGCGTCGACTGCACCACCGCGAACGGCAGCGAGCTCTCGATCACGACGACGACGGCCGCATCGGAGATCGCCTCACCACCCGCCCACACCACGGGCTTGTGCGCGGAGTCGACGCAGCCACCGACGAACCGGATCTGTGGTGCCGCCGCGGCCGAGCCGATGCAGCACGCTTCCTCCGAACCGCACTTGCCGTCGACGATCATCACACCGACGTGGCGCGCAGGATCGAGCCTGTCGACCGTGGTGCCGAGCGCCTTCGCAGCTTGCTGCACCGCATCGCGGGTTTTCGGGATCGGAGATCTCGGCACGTCGGTAGCGATGCCGACGCCGAACTTGAGCGCGCTGCCGTAGAAGCCGAGGGCCACGGCCGTCATCCCCTGCGTCGGGTTCGGACCGATCACGCCCACCGCGGTCCCGCCGACGACCGGAACACCGAGCTCGCGAAACGGCAACTTTCCGAGCGTGGTTGGATCGAGTCGCCAGTCGGCGAACACGAACGCGAACGCGAGATCAGGCGCCCGAAGACCGTCGACGATTGCCCGTGCAACCCGCTCGGCATCCTCACCTTCCGTCACGACTTGCTTCGCGATCATCGGGCCACTCCCCGACCACTGTATACCGCCGAACCACGCTTAAAAGTTGCCCCGTTTCCCTCGATGCGGCTTCGATAAGGGCATGGAGAAGGAGATTGAGAAGACGTGTACGGCGTGCGGCCAGTTGTTCAAGCCCGCCTTCGTGTTTCAGATCGCGGTGACCGCACACGGGCAGCGCCACTTCTGCTCGCTCGAGTGCCGGAGCAAGGGCCTCGGCGACGAGGCATGGACCAGCAAGCGCGCACGCCGGATCGCGATCCTCAACCAGAAGGGTGGCACCGGTAAGACCACGACCGCCGTCAACCTCGCAGCCGGGCTCGCCGAGCGCGAGAGCGACGTGCTGCTGATCGACACCGATGCGCAGGGCAACGTCGGCGTGTCCCTCGGCGTCGCCGGCGAGAAGTCGCTCTATCACGTGCTGGTCGACGGCGTCGATCCGACCGAGGCGTGCGTGCCGGTGCGCCAGCACCTCGACGTCATCACCTCGGACTCGACGCTCGCCGCCGCCGAGATCTTTCTCGCGCGCCAGCATCCCGATGCCCGCAGCAAGCTGCTCGACAAGCGGCTCGCCAAGATGCAGGTGTCGAGGCGCTACGACTTCGTGATCATCGATTGCGGTCCGTCGCTCAACCTCCTCAACCAGAACGCGCTGTCGTACGTCGACGAGGTCATCATTCCGGTGACCTGCGATTACCTCGCGCTGGTCGGCGTCAAGCAGGTGCTGCGCACGATCAAGGACGTCGAGCGCCACCTCGGTCACGCGGTCCGCGTCTCCGGCGTCCTGCCGACGTTCTACGATGGCCGCACGCGGCTCGCGCGCGAGGTGCTCGAGACCTTGCAAGGCCACTTCAAGCACAAGTGCCTCGAGCCGGTGCGTCTCAACACGCGTCTCGCCGAAGCGCCGAGCCACAAGAAGTCCATCTTCGAGTACGCGCCGATCTCACACGGCGCAGCTGACTACAACCGTGTTTGCGACTGGGTGCTAGCGGAGGCCACGAAGGTCTCGGTCGACACCATCGCCTTTCAAACCGCCGCGATCTGAGGAGTCCTATGAAAGAAGAGAAGCTGATGGCACATGATCCCTTGAGCGACGCCGACGCGATCCTCAGCGAGGGGTACTACGGTCGGAGAGCCCCGACGCAGGGGGAGCGCGGGGACGCGGCGCCCCGCCGTGGCGCTGCGAAGCCAACGCACTACAAGGTGATCTGCATCTCCATGTACAACCGCGACATCGAGGAGCTCGAGGCGAAGGTCGCCGAGCTCAAACGCCGCGGGTGGACGAAAGCGAACAAGTCGCAGTTGATCAGGCTCGCGCTGAGCCAGATCGATCTCGACAAGCTCGGCACGCCCCGGCAGTAGAGATCGGGGATACTGCGCGAGTGATCGACGATCTCCCCGCGCAGTACCACGAGTATCTCGATCGCTTCGCGGGGGAGCTCGGGGCTGACGTCAAGGTCGGCGCCTTTGCCAAGTACAACGGCAAGCTGATCAAGAAGCTCAGCTTCGAGGAGTTCACGCCGGCGTTCCTGGACTACCAGGAGATCGCCACGCGCTACACCGAGAGCCTCGAGCGCGGGGATACGATCAACGACGTCGTGCTGCGCTTGCTACGCGAGCGCAGCGCGAACTTGGTGCTCGAACCACCAACAGGCTGAATGCCGATCTAACACTCCTCAGAGCACTTGCAGATCGGGGACAGGATCTACCTCCGTAAGCCGGCGATCTACTGAGGGTTCTGGAGCAAAACGTAAAATCGAGTGTTCGTCCGGCTTTCGGACAGCGAGGACGCCTCCCTGTCCCCGATCTGGAAGCCCCGGGAATCACGTGACACGGGCACCGCGACGAGGTTCGCCGGTGAGCGAGGATCAGAACGCTTTGGCGACGCCCACGGTGACACCGTGGAAGACATCGGTCCGCGTCACGCCCGTCGCCGTCATGTCGTGACCGCGCTTGTTCACGATCGGCGCGCCGAAGTTGTACTTCATGAAGTTGAGATCGTAGGACGCGTTGATGTCCATCGATGGCTTCCAGCGGTACGTGAAGCCAACGCCACCGAGCACGCCCTTGACGGCCGCCTTGCTGCCGTCCTCGAGCCCCTCGGTCTGCTGCATGCTCGCGCCGATCAGCACGGCATCGAGCGAGAACCGCAGCCCGATCTTCTCGGTCAGCTTCGGTAGGGCGAGCGCGGCACCGAGCGTCGGTGCCTTGACGATCTCCGACGGCAGGTTCGCCGTGTTCTTCGCCAGGTTCGTCGCGTTGCCGATCTGGTAGCTGTAGAAGCGGAAGCCGAGGCGACCGAACACGGCCATCCCGCTCTTGCGCTTGAAGTCCTTGCCGAACGTGGCGCGCGCGTTGACGTTGTAGACCGTGATGCCGGTCGTGTTCATCGCGTCGACCTTGACGCCGGGGATCGCCTTCGCGATGTCGATCGCGAGCTCGCCACCGACGACGTACGCCTTCTTGTACGGCCGCAGGTACGAACCACCGAGGGCGATCGTCGCCGCCGACGTCGACAGATCATAGTTATCGGGGCGCTCGCGCGATGCGGTCCCCGCCGAGCGTGTGCCTTGCTGGATGATCGTCACGCCGAGCCGGCCGCGGACATCGATCTGTCCCTTCACCTTCGGACCCGTCTCGCCGCTGTCTTCGATCTCGTCGTCGCCCCCACCACCGCCACCGCCCCCACCACCACCATCGAGGTCACTCGCGAGCACCAAGCCGATGTCGCCGTCCTCGGTCTCGACCTCGACGAACTTGCCCTTCTTGTTGCCGGTGAGGTGCAGCGCCGTCGACGGCGTCGGGCTGAACGACTCCTCGCTCTCCGCGTTGGCCTCGCTGTACGCGACGACCTTCTTCTTCACCTTCGCCTTCGGGCGCTCGTCCTTGACCTCGGCGCCCTCGTCGTCATCGCCACCTCCACCCTTCTTGGGCTCGTCGCCCTCGGTGTTGCCTTCTTCTTCGTCCTCCCCACCCTTGGACTTCGAGGGCTTCGCGGGAGGTTTCGCGGGAGGCTTGCCACCCTCGGCCACGGGCTTCGCCGGCGGATCGTCCGGCTCTTCCTCGTCGTCTTCCTCGCCACCGCCGCTGCTGCCACCCTTCTTGTCGTCGATGGCATCCGCACCGACACGATCCTCGGGAGCGGTGTTGCCACCGAAGCCGCGCTTCGTGCTGCGACCATCGACGAACGGCCGGCGCCGTGTGTTGCGCGCCATCGTGTCGTCATCCGCGACCAGCTCGACCTTGCTGCGTGGGATCCAGCCCGTGCGACCGGCGACGCTGACCTTGAGCCAGCGGCCATCTTTGCGGGTGATTCGCATCACCTGGCCCTCTTTGAGCTTGATGACGACCTCGCCTCGTTCGCCGGCGCGGTTGTAGATACGTGCGTCGTCCTTGGCCTTTGCCTTCTCGGCGAACGCCGTTCCACCAACTGCAGCGGCGACGAGGAATCCGTACAACGCCAACGCAGGAAATGCCGTCCTCATCGAATCTCCATTCTACAAGCTCCGTGCCGAGACGTGGCGCGTGGCGGTTGCGTGATCGTGAGCGGACCCGCGACTTCGTGCAAGGCAATCATTCGGAATCACCTACGTTTGCGCACACGTCTCGGTCTAGCGATTCTCTGGGGACCGTCGATCCCGCGTCAAGCTGGGGTTCGCGAACACCGTCGGGGGGATCCAGACGCCAGCGCTCGTAAGAGATGCATTAAGCTCGGGGTTCACCGATGACTTTGACCAAACGCGCATATTCGGCGGGCCACTTCGAGCTCGCGATCGACGGCCACAAGTCGACCGCGTACGTGAAGTCCGTCGAGGGCGGCCACGTTCGTGCGAGCACGATCGAGGAGCCGATCGGCCCCGAGAACCACCGCATCAAGCACACGTCGGTGGTCGACATCGAGCCATTCACGTGTGACTGCGGCATGTCCGGCCTCGGCGACGTGCTGCGCTGGATCCAGGGCTCGTGGCGCAAGCAGTTCGATCGCCGCAACGGCCAGATCTCGCACGCCAACTTCGATCTCAAGCGCACGTTCGAGCACGAGTTCTACGACGCGCTGATCTCGGAGACCACGTTCCCCACGCTCGACGGCTCCTCCAAGGACGCCGCGTACATGAAGATCAAGATCCAGCCGGAGAACGTCGTCTCGAAGAAGACGTCGATCGCGCCGATCCAGTCGAACATCGGCGCGAAGCAGAAGATGTGGACCCCCTCGAGCTTCCGCTTCAACATCGATGGCATCGATGAGATGAAGTACACGAACAAGATCGAGTCGTTCACGGTCAAGCAGGGGATCAAGAAGCTCTACACGGGGCAGGAGCGGTTCCCGCAGATCGAGCCGACCAAGCTCGAGATCCCGAACATCGTCGGCACCATCTCGCTCGAGTTCGCGGACAAGCTGCTCGAGTGGTACGACCAGTACGTCGTCAAAGGACAGAGCGATCCGAAGGCGCAGAAGTCGGGCTCGATCGAGTACCTCGCACCCGACAAGAAGACGGTGCTGTTCGAGGTCACGTTCGGTGGGCTCGGCATGCACCACCTGTCGATCGCGCAGTCGTCGGCGAACCAGGACGCGATCAAGCGCGTCAAGTTCGAGCTCTACGCGAGCAGCATCGACATCAGCGGTCCTGGTTCGCTCGGTCTCGAATAGCTCCCTCGAGCCACTCAGAAACCCGCTACGATCTCCTCAGAAGCTTGAGAAGCTCGCTTCTTGAGAAGCCCACTTCCTCAGAAGCTGGCTACGAGCTCCTCAGAAGCTCGCCTCAGAAGCTCGCCTCGGAAGCTCGCCTCAGAAGCTCGCTACGCTCGCCAATACACCAGGAGATCGTAGAACGTGTGCGCGTACACCGCGTGCGCGAGCGATCGGAAGTAGAAGACCAGGCCGAACACCAGGCCGGCGAGACAACGGAACGCGAACGCGTGCTGCGTGAACGGTTCGCCGTAGGGCCCGAGGTGATGAGCGGCGGAGAACGCCAGGCTCGACAGGATCAACGCGACGATCACGATCACCCGGCGCGACAACTGCGTGCGCGACAACGCCGCGATCAACCCACCGCAGAGCAGGAGGCGAAACACCAGCTCCTCGTGGACGCCCGCGCCGGCGGCGTTGATCGCCTCGCCGAGATCGAGGCCGAGGCCGAGCAACCGCTCGAGCACGAGGTTGACCAGGGCCCCGAGCGTCAGCGCGTAGATCGCGGCCTCGAGCACGACGGGCAACACGACGTCAAGGCGCAGCACGCTCTGGCGTTGGGCGCGCCGGATCCACAGCAGGAACCCCAAGCCGAGCGCCGCGGCGAGCAGCAGGTAGTTCGTGCGACCGAGCGTGCCGTAGACCGCGCGGGTGACGACGTCGGCGCCGTTGACGCTGCCGGCGAACAGCACGCCGACCTCGTAGAGGAAGAACAGCGGTGCGATCAACACCAGACTCGACGCCAGCTCGCGGTCGAGCTTCGGTCGCGCGACCGGCTCGTTCATACGGTCCCTCGTGGTGGGCGGACCCGCGGTACCGCTCGCGGCTTCGGCGTGTCGCGCACCGGTGCGCGTGGGGCTTGCTTGATCTTCGAGCGTTGCGCCGCACCGGGCGACGCGATCTTGGAACGCACCGTGGCGGTGATCATCCGATCGTCGCGCAGGTACTTCGCAGCGGCGGCGGCGACGTCGGCCGGGTTGACGGCGCGGATCGCCGCGTCGTAGCGAGACCAGCTCTCCCAGCCGAGCCCGTAGGCCTCGTGATAGGCCATCGCGTTCGCGACCGCGGCGCGGCGCTGCATCGCGATCTGATGACTGCCGATCGCGTAGCTCTTCGCACGCTCGAGCTCGGCGGCTGTCACGCCCTCGGTGCGGATCCTCGCGAGCTCGGCACGCGCGACCTCGACGGCCTCCCCTAGCTTGTCGGGGGCGCACGACAGGTAGACGGCGACGAAGCCCGGATCGACGCCCTCGATCGAGTGCGCCGAGACGCGATAGACCAGCGCGCGCTTGTCGCGGAGCTCGGCGAACAACCGCCCGCCCTGCCCGCCGAGGACGGCGACCAGCAGCTCGAGGGCGAAGCGATCCGGGGCGTCGAGCGTCGCGCCTGGAAACCCGACGACGAGGTGCGCCTGCGCTCGATCGAGGAACGCGAACACCTCGCGCTGATCGGGTCGCCGCTTGTCGAGCACGGCGAGGCGATCGGCGAAGGGCGGCACGTCGACGGGTGCCTTGACGTTGGTCCGCGGCGCCTTGTCGAAGCGAGCCTTCGCCGCGGCGATCACCTCGTCGAGGTCGACATCCCCGACGATCGACAGCGTCAGCGCCGAGGCGGGATAGCGATCGCGATAGAACGCGAGGAGCGTCGCGCGCTCGAACGCCTCGATCGATCGCGCGGTGCCGAGCACGTCGCGCGCGTACGGATGGGCCGTGCCGTACAACGCCTCGGAGAACGTGCGGAACGCGAGCTGCGCGGGCTCGCCGGCCTGCGCGACCTGATCGTCGAGCAGCAACCTGCGCTGCGCCTCGAGCTCCGTGGACGCCAGCGCCGGTGCCAAGATGCAATCGGCGAGGAGCTCGAAGCCGGGCCTCCAGCTGCGCGCGAGCCACTCGGCGGAGATCCCGAAGCTGTTGCGGCCGGCGACCGCGGACATGCCGCCGCCGAGCCGATCGATCCGATCCGAGGTCTGCGCCGCGTCGAGCTTGCCGCAGCCGCGGGTAATCGTACGCGCGAGCAGCGTGGACGCACCGGAGGTCTTCGCATCCTCGACGCGCTGGCCTCCGCGCCACACCGCACGCATCGCGACGACGGGCACCGACGGATCGCGACGGACGAGCAGCACCGTGCCGTTGCCGAGCAGGACTCGCTGCTCGGCGGGCTGGGCCGCGACGGGCTTGGTCGTCAGCGAGCGGCGCACGCGATTCTCGGCCTCGCGTGCGAAGGTGACGCGCTGGCTCCTGGCTTGGTGTCGCTTCGGCAGCACGGCGGCGACGCTCGCGTTGTGCGGCTGCAGGTAGCGCTGCATCACCTTAGCCACGTCGCCGCGCCGCACCGAGCGAATGCGATCGAGGTAGACGTGACCGAACTGCGGATCGCCCGCGATCGTGGCGTGCCAGCCGAGCGAGCGAGCGCGGCCCTGCGCGGTCTCGAGCTGGCGCACGAACGAGCTCTCGACGGCGATCCGCGCCTTGTCGAGCTCGTCGGAGGACAGGTCGTCGACGAGCGAGAGCGTCTGATCGACGAGCTTGCCGACGGCGGCTTCTGCCCGCGCCGGCCGCGTGGTCGCAGACAGCACGAGCAGGCCCGGATCGCGTAGGGCGTGGACGTTCGCGTACGCGCTGGTCACCACCCCATCGCGATCGCGGAGCAGCTTCGGCAGGCGCGCCGATTCGCTCTGGCCGAGCAAGATCGCCGCGACGTCGAGCGCGGCGATGTCGGGGTGGCGCGCCGAGGGAACGTGGAAGCCGACCGCGAGGTACGCCTCGGCGACATCGCGGTACTGCGCGGACGCACGCGGCGCGGCTTGATCACTCTCGCGGACGCGCGTGGGGGGGCGCACGCCAGCGGGCATCGCCCGGAACCGGCGCTCGACGGAGCGCAGGACACGCGCCGGATCGACGTCCCCGGCGACGACGAGCGTGAGGTTGTCGCCGACGTAGTGACTGCGAAAGAACCCGACGAGCTGGCGCTCCGACAGCTCCTGCACGCTGTCGGCGGTGCCGATCACCGGCCGGCGATAGGGATGCTGCGCGAACGCGGTGGCGAACAGGCTCTGCGCGACCGTGCGCGCCGGATCGTCGGTGCCCTGCCGGATCTCCTCGAGGATCACGCGGCGCTCGCGCGCGAGCTCGTCGCGATCGACGCGCGGAGACAACAGGGTGTCGCCGAGCGCATCGATCGCCGCGTCGGCGTGATCGCGTCCGAGGACCGCGTGATAGACGGTGTGGTCGAAGGCGGTGAACGCGTTGATCTCGCCGCCGCCGGCTTCGATCGTGCGCGCGAGCTCGCCCAGCCCGTACCGCGACGAGCCCTTGAACAACATGTGCTCGACGGCGTGCGCGATACCGACCTCGTGCGCCTGCTCGTCGGCCGAGCCAACCCCGACCCACGCCTGCACGGCGACCACCGGTGCGGGGTGGCCGGGGGCGATATGGAGCGTGAGCCCGTTGTCGAGGCGATGGGTGTGGACGTCTTGCACGGCGGCGCACGCCAGCCCGATGGCTAGCAGCAGGCGATCGTAGGCATTCCCTTGCCGGCGACGCATCTTTTTACCCCGGGCAAGATAGCCGGTTATCCTCGGGGCCATGAGGATCCTCGCGACATTGTTGCCTTGTGTCCTGGTTGCCTGTGGGGGTGGTGATCCGGCCGACGTGGCAGGCGACTACACGATCGCGCTGACAAATCGCGACAACGGCTGCAACCTGGCGAACTGGACCGTCGGTGAACAGTCATCGAACATCCCGGTCGTGATCGCCCAGGACGGCAGCACGGCCACCGCCAACGTGATGGCCGGTGCGGGCGTGGTGCTCGACCTCGCCCTCGGCTCGCACCTCTATGAAGGCGAGATCGACGGCGACGAGCTGTTCCTCGAGCTGTTCGGCTCGCGCTCGCAGACGCAGGGCAACTGCACGTTCACGTTCAACTCGGAGATCGACGCGTCGATCGACGGCGACACCTTGACCGGCGTGATCAACTACAAGGCCGCCACCGTCGGCAACCCCGATTGCGCGCCGCTCGAGGGCTGCGTGTCATTCCAGGAGTTCAACGGCACGCGTCCTCCGCAGTGATCGAGATCGATCTCCCGCCGCAACCGACGATCACGACCGATCGCTTGATCCTGCGTCCGCTGCGCGACGGCGATGCCGCGACGGTCGCCGACGGTGCCGGGGACAAGCGCGTCGCGAAGTATCTGATCCAGGTTCCGTCGCCCTACCCGATCGCGCTCGCGCGCAGCTGGGTGCGCCATCGCAGCGAGTGGTGGACACTCGGTAAAGGCGTCACCCTCGCGATCTCGACGCGCGACGATCACGCGCTCGTCGGGACCGTGTCGCTGCGGCGCTACGCACGCGATCGCCGCGCCGAGCTCGGCTACTGGTTGATCGAGTCGGCGTGGGGTCACGGCTACGCGACCGAGGCGACACACGCGGCGGTCGACTACGGGTTTCGGGTGATGAACCTCGCGCGCGTCTACGCGCTCGTGCTCGCCGGCAACACCGCCTCCGAGCGGGTGCTCGACAAGCTCGGCATGCTGCGCGAAGGCGTCCAGCGCCAGCACGTCAAGAAGGGCAAGCGGCTGTGCGACGTCACGCTCTACGGTGTGCTGCGATCCGACTGGCGCTGACGAGCCATCGCGTAGCCGACGGCGATTCCGACGACGACGCCGATCAGGATCCCCGCACCAAACCCGAGCCCGCGATCCGCGACCGTCGAGGGCGCCGACGCCGGGGTGCCATCCGAGAACCACATCAGCACGAAGCCGATGGTCGCGAGCCCGCCGAGGATCGCCGTCGCGACCCACAGCCCACGCGAGGTCCCGCGCCGCTCGGCCTTGGCCGCGCGCACGATCTCGGCAGCCTTTTCCTTGTCAGCCAAGTTTCCTCACAGCTCGCCGGTTATAGGCGACGAGAAGGCCGACATAGCCGACGAACACCACCCAGCAGATCACCGCCAGCGGAATCCCGATCCACGCGTCGAGCTCGGTGATCGAGAGGATCGGGAACGTCAGGCCGCCCACGAGGGCCGCGAGCACGAGCACCCAGCCGAGAATTCGGTTCGCCCGCACGCGGTTTGGATCAGGTCTGCGTCTTGCTCCAGGGTGAAATCACCACGCGACATCGCACAGTTACGCCCGTCCGCGTTGCCAAAGTCATCATGCGCACCCTCCTGATCGTCCCGATTCTCCTCACCGCGTGCGGCTACGACCCCAAGATGCCCGGCGGTGACGACGATGATGTCCCACCGATCGAGGATCCGCCGGTCGACGAGGGGTGCCCCGACGGCAAGGCCGGTGCGGCCTGCATCCTGGAGCTCTACGACGCCGCGATCGGCTGCGATGCTGGCGCGATCGCGACCCTGCGCGACGAGCTCGATCAGCGCGCCGAGCTCGGCCCGCTGTGGGCATCAAATCGCGCGCTGTTTCGCACCGACGCCGTGCGGGCGGTCGCCGGCTCGTTCAACGACTGGTCGACCACCGCCGTGATCACCGCACCGCTATGTGGCAGTGACCTGATCCTCGGCGTCGGCAGCGTCGCCACCGGCTACCACCAGTACAAGCTCTACGATCCGGCGACCTCGAGCTGGACACTCGATCCGCACGATCCCGCGTTCGCGTATGACGACTTCACCGGCAATCCCGACGGTCGCAACAGCGTGCTCGCGACCCCGGACTCCGGTCGCGGCTATCTCGTCACGTTCGGCGAGATCTGCTCGAGCGCGCTCGACAACTGCCGCGAGGTCACCGCGTACTTGCCTGCGGGCTACGATGCGTTGGCTGCCAAGGACCGCACGTATCCCGTGCTGTTCATGCACGACGGTCAGAACCTGTGGAGCGATCACGCTTGCTGCTTCGGCCACACCGGCTGGGAGCTCGACGTGGCACTCGACATCGAGATCGGTGAGGGTCGCGTCGCACCGGTGATCGTGATCGGTGCCGCGTCGACGAGCGCGCGCAACAACGAGTACGGGCTGAATGCCGGCGCTGCTGCCGAGTTCATGACGTTTCAGGTCGACGAGCTCCAGCCGAAGGCGCTCGCGAAGGTGCGCTGGAACGGCGAGCGCGTCGGCGTCGGCGGCAGCTCGCTCGGCGGGTTGATCGCGATGGATCTCGCGCTCGCGCATCCCGACGTCTATGCCGCCGCGGTCTCGCTGTCGGGAGCGTTCTGGCCCGGCATGGGAAGCGGCGATGCCCTCCGCGATCGGATCCCGACGTACGGCAAGCAGCCAATCGCGATCTATCTCGATCACGGTGGCAACGTCGCGAACAACAGCGATGGCGCCGCGGACTCGGTCGAGGTGCGCGACGAGCTGATGGACCTCGGGTGGTCGCGCAGCGATTCGCCGAGCTGCACGGCTTCGCCGACGACGGTCTGCTATCACAGCGAGCCGGGCGCGACGCACGACGAGCTCGCGTGGAAGGCGCGGACCTGGCGGTTCCTGCGCTACCTCTACCCTCTGTAGCTGGACGATCGGGGTGTTTAGGTCTCGCACCCCGGGGGCCGAGTCACCGGATCGGTGCTCGCATTCAGTTGCCTACATCCGAGCAAACGCAATGATCTCAGCGATCAAGCCGGGTGGGATTCCTTCCCCGACGGCACACCCGTTGCTTAACATTCGTTACATGAGGAAGGCCCTGTTCTTAGCCCTGTTGTTGCCTGCGTGTGTGGTCGGTGCCGATGGGCAGACGCCTGGAGACGACGTCGTCGATCCGGGACCAGATCCTGACCCCAACCCCACGGACGGCATCTCCGGCAACATCACCGCCGCGCGTACGCTGAGTGGAACGGTGACCTTCACCGGCGCGACAACGATCGATCCAGGCGTGGTCGTCACCGTCGAGCCCGGCACGGTCCTCAACTTCCGCGCGGCGTCGAACCTGTCGATCAAGGGCACGCTGACGGTCGGCGGCACCAAGGCCGCGCCGGTCACGCTGCAACCCGATCCCGCCAACACCAACGGCGCCTTCTTCGGCGGCCTCTCCGTCAGCGGCACGCTCGACATGACGTACGCCGTGCAGCACGGCGGCTCGATCGTGACGAACGCGGGCGGTACCGCGACGATCTCCGATAGCAAGATGTTCGCCGCGACCGGCGACTTCCTGATCATGAACGGCGGCACGGTGAACGTGACGTACTCGCAGATCGGCGCGGACGCCGGCGTCACCGATACCACCCACTGCAACATGCACTTCGGTGGCACCGGCAACACGATCACCGTCACCAACAGCAACATCCTCGGCACGCCGTACGGCCTGATGTTCTATGGCGGTCAGCTCGCGAACTTCCAGAACAACAACTGGGAAGAGAACGGCACGGCCTCGGCCGACTGGATCGACAGCCAGCCCGGCGTCATGGGTGACTTCTCCGGTGGCTACTTCCCGGGCGGCCTCCCGGTGGCGAAGTCGGGCGCGACGTTCACGGTCAACACCCCGTCGGCGACACGCCTGACCGACGCCGGCCCTCGGTAAGCTACAGCTAACCACCTCGATGACCGGGATCGTTGCTCGGGACGCGCGAGGTCCACTCCGAGCGAGGTGTCGCGGATGCTGGGAGTGTTGGGGTGGATCGAATGGATAGCATGCTCGCCGGCATCTCCGTTCTGATGGCTCGACCGCGGAGCAACCGTATCCCCTGAGCTACTGTGCGGCCGTGTTCGCAAAGGGACGATCGCCTCTCGCTGGAACGATCTGCCTGGCATACGTACTCGCCTTGGCAGGCTGCGCAGCCTCGCCACAGATCCGTTCGCGAGCCGAGTACTCCGGCCCGATCATCGACCTCCATACACATCTGCGCTTGGGCGATCAGGACGGCGCGAGCCCCGAGCAGCCAGTCGGGACCGAGCAGCTCCGTGCCCTGGAGGCCCAGATCTTTGCAAGCCACGCCGGCGTGATCGTCATCGCCCCGAAAGGCGATCTCGCGGAGACTCGCGTCCGCAATGACGGTGTTCTAGCGGCGGCGCGCGCGAGCAATGGCTTCTTCTTTCCGATCGCCTCCGTCCATCCAGACGACGGCGCGGCCGCGCTTGAGGAGCTCGATCGCGTAGCGAAGTTGGGTGTTCGCATGATCAAGCTCCATCCCAACACGCAGGCGTTCGATGTCGCCTCGCCGGAGGTGGCGAACGTGGTCCAACACACCGCCGACCTCGGAATGGTGGTGCTATTTGACGGATTCTCGCCATTCGATGCGAACGAGACCGGCAAGTTCTTGAAGCTCGCCGTCACCCATCCCAACGCGCGGCTCGTGCTCGCTCACCTCGGCGGCATCCGGTTTCACGAGATGGCGATGTTTGGCATCGCACGCAAGTTCGCCTGGTATCCGCGCAACGTTTGGTTCGACATCTCCGCGACAGCTCCGTTCTTCGCGGACTCGCCGTACCGCGAACAGCTCGTTTGGGTCATCCGGTCCGTCGGCACGGATCGCGTGCTGTTCGGCTCCGACTGGCCGGTCGACGAGCCCGCACGAGCCGCCGCCGCCGTGCGAGCGCTTGGACTCTCGGACGCCGAACAACGGCAGATCTTCTATTCCAACGCGCGCGCTCTGTTGGCGCTGTAACCGTGCCCGTGGCGCCGGCCCGCAACCGTCTGCACAACTCGCCTCAGGGGATCACGACCTTGGAATGGTCAGGACCGCTTCGAGGATGTTCGCTTCCTCGGGCGGTTTCGGGTGGAGGAGATAGATCCCGACCACCGTGTTCGCGTCGATCCGGAACGCCTTCAGCGTACGGGTCCCCGGCTCGAGTAACCGCGAGCGGATCGCGGCGGTGGCCTCGTCCGAGGCATCGCCGGACTTCGCGCGTTCGCCGACCAGCTGGTTCCAGCGCTCGGTCGCGCGCGCACCATCGGCGATCCGTTCGTAGCGGCGAAGCTCGACGAGCTTGTTGTCCTTGTAGGTCGCGCTGACCCACGACTCGCCCCACTCGAACCCGGCGCGAGCGCAGCGCGGGTAGGTCTCGACATCGGGGCGTGGACCATCGACCTTGATGCAGTACTGATGGTGTTTGAGTGCGCTGTCCGCGGCGGTGCGCTCGATGCCGAGCGGGACCGTGAGCGGGTGTTCGGCGCCGAGACCGCCACCACATCCGGCCAGGACAACGAGCGCTAACAACCGGGTCATGGCCGACAAATTATCACGTGTTCACCGACAACCGCGGTGTTAGGGTCCGCGCCATGAGGCACCTCGCCGCTGCGCTTGCTCTCGCTCTGGGTCTCGGTTGCGGCAGCGACTTTCCGGCGCCGAAGGCCACGCCACCGTCGGCGCCCGCCGACAACGATCCGGCGTTCTCGGTCCGCGGCACCGGCTGGTACATCGTCGGCAACGCCGCCACGCCCTCGCAGGACACGATGTCGCTCGAGGTGTTCTTTCCACCCGGCACCGACTTCGTCGACGTCTGGGTCGCGGACCTCCCGGTGCAGCGGTTGGCGGTGACGAATGGGATCTTCGTCGGCGACGTCGACCTCAGCGGACTGCCGATCGGGAGCTACGACGTCGTCCTCGCCGCCAATGGCAGTGACGTCGCCTTCGCCAAGCTCCCGCTGGTTCGCAGTGCACCGTACTACGTGCTGGTCACCACCGATTGGGACTTTTCTGATCCCGGGACTGACGTCCTCGACTATCAAGATCGGATTCACGACGACCACCCAGAGATGCGCATCACGCACTTCGTCGGCCCCTACACGTTCACCGATCCAGCGGTGTCGCCTGCGAGGCAACAAGAGCTCGTGAGCTGGCTCGTCGAGCAGCGCGACACCCATCGCGACGAGATCGGGCTACACATCCACCCGTACTGCAATTTTGTCGAGAGCGCGGGTGTCACCTGCGTGATCGATCAATCCACCACGATGGCGATGGACCCGACCGGTTACACGATCAAAGTCGATGCCTACGATCGTCAGCAGTTCGGCATTCTGCTCGACCACGCCTCGATGCTGTTCGAGACCAACGGTCTCAACCGCCCGAAGACGTTTCGCGCCGGTGGATGGACGGCCGGCATCGACACCCTCAACGCGCTCGCCGACAAGGGCTTCACCGCCGACACCTCCGCGCTCAACTGGGAGCGCATCGAGGAGTGGGAAGGCAAGGAGCTGTACCGCTGGAACATGGAGCACTGGGCACCGATCGGTGACACCAGCCAGCCGTATTTTCCCAACACAGCGGATCCACTGTCCAGCGCCGCGCCCAACAGCACGCTGCTCGAGGTCCCGGATAACGGCGTGATGATCGATTACGTAACGTTGGCGGAGATGAATGGATTATTCGATGCCAACTGGAATGGTGAGCCCCTGAGCGCACCCACCACGTTGATGATGGGCTTTCACCCATCCGATCGGTTCTCGCGGGGCGAAGGCACGCGCGTCGACGAATTCCTCAAGTACTCCGACGCGAAGTCGTCGGGCGCGCACCTCGGGCCCGTCGTTTACATCACGCTCGACGAGCTCGTCCCCGCCTATCGCTAGGCCGAGCTCGCGACGAGGCCGTCTTTTCCGTACAGGCCTTACTGGCTCTCCCGCGAGATCCCTGCGGGCATTGTGCCCGTGGGCGTTGTGTGGTTCTTTCCTGGTACCGCTGAACTCTTATCCATACTCAGCGCGAAAGAGGATTGAATTTAGATGAGTGATTTCCAGACCGAGATGAATCGTGTGGTGCAGGGGTTTGTGGCGCAAATTACTGATCTCGCCCGCCGTGCGGCCATCGACACACTCGAGTCGGCGCTCAGAGGCGGAGGCAGCGGTGGTGGGCGTGGTGCGCGCGGCGGAGGTGGATCGTCGAGCTTCAGTAGCGCTGGCCGCGGTCGTGGCAAAGGGATCAAGCGTACGTCGGACGAGCTCGATGGGCTGTCGGACCAGTTCGTCGACTACGTGAAGGCGAACCCGGGTCTCCGGATCGAGCAGATCAACAAGACGCTCGGGACCACCACCAAGGATCTCCAGCTCCCGATCCGCAAGTTGATCGCGGAGGGTGTGGTCAAGGTGAAGGGACAGAAGCGTTCGACGCAGTACTTCCCCGGCGCCGAGCGCAAGCGCAGCAAGAAGTAACGCATGGTTGCTCCTTCGCGGTCCGCTGTCACAGCCTCGTCAAAAGACACCATCCCTCATCGCCTGCTCCGGCAGGCGGAGGAGCGGCCGTCTTCGGTCGCCTACCAAGCCAGGGTCGGGGGACGGTGGCAGCCGACGACGTGGCGGACCTACGCGGAGCAGATCCGCACCGCCGCGCGCGCGTTGCTCGCGCTCGGCTTCGAGCGAGGGAGCAAGGTCGCCATCCTCGGGTTCAATCGACCCGAGTGGGTGATCCTCGATCACGCGGCGATGATGGCCGGCGGCGCCGCCGCAGGAATCTACACCACGTGCTCGGCGGACGAGGTCCAGTACATCGTCCATCACTCCGAAGCCCTCGTCGTGCTCGTCGAGGACGCCGCGCAGCTCGCGAAGATCAAAGCCAGGCGAGATCAGCTGCCGTTGCTGTCGCGGATCGTGATGATGCGTGGCGCGATGGCGACCGGCGACGACGTGTTGACGTGGGATGACTTCCTCGCGAAGGCCGAGAGCGTCGCGGAGTCCACGCTCGACGCGCGCATCGACATGATCGAGCAGGCGGATCTCGCCACGCTGATCTACACGTCGGGGACGACCGGACCGCCGAAGGGCGTGATGCTGTCGCACGGGAACCTCCAGTGGACGGCGAAGACGCTGGTCGCACTCGGGGGTGCCCACGCCGACGACGTCTCGTTGTCGTATCTCCCGCTGTCTCACATCGCCGAACAGATGGCGACGATCCACATGCCGGCGACGGCGGGCAGCTCGGTGTTCTTCGCCGAGTCGCTGGAGAAGATTCCGGACAACCTCAAGGACTGCCGCCCCACGGTGTTCTTCGGGGTGCCACGGATCTGGGAGAAGTTTCACGCCGTGCTCGCGGGCAAGCTCTCCGAGCTGACCGGAGCCAAGAAGCGGCTCGTCGCGTGGGCGCGCGCCGCGTGCACCCAGGTCAACGCGCATCGCGATCGCGGTGAGGCGATTCCGCGGATGCTGTCGCTCCAGTACGCGCTCGCGCAACGGCTGGTGATCCACAAGCTCAAGGCGGCGCTCGGGTTCGATCGTGCGTCGAATCTGATCAGCGGTGCCGCGCCGATCGCACCGGACGTGCTGGTGTTCTTCTCGAGCATCGATCTCCCGATCCGCGAGATCTATGGCCAGTCCGAAGACACCGGCCCCACGTCGTTCAACCTGCCCGGTCGCACCAGGATCGGCAGCGTCGGGCCGCCGCTCCCCGGGCTCGAGTGCAAGATCGGCGATGACGGCGAGATCCTGGTGCGCGGGCCCAACGTGTTCCTCGGATACTTCAAGGAGCCCGCGGCCACGGCGGAGGCACTCTCCGTCGACGGCTGGTTGCACAGCGGTGACCTCGGCGCGTTCGACAAGGAAGGTTTCCTGACGATCACGGGCCGCAAGAAGGAGATCATCATCACCGCCGGCGGCAAGAACATCGCGCCGAAGAACATCGAAGCCGCGCTCAAGGAATCGCCGCTGGTCGGCGAAGCTGTCGTGATCGGAGATCGCAAGAAGTACCTGACCGCGCTGATCACGCTCGATGACGTGGCGGCGCGCAAGGTCGTCGCGGAGGGAGAGCTGTCGACGGCCCCCGCGATCCGCCAGGCGATCCAGACGCAGGTCGACAAGGTCAACGAGTCGCTCGCCCGTGTCGAGCAGGTGAAGAAGTTCGCGATCCTGCCGAGGCCGTTCGGCATCGACACCGGCGAGCTGACGCCGACGATGAAGATCAAGCGGAACGTCGTCGTGCAGAAGTTCGAGCGCGAGATCGACGCGATGTACAGCGACGACGGATCTCCTGGTTAACCGATGACCGAGCCCTGGCCGCGCCCGAACTACACGACCGGTGGGCAACAGGCGAAGATCGCGCTGATCGCGCTGTCGTCGGTGAAGCTCCCCGACCCGCTCCCGATCTCGCGCATCAAGCACGGCATGCCGGTCGCCGGCGACGGCCCCGAGGCGATCGTCCTCGCGGTCCGCGATCGGCTGGAGGATTCGCCGCAGTTCGATAGCGACGTGATCTCACCGTTCGCCGCCCTGATCACCGGTGACCTCGGTGATGGAGCGCTGACCCGCGCACGCGACGCGCAGCACGCCTACGTGATCGAGTGCGAGCTCGACGATCCCGATGACCTCGGGCACGTCCAGGCCGCGTGGGCGCTGGCGAAGTGCATCTGCGAGGAAGGCGCGTTCCTGGTGATCGACGTCTACGCCGCGCGCGCTCACTTCGGAGACGAGGTCGGCGCGCTCGATCCCACCCGCGCGTTCGATGTCATGCACGAGGTCACGTTGTTCTTCGACGAGCTACCCGACGGCACGCTCGCCGCGTGGTCGCTCGGGTGCTGCAAGTTCGGGCGACCCGACCTGGTCGTGCTCGGCGTGGCGCCCGAGGCCGCGACCGAGACCGCCCTGCTGTTGCGCGATGTCGCCGCGACCCTGGCGTTCGGCGAGCGGGTCGAGCCAGGAGATCTCGTCGAAGCCCCCGACGGAAGAACCCTGGTGGCGGCTCGCTTCGATCCCGAGTCGCAGCCGATCGTCGCCGTCGAGGGCGATGCGCTCCTGCTCCGCGCTGCCGCTGGCTCGTGAGCTCGGGCGGCCGCTCAGCCGCCGGCGAGGGGCGCGAGCAGATAGATCTCGTCGCCGTCGACGAGCAAGCGATCCCCGTGCTCGGCGATCGGACAGCGCTCGCCGTTGAGCATCATCGTGTCCTTGAGATGTGGCGAGTTGTCGAGCGCCTCGCGCAGCGGCAGCTTCGCGCGATCCGCGAGCTCGACCAACTGCGAGAGCGTCGTACCCGGTGGGACCTTGAGATGCGTGTCGACATCCTTCCAGTCGTCGCCGATCCGCCCGCGGATCAGCAGGTGGATCTTCAGCTGATCGCGGCGACCGAACAGGCCCATTACTCGGTGAAGCCCTCGAGCAGCGTGTCCATCCCGAGCTCCTTCGCCCTCGCCTTCGAGACGTGGCCGCTCTTCGTGTTCCAGTGCATCGCGGAGTAGTAGTCGTCCTTGAGCATCGGTAGCGCGACCTTGACGCCCTTGAGCGGGCCCGCCGGCAGATTCCCATCGCCCTCACCGAGCATGCGCGGATGAGCTGCGAAGTCCGCCGGCACGATGCCCTCGCGGCGGTTGAACGCGGCGCGCAGGTTCTGGATCCGCTCGCCGCAGACGAGCAGATCGTTGTCGGTCATCCCCCACCCCGTCGCCGCGTTGATCAGGTCCGCCCACGGCAGCGAACCGGTCAACATCGTGAACATGCAGAGCCCGAGGCCGTTCATCGCCTGGTGCGCGTTGGAGTGCAGCGCCTGCGCCTTGCCCTTGCCCTCGGTCCCCTTCCACTTGACGTTCCAGTCCTTCTTCTCCGCTGCGGCCGGCAACGAGAAGCCGACGCCGAACGTCTCGTTCCACGACGCGCTGCCGGCGGTGTGACGACCCGGCGTGGGGTCCGCGATGTACGTGACGCCCATCAGCGAGGTGAAACGGCTGTCGTGATACGCGGGCTCGCCGCCATGCACGTGGATCGCGAACGCCTCGGTGCCCTTACCGACGTGCTCGGCCGCGCGCTTGACGCCGTTGCCGAGCCACGTACCACAGCCCTCCGCCGAGCCCATCTTGATCGTGAGTGCCAGCGCGGCCTCGCCGTCGCCCCACTTCATGTCGATGCCGTCGAGATCCTTGGAGGTCAGGATCCCCTTCTCGACCGCCTCGCACACCCACCCGATCGTCATCGACGAGCTCACCGCGTCGATGCCGAGCCGATTGCACGCGTCGTGACACGCGGTGATCAGCTCGATGTCGTCGTTGAGCAGATTCGCGCCGAACCCGACGATCGTCTCGTAGTCGGGGCGCCGCACGTCGGACAGCCCGCGCGACTTGACCTTGACGATGCCCTTGCACGGCATCGGGCAATCGCCGCACGACAGCTTCTTCGAGATGTACTTGTCGACGACCTTGCCGTCGATCTTCATGCCGCGCGACGCCAGCGGGAACTCCTTGCTGCCGACGCCGCGCCAGTTCTTGATCGGGGCGTCGCCGTTCTCGATCGACAGCGCGACCGCCGCGGTGGTGCCGCGCTGCGACCACAACCGCCGCATCGCCGCGACCGGCGACGTCAGCTTCATCCCGCGCTTCGCCATCAGGCGATACATCCACCCGAGCCAGCTCTTCGGCTTCGCCATGTACGCCATGAAGCGCGCGAACAGCCCGAGGTCCTTCTTGTACTCGTCGGTGATCGACTTGCAGATCGCCTTGAACTTTTCGGGCTCAGCGACGGGAAGCTCGCCGGTGCCGGCGACGACGATCGCCTTGAGGTTCTTGCTGCCGTAGACCGCGCCGAAGCCCTGGCGACCGAATGCGTGATAGCGATCGTTCATCACCGACGCGATCCGCAGCTTCGCCTCGCCCGCGGGACCGATCGCGGAGACGCCGACATCGCGCTTGCCGCCGAACTTCGTCTTCAGCGCGTCGAACGTCTCCGGGATCTCCTTGCCCCAGTACTCCGCCGCGGACTCGAACGTCACGCTGTCGTCCTTGATCACCAGCAGCGTTGGCTCGGCCGCCTTGCCGGTGACGACCAGCGCGTCGTAGCCGGCCTGCCGGAGGTGCGAGCACACGCTGCCTCCGGAGTTGGAATCGCCCCAGGTGTTGGTGAGCGGCGACTTGCCGACGATCTGGATCCGGCCCGAGAACGGCGTGCGCAGGCCGGTGAGCAGCCCGCTCGAGATCGCGAAGCACGCCTCCGGTGCGAGGGCGTCGGTCTTCGGCGGGAAGTGCTTCCACATCAGCCACGCCCCGAGGCCGTAGCCCCCGAGGAAGTCGCGATAGACGGTCTCGTCGACGTGCTCGATGCGCGAAGACCTCGCTGTCAGATCGACGAACAGCACCTTGCCGTGATGTGCATAGCGCGGACGCGCGAGCGCTGTCTCAGATCCACCCATGCGGCGGACTATATGTCAGTTCGCCAGAGCGTTCGCGGCGATCAAGGCGCCGTAGAACCGCAGCATCGTCGTCAGGTCGACGTCGCTGATCTTGAGCCCGACGCCGAGGAAGTAGTCGCGACCGTACTTGAGCTCCGAGAAATACTCGGGGACCGGCGTGTTGCCGAGAGTGATGGGGAGCGCGCCCGGCGCGTTGAGCGCGTCGTCGACGCCGGCGAGGATGTATAGCGAGCGGAACACCGCGAACGCGGCGGCAACCTTGAGGCGCGGCGTCCTCGAGAACGAGCCGAACAGATCGGTGGAGATCCGCAGCCGGTTCTTGAACAGCAGGCCATCCATGCCGATGCCCGCGCTCGAATCCTTGAGGCCGGCGCGGAGCTGGAGGTTGCCGATCCGCTTGCCGAACTGGAACGTGAACCGCAGCTCGTCCTCGATGACCTGGCGGCGCGTCACGCCGTCGGCGCCGGGCACGTCGGTGAGGCTCGCGAACGGGTCACCGCCGAGCGCGCTCTTCTCGAACTCGACGAGATAGAACTTGTCGCGGCGCGCCCAGATCTCCGCGCTCGCGTAGACGCGCACGCTGCGCTGCCGGATGTTGGCCTCGAAGCGGCCCCCGATCCACGACTTGAAGCGCTGTAGCCCGGCGGCGCCCTCGCGGACATCCTCGGTGATGTCGTCGAGCGTGTTGCCGAGGTCGGGATCGTTGATCAGCCGGCCGAGCGTGCCCTTGAAGTCATCGCCTCGACCCTCGTTGATCGCGGCCACGACCTCCTGCATGTCGGCGACCGGCTCGTCGATCCGATCGAAGCCTTTGCGCGCGTCGGTCAGCGCGTTGACGAGGCCCTCCTTGCCGTCCTTGATCGATCCGCGCGCGTTGGTGATCGCCTTGTCGAACCCGGCGAGCCGCTTCGCGACGGTGGGCACCGCATCGCCGACGGCGTCGGCCGCGGCCGTGGTGCCGCTCTCGAACCGCTCCATCGCCTTGTCGGCGGTCGCGAGGCCGCTCTCGATCCGGCCGTCCTTGACCCAGCGATCGGCGTCGATGATCGTCTGCTGGATATTGCCGTTCACCCGCTTGCGCCCCTCGATCATGAAGGTGTGGAGCCGCTCGAGGGCGGCGTCGATCTTCGGCATCGTCCGCGCGATCGTGCGCAGAGTGGCGTCGGTGGAGCCGCCCTCCTCGACGTGCGCGATCGGCTCGCCGCTCCTCAGCATCACGGTGGAGCTCCCGCGGATGATCTCGAGGTAGCTGTCCTTGAACAGCGAGTCGGCACGGCGGGTGACGAACGAATCGTTCGGCAGCTCGAGATCGCTGCGCAGCCGCAGATCGACGCGCGCGAACTGCCCCTCGATCTCGAGCCGGACGATGTCGCCGACGCGCACACCCATCATCATCACGGCCGAGTCGGGCTGGAGCTTGGAGGCGTCGCGGAACTTCACCGAGGTCTCGAAGGTGCCGCGGACCTGTGCGTCGGGCACTCTCGATCGGATCAACAGGGCGCCACCCCCGAAGATGATCGTGACCACCGCGATCGTGGTCAGCCGAGAGATCCAGCGCACGGCTGGACTCTACTACCTCTCGCAGTCGAGGGTCAGCTCGATCGTGGAACCGTGATCCATGACGTCGAAGTCCTCGACCGCAAGATCTGCCAGATCCTTCGGATCGAGGAGCCCGTCCCACTTCGCCGTGGTGTAGCGGTCGGTCGCCGCGGTCAGCGCGATGTTGCCGCCATCCGCATGGTACATGCCGTACTTCTGCATCGCGCGCGCGACGACCCTCGCGCCCTCGCTCGGCAACGTCTCGAGCGGGTAGTCCGCGCGCAGCCGCAGGTGGACGCCGTACGGCACCGCGTCGGGACCACCGTCGGTGTGCGTGCCGTGGGTGGCGGGGCGCGAGTAGCCGTCCTTCGGGCGATCGTTCGGCAGGATGAAGCGGATCGCGTGATCGATCTCGCCTGCCGCGACCTCATCGGCGTTGAACAGCATCGGCGCGATCGGGAAGCCCGAGGCGTCGGCGCTCGTGCACTGCTCGCCGCGCAGCGTGTCGGGGTACGAGACCTTGGTGTCCCACGCGGCCATGCAGCCGCCGAAGAAGTCGCCGCCGGTGAGGTTGGCTTTCCACATCTCGTACAGCGTGCCGCGCGACGGCGAGAACACGATCAGGTGGCAGTCGCCGCCGTCCTCGCACGCGTAGCCCGCCTCGCCCTCGACGTTGCCGGCCGACGGCACGGGGACCTCGACGTGATCGCAGTCCGGTTCGTAGAAGTCGGAGGTGGGCTCGAACGCCAGCAGGGGCGCGGTCTCGTCGGCGAGCAGCACGTCGAACGAGAAGTCGATCTGCATGCGATCGCCGTTGCCCCACCCACCGGCCGCGCGCAACGTCGAGATCATCTGATCGCTGTCCGACGCCGGGGACACGCCCGTGTAGTCCATGTTGAAGAACATGGGTTCGTCGAAGAACGGGCCGGGCGCGCCGATCGCCGGGTTGCCGCCACCACCGCCCGGGTCATCCCCGCACGCCGCCAACATGACTACCAGGCAGACTCGACGCATTCGTACATAGTACCCAGGCGGCGAACGGGGAGCCAACCCGTTCGTCTGGGTCGCAGGGCCCTACACGAATCGACCCGGGCGCGTGTCCAGGACACTTCGCACGGCGTGCGACGCGGAATTGATTCGAGCGCGACGATGAATTCGGCGCGAACCTTCAAATGAACGTCCGATCCGCCAATCCTCCGTGAGACCCCTGTGGCGGATCCCGCGCAGTCGTGCGGAGCGCACGTGCGCGAGCGTGGCTCGGAGCGCTGTCCGCATGCGTGGTCTGGACCGGCTAATTGCCGCCGCGACGCAGGTAGTAATGCACCCCACGTTGCGGGTGAGACAGCCGGATCGCGAGCGCTCTTCCCGACGGTTGCTGCACCTTCGCGATGAACCGGCGCGCCGAGTCGAGCGGGATCGAGGCCCCGCCGACGGCCGCGGCCCAGCCCGGCACCACCGACCCGCGGACGTCGAGGTCGCCGGGAGCCCACGGCTTCCCGTTGATCGGCAGCTCGATGTAGACCTGCGGCGCGGTGTTGTCGAACTGGATCTTGAGCGAGTTCGTCTTGTCCTGACGCGCGCCATCGCGATCGAACCAGTACGTGTAGCTGCCCTCGGAGAGCTGCTTGCCCTCGATCTTCAGCTTGGTCGACGTCGAGGGAAACGTGCTGTCCTTGCCGCCGCGCGCGAGGTGAAGCGTGAAGTTCGTGCCCGCACCGGGGAACGTCACCGCGATGTCGGGGATCACGCTCTGGTAGCCGATCGTCCACAGCATGCCGTTCGGTTGAAACGGCGAGATGCCGGGCTTGTCGGGCAGCTTGCGCGTCCCGCCATCGGCGACGACGGTGATGCGCCCCGACGCGACCGCCGCGCCTTCGCCCGCGCCCGAGGTGCAGCGCAGCCGGTACGACCACGTCCCGGTCTTGACCAGGTGGTTCGCGGCTTCCTTACCACCCGACACCTTCGCGGTGCGATAGCGCGGATCTTTATCCAGCTCGATGATGCCGCCCGTCGGGCACTTGCCGGCGAACTGGAACTGGATCGCGACGGGCGGCCGCGGATCGTGGATCGCGAAGTTGCCCTCGCCGGCGACGATCTGGATGTCGAAGTAATTCGGGATCGCCTCGAGCGGACGGATCTGACCGGTCTTGAGCAGCGTCGCGCTCTCGCCGCGATTCATGTCGAGCTGGCTGCCGCCGGTGCCGGTGAGGCGCCCCGTGCCGCGCGAGATCGTGACCTTCGTACCGCCACCACCGCTGTCGAGCTTGATCTCCACCGGGGTAGGTGTCGAGCCTCTGACGGCGATCGCCCCGCCGGGCAGCGCGACCGAACCTTCGCCACTCGCGGTGCCTCCGCCTGCCTCGAGTGCAAATCCAGAGGTCTCGGTGAAGGACGCGCGCGAACCGCCGGCGATCGCGAGGATCGTTCCACCCGCGGTGAGCTTCGCCGCGGTCCCGTTGCCGAGCCGGATCTTCGATCCCTTCGGCAACTCCGACGCGCCCTCGGGCAAGGGCGCCCACTTGGTCTCGCCGACGATCAGCATCTCCCCCTTCTTGCCGGTGACGTCGATCGTGGCGCCGCCGGCGACCGACTTCGGAGCTTCGGGCGCGTCGGGCGGTGCATCGACGATGCCTGCATCGGCGACCGGCACGGCCGTGACCTCGGTGGTGAGCTCGAGACGCTTGTCGAGCTCGAGCGTCGTGGTGATGCCGCCGAGGCTGGTGACCTGCGCCTCGCCGAGGGTCAGCTCGAGGTCGGCCTTGCCGTCGCCACGCGCGGTGATCCGCACGCGCCCCTTGGCTCCGACCTTCACGGCACCGACATCGAGGTCGACAGTGCCGCCCGACAGATCGATCTCGCCGAGCTCGACCGAGATCCGGCTCTGGCTGCCCTTGCCGCCGAACCGCAGCACGGTGTGTTTCTGCATCTCGATCTGCGCACCACCTGCGATCGACAGCCCCGCGCCACCGTCTGCGGTGCGCGCCGCGTCACCGAAGAAGAACTTGGTGCCGACCTCCGCACCCGTCCAGCTCGCTTCGTTCGCTTGCTGGCGATCCACCGGGCCGTCGGCCTTCTCCAGCTTCGCGATCTCCTGCTGCTTGCTCCCGCACATGCCGCAGCCGCTCACGATCACGACCACGGCAACGACGATCGCGGCGCGCGGCATGCCTACTTCGAGAGCTCGAACTGCTTCACGACCACGGCGCTCTGCTCGATCACGACGTCGAGGATCTGCTCCTTGTAGCCGTTGCCACTCGCCGTCGCCTTGTACGTGCCTGGCTGGACGTCGAGCGAGATGTTGCCGTCGGCATCGGTCACCGCGGTCGCACCACCCGGCGCGAGCTTGACGGTGACGCCGGCGATCGGCTTGCCGGTTCCAGCCGCGCGAATCACGGCCTTGAACTGACCCGGCGGCAGCACCGGATCGAGCGTGAAGGTCGGGACCTTGTTGTCCGGGCCCGACTTGAGAGTAAGCGTGGCCGTCTTCGGCTTCTTGCCCTCGACCTCGACGGTGACCTCCGCACCGGTGTCGTCGAGCTCGGTCTTGCCCGAGACCGTCTTGCCGATCGGCACGCCGGCGACCGCCCACTCGCCCTTCTCGTCCGTGGTGGCCTTGCCGGTGTTGTTCTTGAGGCGAACCGTGATGCGCGCGCCGGCGACCGGCTTGCCGGAGTCGTCGACGACGGCACCCGCGACATCGGCGGTGATCGCCACGGTGACGGGCTTGCACGCGTCGGGGTTCCGGACGCAGTCGTTCTCGGTGATGCCGCCGCCGCCGCCGCCGCGCTTGCCGCCGCCGAAGTGCGCGGTGACCGCGAGACCGCCGGTGAACGCCGGCTCGTACGGGATCAGCGCGATGTTACCGGCCGCGAGATCCGCAGCGCCGATCTTCGGCACCTTCGCGAACCCGACGTAGGCGAGCGCCGTCCACTGAGCGCTCAGGTGGTAGCCGCCCGAGATCGCGGCACGCAGGATCGCGCCGGGCTTGTCGGGTGCGGTGATACTGGCGGGGAGATGCTCGCCGAAGAACCGATCCATGCTGCCTTCGACTCCGAGGAAGGCCTTCGGACCTGCAGGCAGCCGGTAGTACGCGCTCGCGACGAACGCGTGATAGTCGGAGACGCCGAGCGAGATTCGATCCTCGGCGGATAGCAGCATGCGGTTGTCGTTGCCGTTGTCATCGACGACCGACTTCGCGCTGTTGTCGATCCGCGCGCCCGCCGACAGCGACAGGGCGCCCGGACCGGCCGCGATCGTGAACAAGCCGCGCGCCTCGAACGAGATCGCCGAGGCGGCGACCGACGGCGCGTCCTTGCCGGGCACCAAGATCGTGAGCTGCCCGCCTGCGCTCGTCGTGCCGAGCCTCCTGCCATAGCGAGCGATCAACCGCGGATCGCCGACGTACCCATCGTCGCCGGCGGGGTTGACGCCCTCGTGCTTGTCGAACCGGCCGTCGAACGCGAGCCCGAGGGTCAGCCCGGCGACGGGCGCGAACGAGAACGCGACGTCACCGATGCCGCGCGTGAACTTGTGATCGGCCGACAGCAGCTTGTTGCGGAACCCGAACCCACCGATCAACCCCACGCCGAACACGCCGGCCGGCAAGCCTTCGGCGGAGGGGGCATGTAGTCCACCGGGCATCGCGCCGTAGCCGAGTGCGAGTAGCGATCGTTCCCCGACTCCCGCCGTGGCCGCGGCGACATCCGCGCCGGCAGGAGTTTGTGCGGCGGCCCCCGACGTCCACGCCAACAACAGGGACGACGCGATTCCCCAGGAACGCATTCTCGAAAGTGTACGCGCCTTTCGACGGCGATTGCCAGCGGAGCCCTACTTCAATAGCGCAGCCACCGCACCAGCTCGCGCAGGCTCGGTCGCTTGCCGTACATCAACACGCCGACGCGATAGATCTTGCCGGCCGCGCGTACGACGAGCAGCGTCGAGACCAGCAAGATCGCGAGCGAGATCGCGACCTCGCCGAGCGTGGCACCGCCGAGCACGTAGCGCATCGGCATCAGCATCGGCGACCACAACGGGACGTTCGACATCACGGTCGACGCCGAACCGCGCGGAGCGTTGCTGACCACCTGCAGGCAGAGCACGCCGACGACCATCATCATCGTCACCGGCATCTGGACCTGCTGGCTGTCTTGCTCCGACGACACCATCGCTCCCACCGCGGCGTACATCGCCGAGTAGAAGAAGAAGCCGAGGACGAAGTAGCTCAGCACGATCGCGATCTCGACGGCGGCCAACGGAGGCAGCGAGCCTTCGCCCGCGCCCTTGATGCCGAACAACCCGAGCAGCTCGCCGCGATACGCGAGCATCGCGGCGCCCATGCCGAGCCAGATCGAGATCTGGATCATGCCCGCACCACCAACGCCGAGGATCTTGCCGGCCATCAGCACGCGCGGCTTGACCGCCGCGACCATCATCTCCATCACGCGCGACGTCTTCTCGGTGATCACGCTGCGCATCACGCCGACGCCATACAGCGTGATCACCATGTAGAGGATGATCGCGAGGATGTACGCGATCAGGAACGCGCCGGTCCCCGAGCTGCCTTCGGTCTCGCCGGTGGTGTGATAGGTGCCGACGTTCGCGGGCAGCAGGATCTCGTCGAGCTTGTTCGAATCGATGTGCGCGCGCTCGCCACGCGCCTTGCGGACGCTCTGGTTGATCGCGGCACGCACGATCGCCGTGATGCCCTGGCTCGACGCGTTGTCACCGCGATACGCGATCTCGCCCCCGTCGAGTGCGTCCTTCGGGATCGCGATGAAGCCATTGATCTGATCCTTGCGGATCTTCTCGAGCTCGATCGCGTCGGCCGTGTCCGCCGGGACCACGGTGAGCTTCCAGTCGAGCTTCTCGAGATCCTGCGCGATCGAGACGCCGAGCGAGTTGGTCTTGTCGACGATGTCGATCTTGTTGCCGGCGGTGCTGCTCGCGGCGATCGCGGCAGGCACCACGATCATCGCGATCATGAACAGCGGCCCGACCAGCGTGCCGATCACGAACAGCTTGGTCTTGACCCGCTCGAGCAGCTCGCGGCGAGCGACCACCAGCATGGCGCGCAAGTCAGTCATGGTTGGCCCGTTCGTTTCATGCCGCGTCCTCGTTGCGTGCCGCGACCGCGGCGGTATCACCGACGCGCGCGACGAAGATCTGGTGCAGCGTGGGCGTCACGATCTCGAACAGCCGGATCCCGACGCCCGCCTCGAGCAGCTTCGTCAGCAACACCTTCGAGTCGGTGGAGCCGGCCAGCTTGACCTCGCAATCGGCGACGTCGCCGGCGCGGGGTGCTCGCCTCTCGGCGACCAGCTCCTTGTCGGCGAGCAGCTTGTCCGCGATCTCCCTCGAGGCCGCATCCGCGAAGCCGAGCGCGATCAGCCCTTCGGACGCCGACGCCTCCTTGATCTCGCGGAGGTTGCCGTCGAGCACTTTCTTCCCCCGCGCGATGATGCAGACGCCGTCGCAGACCTTCTCGGCCTGCTCCATTTGATGCGTCGAGAACAGCACCGTGCGGCCCTGCTGACGGATCTCCTCGACGGTCTCGCGGAGCACCTCGGCGTTGATCGGATCGAGGCCGCTCCACGGCTCGTCGAGGATCACCAGCTCGGGCTCGTGGATCAGCGCGGCGGCGAACTGCACCTTCTGCTGCATGCCCTTGGAGAGGTCCTGAACCTTGTTGGCCTTCCACTGCCCGAGGCCGAGCTTGTCGAGCCACTGCGTCCCGCGCGCCTTGGTATCGCGACGCGACAGGCCGCGCAGCTCGCCGAGGAACTCGATCGCGTCGAGGACGCGCATCTTCGGATACAGCCCGCGCTCCTCGGGGAGGTAGCCGATCTTCCGTGCCGCCTCGAGGCCCGGCGCGAGCCCGCCGATCTCGATCGTGCCGCGGTCCGGTTTGATGATGTCGTTGATCATCCGCAGCGTCGTGGTCTTGCCGGCGCCGTTCGGGCCGAGGATCCCGTAGACCACGCCAAGCTTGACCTCGAAGGAGACATCGTCGACGGCGAGGTGATTGCCGAACTGCTTGACGATCCCGCGGACGGAGAGTGCGGTGCTCATGACGGTGCCTGGTCGCCCAAGATCGCACGCTCGAGGACCGCCATCCGCACCGCGACACCCCAGCTCACCTGCTGGAGGATCACCGCGCGCGGACCGTCGGCGACCTGCGGGGACATCTCGACACCGCGATTGATCGGCCCCGGGTGCATCACGATCGCATCGTTCTTCGCGTACCCGAGGGATCTCTCCGAGAGGCCGAACGTACGTGACAGCTCGCGGGTGTTCGGGAACCGCGGTGCCTCGCCGGCGAACCGCTCGGCCTGCACGCGCAGCATCATCACGACATCGACGCCATCGAGGGCGTCCTCGAGCCGCGTCACCACGCGGACACGCTCGCGCGTGAGCTCGCCGCCGATCAGCTCGATGCCGCGCGGGATCAGCGTCCACGGCGCACACAGGCGAATCCGTGCGCCCAGCTTCGCGAGGCACAGCACGTTGCTGCGCGCGACGCGCGAGTGGGAGATATCGCCGACGATCGCGACCTCGAGCCCCTCGACCTTGCCCTTGGATCGCCGGATCGTGGCGGCGTCGAGCAAGGCTTGCGTGGGGTGTTCGTGCTGGCCGTCGCCCGCGTTGATCACGGCACATTCGCGCGACGACGTTCGCAGGCTCGTCACCAGCATCTCCGCCGCGCCACCGAACGAGTGGCGGATCACGATCGCGTCGGGATACATCGCCTTCAAGTTCTCGGCGGTGTCGTGCAGCGTCTCACCCTTGGTGGTGGAAGACGACGCGGCCGAGATGTTGATCGCCTCGGCGGACAACCGCTTCGCGGCGAGCTCGAACGACGTCCGCGTGCGCGTCGAATTCTCGAAGAAGAGGTTGATCACCGTGCGACCCCGCAGCGAGGTCAGCTTCTTGATCGGCTCGTCCGCGAACGCCATGTAGCGATCGCTGTGATCGAGGATCTTCACGATCTCGGTGGCGTCCAAGTCCGCGATGCTCACCAGATGACGCACGACGCTCGTATACCACCACCCGCCGACGCTGGTAACGTCATGGCTGCATGCCTGTGCAAGGCGATCGGATCGGCCAGATCTACGGCCGTCAGTTCCGGATCGATGCCCTGATCGGTAAGGGCGCGATGGCCGAGGTCTATCGCGCGCTCGATCTCGCGACCGCGACGCACGTCGCGCTCAAGGTCCTCAAGCAACACCTCGACGATCTCGATCCCGCGGCGCACCAGCGGTTCCTGCGGGAGGCCGAGGTCCAGGCGGTCCTCCGCCACCGCAACATCGCGGCACTCCTGGCCACAGGGACGACCCCCGACAACCAGCCCTATCTGGTCGCCGAGCTGCTGCGCGGGCGATCCTTGCGCGCGGTGCTCAAGAGCGAGGGCCGCCTCGATCCGCGGCGCGCCGTGAGCTACGCGTTCCAGGCCCTGCAGGGGCTCGCGGCGGTCCACGCGGCCGGCGTGCTGCACCGCGATCTCAAGCCGGCGAACATCATGCTCGAGCCGGCGGCGACGGGTATGGTCGACCGCGTGGTGCTGATCGATTTTGGATTCGCCACCTTCGAGGGCAGCGCGAAGCTCACCGCGATCGGGGCGATCGTCGGTAGCCTGTCGTACATCGCACCCGAACGCCTGCGCGGCGAGGACCTCGATCTGCGCAGCGACCTCTACTCGATCGGCATCATCCTCTACGAGATGTTGATGGGCGTGCCGCCGTTTCAGGGGGACGATGACTTCGAGCTCGTCGAGCTCCAGATGGACGCCGCGCCGCCGGCGCTCGACCCGGATCTCCCGCCCGGGCTCGACGCCGTGATTCAACGCGCCCTGCAGAAGCAACAGGCCGCGAGGTTCGCGTCCGCCGACGAGATGGCAGCGGCGTTGGAGCACGCCGCCCTGCAGCTGCGGTGATAGCGTCGGTCGCGATGCAACCGAGTCCGAAGAACGGAATGGCGACGGCCGGCATGATCCTCGGGATCGTCGGCATCGTCGGCTGCTGGCTCCCGTTCGTCGGGCTGCTGGCCGGCTTGCTCGGGATCATCTTCGGCGCGATCGGCATGTCGAAAGCCGGTCGCCTGGGCGGTCTCGGCCGCGGCGCCGGCATCACCGGCCTGGTCTGCGGGATCCTGTCCTTCATGCTGACCGGCGTGATGGCGGCGATCGCGATCCCCGCGTTCCTGGACTACATGCAGAAGGGCAAGAGGACCGAGTCGTCGATACAGCTCGACCGGCTCGAGCGCCGGCTCAAGACCTACTACGCCGAGAAGGCCGAGCTGCCGCCGAGCGCGAGCGAGATGCCCGGTCCCGCCGGCACCGCGTGCAACCACCCGAACTTCAAGTTCCCGGTGCGACCGATCGCCGACTACATGCAGGACCCGGGGTGGAAGGCGATCGACTTCTACGTCTCCGAGCCGACGTCCTTCACGTTCAAGTGGACGCGCGAGACCGCGACCAAGGGCACGCTCGAGGCGATCGGCGATCTCGATTGCGACATGACGCTGTCGACGTTGCGCTACGACGTCACCCTGATGCAGGGTGACCTCACGGTGACCCGCAACCCACCGACGCCCGATTGATGTCGACCGAGCTCGACGCGGCGTTGACCGCGATGAAGCAGGCGGAGGAGCGCCTTCGCCGCGCCGAGCAGCTGATGGTGGACACCCAGGGTGTCGCGCATCTCGGCAGGTGGGAATGGGACGTCACGCAACCGCATGCGACGTGGTCGGCGGAGCTCTATCGGATCTACGGGCTGACGCCCGAGACGTACACGCCGAGCTACGAGGCCTACCTCACCAAGATCCATCCCGACGATCGGCAGCGCGTGATCGACGCGACGAACCGCGTGTTCCACGAGCACGTGCCGTACTCGCACGACGAGCGGATCTTCCGACCCGACGGCTCGATCCGCCATCTCCACACCTGGGCGCATCCCGTACTCGACGCCACCGGCACGCTGCGCAGCCTGGTCGGCGTCTGCCAGGACATCACCGATCGCGTCGTCGCCGAGGAAGCCGTCCATCGGCTCAACGCAGAGCTCGAGCAACGCGTCTCCGAGCGCACGCAGCAGCTGCAGACCGCGCTCCGCGATCTCGAGACCTTCAACTCGATGGTCAGCCACGACCTGCGCTCGCCGTTGGCCGTGATCCAGATGGCCGTGGATCTGATCCACAAGGAAGACCTGTCGCCCAAGCTCGCGCGGCTCATCGAGCGCATCGATCGCGCGGCGGGTAACATGACGCGGCTGATCCACGACCTGCTCGCGTTCGCGAAGGTCGGGCACGAAGCGGTTCAGCCGGTCGAGATCGATTGCAGCGCCCTGTGTCTCGAGCTCGTCGCCGAGCAGCGCGAGACCAGCGAGCAGCACGTCGAGGTGACCATCGAGCCCGGCCTCCGCCTGCGGGTCGACCCGACGCTGTTCCGCGTCGCGCTCGCGAACCTGATCGGCAACGCCTGGAAGTACAGCGCTCGTGCCGCCGCGCCACGGATCGAGATCGGCGCGCGCGACGGTGCGCTCTTCATCCGCGACAACGGCATCGGCTTCGACATGCAGCACCACGACCTGCTGTTCCAGCCGTTCCAGCGGCTCGCGAACGCGACCGAGTTCACCGGGACGGGTATCGGCCTCGCCACCGTCGCGCGCGTGATCGAGCGACACGGCGGCACGATCCGCGCCGAGAGTGCGCTCGACGAGGGCGCGACGTTCCTCCTGACCCTGCCGAGCGAAGCCTGGGCCTGATACGGTCTTCGGATGGTCGCTCCGCAAGCCGCTCCTCCGTACCAGCAACCACAACCAGGTAACGGGCTCGCCGTCGCCGGCATGGTGCTCGGCATCATCGGGCTCGTCCTGTGCTTCATCCCCTTCCTCGGCTGGCTGTGCGCGCTGGTCGGCGTGATCCTCGGCGCGCTCGGGATCAGCAAGGCGAAGAAGATCGGCGGCAAGGGCAAGGGCATGGCGATCGCCGGCCTGGTCTGCGGCATCGTCGGGCTCGCGATCGGCATCCTGCTGTTCGCGCTGACGATGATGGCCGCGCGCAGCTTCGAGGCCTACGTCGAGAAGGGCCGCTCGATGGAGTCGTCGCTCCAGCTGCGCTCGATCGAGCGCAAGGTGAAGATGCTCTACGCCGAGAAGGCGGCGTTCCCGAAGTCCGCACCGGAGATGCCCGGCAAGATCGCGAGCGTGTGCAGCACCGCCGACATGAAGTTCCCGGTCGTCCCGCAGAGCCAGTGGACCGAGGGCTGGCAGGAGCTGGACTTCTCGATCATGGAGCCGTCGCGGTGCTCGTACGAGCTCGTCTCCCTCGGTCAGGAGACGAAGGCGATCGCACGCTGCGATCTCGATTGCGACGGCACGCCCTCGGTCACGACGGTTACGTTCACCGCCGCGCAGGGCAACCTCACCGCGACGACCAGCGAGCCGACGCCCGACTGAACGTCGCCTGACGCGCCCGCGAACCGCGCCATTCTCCGACCTCGCACCGGATGTGATCACGCGCGCGTGGCGCGCATCACGCCGCTCAGGTTCACGCCGCTGTACATCATCGGCGGCGCGATCCCCCCGCGGGACCAGAGGTGCTGCGCGAGATCGCGACGGCGATCGCGCGGACGATCGCGATCCGGCGGCGGTGCCGCTAGCCGCGGCGCGGCCCGAACGTACCGTCGTGGCCGCGAGCCGGTCTCCCGTCCCGTCGAGAAGCGCCGTGCCGAAGCACGACGACGAGTGTTTCGTCCCGAACGCGCCTGCATGCCCGAATCGGTCGGCTCGACGCGACCCGCCGCCGTGACGGCGAACGATGCGACGAACGCGCCCGTCACGTGACGCGGCACCACCGGCCGCCGCACCCAGTTCGCCTGTGCTCACATCGGCCTCCCGGGGAGGGTCTCCTGGATCAGATCCAGAACGCGGTCGCCGGTGCTGACCAATTGAGTTTCGACTGCGGATCGAGCGCGAGAAAGCGCTGGTACGCTGCTCGACGTCGCGAGGTCGACGATCGGCATCGGCATCGGCATCGCCATCGCCATCGCCATCGCCATCGCCCTCACAGGTCCCACGCTGGTGGACCTCGTTCGAGATCACCTCGAGCGGGGCGCCGCCCTCGCCCTCGCCATCGCCCTCGCCCTCGCCCTCGCCCTCACCCTCGCCCTCGCCCTCGCCCTCGCCCTCGCCCTCGCCCTCGCCCTCGCCATCGCCCTCGCCCTCGCCAACTCCATCACAACCTCGTGGACCTCGTACCAAACGACATCGACATCGCCGACGCCATCGCCAT